>NZ_JBDZDK010000012.1:0-122936 GCF_040049155.1 Sphingomonas silueang
GCTACGCCCGCCCTACGCCGCAACCAGCGCGAACGGTGCGCCCGTCATACCCGTCACGCTGCTTGACGAAGGGGGTCCCTTTTGCACGCCGATAGGGGGTCCTTTTTGGACGCCGATTGACACACCACGCCATTGCCCGCGCCAATGGCGACAAGATCCTCGCCAACCCGGCCATCGCCCTGGATGCGATCACCCGCACCCAGGCAACCTTCACTACCCGCGACCTGGCGATGTTCGTCCATCGCCACAGCGAGGGAAAGGACCAGTTCGACCAGGTGATGGCCGCGGTCCGAGCCTCCCCCGAACTGGTCAAACTCGGCAAGGATGGACGGGGGCAGGAGCGCTTCACCAGCGGCGACATGATCGACACCGAAGCGCGGCTGCAGCGCGCCACGGTCAAGCTCGAAGCCAGCCGTCGCCACGGGCTGAGCGACCAGCATCGCAAGCTGGCGCTGGTCCGTGCCGAGATGCGCGGGCTGACCCTGTCGCCGGAACAGCGCAGCGCCTTTGATCACGTCACCAGCGGTCGGGGGCTTGGTGTCGTCGTCGGCTATGCCGGAACCGGCAAGTCGGCGATGCTGGGTGTCGCACGTGAAGCTTGGGGGAGCGCCGGCTATCAGGTCCAGGGTCTGGCGTTGTCGGGCATTGCCGCCGAGAACCTTGAAAGTGGCTCGGGCATCGCGTCGCGCACCATTGCCAGCCTCGAACATCAATGGGGGCAGGGGCGCGATTTGCTGAACGACAAGTCGATCCTTGTCATCGACGAGGCGGGCATGATCGGCACGCGCCAGCTCGAGCGGGTAATCGCCGAAGCTGAGAAGCGCGGCGCCAAGGTCGTGCTGGTCGGCGACCCCGAACAGCTCCAGGCGATCGAAGCGGGAGCTGCCTTCCGCAGCGTCGCCGAGCGCCATGGCAGTATCGAGATCACTGACATCCGTCGCCAGCGCGAGGATTGGCAACGCGCGGCGACGCGCCAGCTTGCCACCGAGCGAACCAGCGAAGCGCTGTCGGCATACCAGCAGCATGATGCGGTCCATGTCGCCGAGACGCGTGAGGCTGCGCGGGTCGATCTGATCGACCGCTGGGACCGGCAGCGCCAGGCCGCGCCCGATGCCAGCCGCATCATCCTCACCCACACCAATGACGAGGTGGCCCTGCTCAACCAGGCGGCGCGCGGCCGACTGCGTGCGCGGGACGAGCTTGGTAATGATGTCACCCTGCAGGTCGAGAAGGGCGAGCGGCATTTCGCTACCGGCGACCGGGTGATGTTCGGGCGCAACGAGCGCAGCCTTGGCGTCAAGAATGGCTCGCTCGGTCGGATCGAAAGCGTCACCGCGACCCGCATGGCGGTAATGCTCGACAATGGCACGGCCGTATCGTTCGACCTCAAGGATTATGCCGCGGTCGATCACGGCTATGCCGCCACCATCCATAAGGCGCAGGGCATGACCGTTGACCGGGTGCATGTGCTTGCCACGCCGGGGCTTGATCGCCATGCCGCCTATGTCGCCCTGTCGCGGCATCGTGACGGTGTTGATCTCCACTATGGCCGGGATGACTTTGCAGATCATGATCGGCTGGCCTCGACGCTATCGCGCGAGCGGGGCAAGGATATGGCGTCCGATTACCCGGCTGCAGACAAATCGGCCGAGGTTGCGGTGTCAAAGCCCCGCGACCCGTTCGCCGGTCTCAGGCTCACCCGGGTCGTACGCAACGAGGTCGAGCGATCTCCGCTCGACCAGGCGGTCGAGAAGGTGGGCCGAGCGGTTGCCGACATCATGCAAAGCCGTCGTCAGGGCTTCGAGCCGCTCCCCCACCAGCAGGCCGCTCTCGATGCGGCGGTCTCGGCGCTGAAGGCCGTTCGTCCCGACGGTGTTCGCGACATCCGCGCTGTCTTCAACGCCGACCATGGGCTCATCGAGGAGGCTGCCAAGGGGAGGACGACGCAGGTCGTCCGGGCGATGATGATGGAAGCAGAGATGCGCGACGAGCGCGCCGCTCGCGCATTGGCGCTGGAAGAAAAGATGCGCAGCGACCGCGCCGTACGCGCAGACCGGTTCGTCGAGGACTGGACCAGACACGCAAAACGCGCGGCGGCATTCGATCGGAACGGCGAGCGCTGGCGCGCCGATGAGGTGCGTGATGCGATGACCGGCATGGCCAAGAGCTTGGAACGCGACCCCCAGCTCGAGTCGCTGCTACGAGACCGCGTCAAGGAACTCGGAATCCGCTCCTCGGGCGGCGGCTCATTGTCCCATGATCTCCAGAACTGGCTCGGCCTCTCGCGGGGCCGCGGGCTGGGGCGGTAGGCTGCGGTCATGACCCAGCCCACCGACCAACCCACCGGCGAGACCGCGATTGCCTTTGAAGATCTCTGCGCCGAGATCAGTCTGCTGCGCCGCGCCGTGGAAGGCCTCACCGCTGCTCGCGAACGAATGCCGGACTATACGCCGACACTCGGATCGATGATGGCGCAGCTGAAAGCGACGCAGGAGGCGTTGCAGCGGATCGAGCGCAGTCCGGCCGTCGCGCTGACGCCCATCGCACTCACCAAGGAAATCGTGCAGGCGGCCGCGAACGCCAGGGCCGAAGATGCCCGCAAGCTCGACGAAGCACGCGATACCATCGCACGATCGATCGGGAGGGTCGATGGCATCGTTGAGCGCGGCCAATCGGTGGAAGGCCAGTCTCGCCTGCTCCGCCGGAGCTGCGCAGCAACGGCGATGGCGACACTATTGCTCTGGTCGATATTGCCCGGTGCGATTGCCCGTTCACTTCCCGCTAGCTGGCATGTGCCGGAATGGATGGCAGCCAGGATCGTTGGATCGAAATCCGTCAATACTGGCGAAGACGGCAAAGTGGTGACCAACCTTGAGGCGCAGCCGAACGGGCTCTAGTTAGCCAAATTGATCAAGCAGGCCGCCGCGCTCGCCGCAGGTTCATAACAGCCTCTAGCGTCCGCAGGTCGGCGTCCGTCAGGGCCGCGATATCGTTTTCCGTAATCTCGAATATTGCCAAGTTCGAGCGGCCTCCCTGGCGATATCTAGGAGAGACTGCCAGTCTTTTGAAGCTCGGCGGTCATGCTAAGTTCGGGTGCGTATCGCGGGTGAGATGGTCTCAAATCCAAACGAAACCTTCATCTGGCGAGGAGAAACGACGAATGCTCGTGGTGAGCGGGCTTGGCAGTTGTTCATCAACGGAGCGTGGTCGCGCGGAATAAATTGCTGCGCTAGAACCGCTGCATGGTTATTCTCACGACCGCCGCGCTTGTCGACGCAGCCCTCGGCCTAGTCCTCGATAAATCGGCCGGCGGGTTGGTCGGCGCGGCGCTCAGACGCCTGAAGGGGCACGCGGCTCGCCGGGAGCTTGCGGCCATCGTCTCTTCGGCGATCGACGCGGCAGCGGCCCGGGACTCGACGCTCGCATCCGGCCTGCGGGAAGAGTTGTTCGTACGCGACTTCGTCACCCCGACGGTACTCGTGCTAGTCGAGGATCCCTCCAGCCTTCCCGACTCCGAGGCGGTGGCCTTGACGCTTCTAGCGTCCTTGACCGCCGCGGAAGGCCGTCCAGTGCATGAGGGGCCGGACCTCCGGCGGGCGCTCTCCGAGCGTCGCGTGGATTTAGAGGCGGCCCTAGTCTCGTTCGCCGAGGCTCTGCGCCGCGGTCTCGCCGCTTCGGAGGCGTGGCGCGACGTCGCGCATCGGCAGGTCACGGAGGCGATCAACGCCAACGTGGTCGAGCTCGTCCGCCACCAGCGGCGCGCCTTTGAGCGGGCCGGGCCGATCAAGGCCGAGGACGCCCGCGCCGACGCGGTCGCGGGCTCCGCCGAGCTCCGCGAGTGGCCGCGCGACGTCTGGGGCGCGCAGATGAAGCGGCCTGAGTTCGACGATCTGCTCGGCCGAATTCGCGCGGAGCCGTCCGGAGAGACACTGCTGGTCGGAGAGGCGGGATCGGGGAAGTCGGCGCTGCTTGCTGCGATTGTTGCGCAGCTGGAGGCGGACGGAGTGCCCGTTCTCGGCGTCAAGGCGGACCGCCTGCCCGCGGATGTGCGCACGCTGGCGGACGTCTCGCAAGCGCTCGGCATGCGCGGCGACGTAGTCTCCTGCGTCAAGACGCTCGCCGAGGAGGGGCCGTGCGTGCTGCTCGTCGACCAGCTCGACGCAGTGAGCGAGGTGATGGATAGGACGTCCGACCGGATGCGGCTGCTGCTGCGTCTGGTCGAGGAGGTTCATCCGGGCGGCAGGCACGCGGAGCGACCGCCGGTCCACGTTGTGGTGTCATCGCGCCCGTTCGAGGCCGACCACGACGCCCGCTTCTCACGCTTTGAATATCAGCGCACGATGCTGGCGCTCCCGACACTCGACCGCGTCGACGCCGCGCTTCTCGAGGTCGGTGTTAATCCGTCTCTTGTTCCCCGACCGCTTCGGGAGACAATTCGCCGGCCGTTCGCGCTCAAGCTGTTCGTCGGGATCGCGAAACGCGGCGGGCGCCTCGACGACCTGCTTCCATCGATGCTGCTCGCCCGCTGGCTGGACAGCGCCGATCTCGGCGACGGCACTACGCGCGAGGAGGTCGGTCGCCTCCTCGTCCTCCTCGCAGAGGAGATGGTGCAAACAGAGACCCTTTGGCGGCCTGCTGACGTCCACGAGTTCGAGCGGCCCGAGGCGTTTCGCAGAGCGGTTGCCGCGGGCCTGCTCGTCGTCGATGGCGGCCGCGTGGGCTTCAGCCACCAAGCTTGGCTGGACGACTTTCAGGCGCGCGGCCTCTCAGACGCGAAAGCCCTCGCCGAGTTCGCCTGGCGGGGGCAGGACGGCCTCTTCACGCGGGCGTCCGTGCTCCGGGCGCTTCAGCGCCTCAGGTCGTACGACGCACCGGCCTACGAGGGGGCGCTCGACCTCCTGCTGGGAGGCGACGCTACCAGGCGCCATCTGCGCCACCTTGTCGTCGACTTGGTGGCGGGCCAAGGCGAGCCGCGGCCCCGCGAGGTCGGCTGGGTCGGACGCCTGCTCCGCACCGACCCCGCCCTCGCCCGGCGGGCGCTGCCGCTCATAGCGAGCCGCTGGGCGGCTTGGCGCCCGCTGGCGATGGATTGGCTGCCGCTGGTCATGCAGGATGACAGCATGCGCGGCGTAAGCGAGGCGCTGGTCGCCGCCGAGATGGCGGTCGACGCCGCCTCGGCGGCTGCACTGATCGATCGTCACTGGGCCGGGGCGGACCGCGATGACGTGGTGCTGTTCACCTTGGAGCGGGCCCGCCTCTGGAACGATTGGGCCGCGAAGCGCCTCGTCGAGGCGATGGGTAGATCGCCGATAGCACCACACTTCGTTGCGCACTTCGGCGTCGAGCTGCTGAAGGCTGGAAGGTCGGCAGACGCAGCCGACATGGCGACGACCTACCTTGTGGCAGCCGCAAGTGGCGGCGGGTGGGAGCTTGACGTCCACGATCTCGAAAAGATGGTCGAGGCGGAGCCGCTCGTCTTCGCCAACCGGCTGCTGCCCGCCTTCGTGGCGCTTGCGTCCCGCGACGCGGACGAGCCTCAATCGAGGATGAAGCAATTCGCGGCGAGCCCCGACCTGGGCTGGCGGTGGGACCGACCGGAGGACGGAAGCCCCTTCCAGGCCCTCCGCACCGCGTTGTGCCAGGTCGCGGCCAGCAGGCCCGAGGAACTGATGAACCTTTTGCTGCCGTTCGTCGACGTTGAAGTAGAGGCGGTCCAGACCGTAATCGCCGACGCGCTGGCCTGCGGCGGCGCGGCGCTGGCGAGACACGGCCTCGACTTTCTGCTATCCGACGTCCGGCGCTTTGACGTGGGCGACGCTGTCGGCGACGGTTCAGACGGCGTGATCAGGACCGTACATGGCTGGTCATCGCGCGAACTGGTGCGGGTGGTCTCAGGACACTTGGCTGGCGACGACCTTGCGAGACTGCGCGACGCCATCGAGGCTTGGACCCGCTATCCCAATCCGGCCGCCGGAGACTCCGGCGTGGAGGTGCGTCGGTTGATGATCGGCTGGGCTGAGGAGGCGCGCCTCGCGCTTCTAGCCCAGCTCCCGCCAAGTGCGCTCGACGCGCGGCGACGTCGGCAGGTGGAGGAGTGGCGCGCAGTTCAACCGCGCTTTAAGGGCCGGATAAATTCGATGCGCATGGCCAGCCTTGTCGGCTCGCCAATGTCCGCCGAGTCGATGGCGCTCGCCACCGACGACCAGATCGTCGCGATGGTCGAGGCGCGGCACGACGCCGCTGAAGAACGGTTCGACCGCCGGCGCCCGCATACCGGCGGCGCGCGGCAGCTCGCGCAGGCCTTCGGTGAATTCGCGAAGGTTCACCCCGAACGGGCGATGAGAATCGTCGGCGACAAACTCCTTCCCGGCCGGCACGAGGCCGTGGCAGGGAACGGCCTGCGCGAGCTGGCCGGATGTGAGGCGCTGGAGCCGGAGCGGATCGTCGTGCTCGTGCGCTCCCTTGTCGACAAGGGCTTCGCGAGCCGCTCGTGGCGGAACGATGCCGGTTGGGCCTTCAATACGCTCGCGCGGCGCCGGGGCGGGTTGCCGGACGAGGATGTCGCCCTGCTGGAAACTTGGCTGGAGGACGATCCGGACGCGGTCGTTTCGCGCGTCAAACGCCGAGCTGAGGCCGCTGCCGAGAACAAACGGCGGAACGCCCGGCCGGAGCGTCGGGAACCGAGACCCGCCCTTTTCGGCCCAAGCGGCGGGCACGTGATGGTGCCGCAAGCCAACTTCACGTTCCTGGACGCCATCGGGCAGGGGCTGCTGCTGAGGCCAGAGCCCGACGTTGGTGCCTTCGTGCACACGCTGCTCCGGCACACTTCTTGCGCCGAGGACCCGGCCGTTTGGTCGCACACGCTGCTGTCATATGGCCAGGTGCTCTGGTCGACGCCCGAAGAGGAGGCACACGCCCTGCTCCGCGCCATGCTGGCGGGTGCGCCAGATGCATTCGACGACCCGCTGTTGGTCCGCACGTTCTGGCAGCTGCGGCGCCGGCTGCCGGAGGACGTTCTAGATCAGATTCTCGACCGCTGGCTCGCCGGGTCCGACGAGCAGCGACAGGTGGCGGGCGAGTTCGTCGGCGGCTTGGCGGTGGTTAGCCGTGACGAAGACCCGCAGTCGTGGCGCGCAACGCCCATCCTGGCAGGCGGGCCCTCAGCCGCCAGGACCGGCGTTGCATTCAGCGCGGTGGCGGCATGGTCCGAAGGTGATCCGACCCTTCGCCTGAGCGCCCACGACCTCGTCGTTTCACTCGCGCAAGAGCCCGACAGCGACTTGGCCGTTGCCATTGCCACCGCGTTCTCAAGGTTCCGCCCGCTGCCGCCCGATGACCACACGCGCGACCTCCTAGCGGCGGTCGCCGCGAACCCGGTCGCGCTGGAGGCGGCACTCCAACACTGGCTCTTGGATGCCATCAGCGGGCTATTGGTCCATCCAGGGTTCGAGGAAACGGCGGGTGAAACACTGACCGCCGCGGTCGAGCTTCGCGATGGCGCTCCCGCCCGGATCGGCGCCCGAAGCTTTGGCATGGGAGACGACATGGTGCGGATCGCCATCGCCCTGCAACGCGACGACGGGCCGGTGCGCGCGCGAGCCATGGACATTTACGAGCGACTCCTTGACGCCAATGCTTACGGGGCGGCGCAGGCCGCCGAGGCATCGCTCGTCCGCGGCGGGGGTGCAGCCTCATCTGGCGAAAGTTGACCGTTCGGCAACGCGGTCTCGTTTGGCTGCGAACCACAGGACATCTCTTCGATCTCGCCAACGGGGCGCGCCGTTCCGCTACACCCTGACGCCAAATCGTACATGTGGTGAGCGCGCGGCCGTCGCAGCGCTGCTCGAGCAGTACTGCGTCGCCGACGTACTCATTGAAATGACGCCGACGGACGAGCCGTGGGTGAAGCGTAAGGTCAACCCAGTGCCAGACAGCGCTTCCCTCAACCTGGCGTCCATATTGCGCCCTTGAACGTGTTGGCTTGCTACCTACATCCCAACACATGGTCAGTCTTTCAACCTGCGAGCCGGTAGGCACATGCGAGCGCGCCGGATGGATTGCTGGCTTCGCGCACCCAGCGGCGGCAGATGGAAGCGGCGCGAAAATCCCCTCGCGGCCAGCCTGGAACAGCATCGCCTGGGCACGGGCACGCTCGACGGAGCATGCGCTTCACAAACGCCAAGACCGCGTGAGTGCGTCCTCGGCGGACGGCCACCGATTCGCGAAGTGTGAAATGGTTCGGGGCACATCAGTCTCCTTCCACTGGCCGACCGGTGACATGCCGCGGGTCCCATCTTGGGCCGACAGCGGCAGCGCCGTCGCTTTCGCCATGGTGAGCGAGCAGCTCTCGTCGGAGTTGGCGGCCAAATCGGCCCGGCTCCTGCAGCGGCTGCGATCGCACTTGCTAGACTTCGCCTCTACCGAGTCATCGGGAGAGCCGGCACCGAAGGTCGTAGTTGACGCGAATGTCTGGGCCAGCCTGCTGGCCAAGCAAGAGCGCTTCGCAAAACACTCGTTCGTCGCCGAATATCTGAAGTCTTTCAGTGCGAACCTTGACGATCGCACCGTCGCACCCACCATCCTGAACGGAACCCGGATCGACGTCGACCGCTTCTCTGTCGCGACGGACATGGGTCACGCTGTGTTCGACGGACAGCACCGCAGGGTCGCCATCGAACTGGCCATTTCCAGCCGCAAGCGCGAGCAGCTCTTCGAACGGCTCATTGATTGCGTCGGCTTGGACCTATTAACCGCCGACCGCTGGAATGAAGTCGATGCCGTGGCGATCGTCAGGATGTTCGAGCGCGAACTGCGCTCCAGCGTCCTCGTCCGCCACCGCGTCCGCTACCGGCGCACCGTCTTCAGACCCTGTGCGGTCAGGGAGGCGATACTAGCCCATGACATCATGACCGGTTGTCCCCCTCCTGCCGCTGCCGCGGCGCGCACCCGCGCGCCTGCATCTGCAGTGGTTCAGTCAGGAGGATTAGATGGTTTCCCGTTTCGCCGACCTCAAACTGCTCGCGCCAGACCCGGTGCTTGCCCTCGTCATCGATCTGCTTCGCCCATGCGTCGAGGCGCGCGATCTCGACTTCATGTTCCCCGAGCTCTGCCACATCAACGGCGACACGTGGCAAGTCCCGGTGGACGCAGCCCGCGTCCTCCGCTTCGAGTTTGCGGAAGGACTTGGAGCGATCAACATCCGTCTGGAGTGAGGGAGGCCTATGGCCGACACTGATGACCACATGCCGCCCAAGCCTGGCGACGTGCTGCGCAAACGCGTGGTGGGTGACATGCAGATCACGCAGGACCAGCTCGCCGAGGCCCTAGGCGTGTCCCGCCACAGCGTGAATCAGCTGCTGAACAGCCGCCGGGCCGTCACGCCCGAGATGGCACTGAGGCTTGAGCAGGTTCTCGATACGTCAGCCGAGATGTGGCTCAAGCTGCAGGCGCAGGTGGACCTCCACGAGACCAGACGGAAGATGGGCGGCGAGCTAGGGAAACTGATCAAGATACGTGGAAGTGGGAAAAGGAGTAATACCTGAGCGCGACAGGCGCACAACGCCGAGAACATTAACTAAGTGAAAAGCCACTAGCCCAAGAAACCCGTGCCCAATCGGGTTGCTTCGGCTGAATAGACGTCCGCCGTCGGGAGCTTGGAGCATAACTCCGAATGTCGGCAATTGGGCCCTTTCAATCCGGTCGCGAGGTTCATTTCTTCGAAAATTCTCGCGACCAAACGCCCTTAGGGGGAAGGGCGCGAAACAGATGACCCACCTCCCGCCTCTAAAAATATTCTCACATCGAATGTGGGGAAAAAAGTGGGGTGATTTGCTGAAATCCCAGAAATATTATTTGATTTCAATTCGTTATTTGAGGATTCGAGATCCCTCCCTCTCCGCCACGACCGCCGCGACATGCCGGTCGTCGAACGCGCTTCCCGGCCCCGCCATCACCGCCCGCTGTCGGCCACGACCGATCGGCCCGCCGCGCGGATCACGTACAGGCCGGGACGACAGCGACCGGCAGGAACGTGATGAGCGTCGCGGCGAACCCCACCCACCCCAGCGCTGCCGCGGCATGGCCGAGCGGGGCGTCGCGGCGGCCCGTCAGGTACAGCGCGATCGCCAGCGTCGCGCCGATCGACAGCGCCCATGCCCCCAGCAGCACCCAGCGGTGCAGGCTGCCGCCCCCCGCCATGACCGCATCCCACCGGCGCGCGCAGCCGAGCCCGTGGAGCGCATAGACGAGGCAGAAGGCCGCCGCCCAGCCGACCGGCCCGGCCGACAGGCGCAGCAGCGCGATCATGCCGTCCATCCCGGCAAGGTCAGCAGCAGCGCAACGAACGCGCCTGCCCCTGCGGCATGGTCGCTCCACAGCCGCACGATCCGCGCCTCGCCGCCGCGCGCGGGCGAATGGAAACCGGCCCGCGCCCGCGCGATCAGGAAGGCGAACAGGATCGCCGCCAGCGCGGCATGGAAGATCGCATAGGCGGCCAGCATCGCGCTGGTCGCGGCATAGGCGTGGGTGGCGGGGGCGGGCGCGCCGACCAGCGCCCATGCCAGCGCCGCGACGATCGCCGTCTGCCCGGCAAGCCCGAGCGCGAACCGGCCGCCGCGACCGGCGACCGCTGCCGCCGCGGCGCCGCCGACCGCCAGCAGCGGCACGACCAGCGACGGCGCGATCAGCACGGGCGGCGGCCAGTTCGGCGCGATCGTCCACAGGAAGGCGTAGCCGAACAGCAGCGAGGCGAACAGCGTCGCGCTGGCGCACAGGGCGAACACGCTGCCCCACCAGCCGGTGGTCCGCGCCGCCTCGAAGCTGGTCGGCAGCAGCAGGCCGTTGCCGACCGGCAGCAACCCGACGTCGCGGGTGATGCCGTTGGTCCATGCCCAGCGCCAGCCGAGCACGACGACCCCGAGCAGGAAGACCGGCGCGACCGCATAGAATCCCGCCAGCATCGTCAGGAAGAAGCCGCCGAGCATCGCCGCGGTGGCGATCGGCCACCAGCTGTTGCCGGGCAGGATCGCGACATGCTCCGGCGCGCCGGTCGTCATGTCGACCGCCATCGTCTCGCGCCAGCCGTGGCGGCTGCCCGCCAGCAGCCCGTCGCCCCGCGCCAGCGCCACGCCCAGATCGGGCGCGTCGTCCAGCGGGTCGCGCGTGGCCACGGTCGGCAGGCTGGCGAAATTATAGGCCGGGGCCGGGATCGGCATCGCCCATTCCAGCGTGGTCGCGCCCCATGGATTGCGGCGGTGCGTCCGTCCCACCCGGATCTGCAACGTCACGTCGATCACGACCAGCGCGAAGCCGAACGCCTGGAGGAACCCGCCGACCGAGGACAGCAGGTTGAGCCACGTCCACCCCATGCCCTCGGGATAGGTGTCGATGCGGCGCGGCATGCCGAGCAGCCCGGTCAGGTGCATCAGGAAGAAGGTCAGGTTGAACCCGATGAAGATCAGCCAGAACGCCGCCTCGCCGATCCGCATCACCCGCTCGCGCCCGGTGACGTGCGGCAGCCAGTAATAGGCGGCGGCGAGCATCGGGAACACGAACCCGCCGACCAGGACATAGTGGAGATGCGCGGTGACGAATGCGGTGTCGTGCGCCTGCGCATCGAACGGCACCATCGCCAGCATCACGCCGGTCAGCCCGCCGATGACGAACACGATGAAGAAGCCGATCAGGTACAGCATCGGCAGCTTCAGCTCGGGCCGCCCCTGCCACAGCGTGCCGAGCCACGCGAACACCTGCACCGCCGTCGGCACCGCGACCAGCGCGGAAGCGGCGGAGAAGAAGCCCAGCGCCATGTGCGGGATGCCGGTGGTGAACATGTGGTGCACCCACAGCCCGAAACTGAGGAAGGCCAGCGCCAGCACCCCGGCGACGATCGCGCCGTAGCCCAGCAGCCGGGTACGCGCCATCACCGGCAGGATCGTCGACACCGCGCCCGCGGCGGGCAGGAAGATGATGTACACCTCGGGATGGCCGAACAGCCAGAACAGGTGCTGCCACAACAGCGGCGATCCGCCGTGTTCGGGCGCGTAGAACGGCCAGCCGAACGCCCGCTCCACCTCCAGCAGGATCGATCCCAGGATCAGCGGGGGAAAGCCGAACACCATCATGCCCGCCGTCGCCAGCAGATACCATGCGAAGATCGGCATCCGGTCCAGCCGCATGCCCGCGGCGCGCAGCTTGAGGATCGACACCATGATCTCGATCGCGGCGCACATCGCCGAAATCTCGACGAAGGTGATGCCGAGCAGCCAGACGTCGGAATTGATGCCCGGCGTATAGGTCTTGCCCGACAGCGGCGGATAGAGGAACCAGCCCGCATCCGGCGCCACCCCCGCCAGCATCGCGACGATGATGATCGTGCCGCCGAACAGATAGCACCACCAGCCAAGCGCCGAGAGGCGGGGGAAAGCGAGGTCGCGGCTGCCCAGCATCTTGGGCAGCAGGTACATCGTCAGCCCCTCGAACATCGGGATGGCGAACAGGAACATCATGATGCTGCCGTGCATCGTGAAGAGCTGGTTGTAGACCTCCGGCCCCACGAACGCGCTGCGCGGCGTGGCCAGCTGCGCGCGGATCAGCATGGCGAGCACGCCGCCGATCGCGAAGAACACGAACGCCGCGACGATGAACCGCTTGCCGATGTCGCTGTGGTTGACCGAGCGCAACCGCCCGCGCCAGCCCGGCTCGGTACGCCAGATCGCGGTCAGTTCGCGGTGCAGTTTCAGCGCGCTCATTCCGCTCCCCCCGTGAACGCCGCCCAGCCCGCCGCATCGTGCGCGACGACGGTGAAGCCATGATCCCTGTGGCCGATGCCGCAATATTCGGCGCATTCGCCGCGATAGGTGCCGGGCGCGTCGGCCACCACGCGCAGCCGGTTGGTATGGCCGGGGATCGCATCCATCTTTCCGGCCAGCCGCGGGATCCACACGCTGTGGATCACGTCGGCGGAGGTGATGACGAGATCGGCGGGCTGTCCGGCGGGGATGTGCAGCACGTTCCGGGTGCGCACGCCGCCGGGATGCGCCATGTCCCACGCATATTGTCGCGCGGTCACGCCGATCTCCACCGCGCGGGCATCGGCGGTCGGCAGCGTGCCGATCCCGACCGCCAGCGCATAGCCGACCAGTGCCAGCAGCACCGCGAGCGGCATCGCCAGCCCCAGCGCCCCGATCCACACCCGCGCCGATGCGGCACGGCGCGCGTCGTCGCGGCGGCGAAACGCCAGCGCCAGCAGCACGAAGACCAGCCCCGCAAGGATCGTCGCGCCGCCCAGCATCACCCACCACATCGTCGCGACCGACCGCGCATGCGGCCCCGCCGGATCGATCGTCGAGAGTTCGCCGCTGCAACCGCCGAGCAGCACGAGCGTTGTCGCGCACATGCCGGCGCGGCCCGCCCCGGCCCGGAGAAGCCCACGCCCATGCCGAGCGAAACGACCCCGAGCGACGTCGCCGAAACCCGTCTGGTCGATCCGGTGCGGGAAAAGCCTGCCTTCCACCGCACCGAATCGAGGATCGCGGTGGCGGGCCATCCGATCCATGCGATGCTGGTGGCGTTCCCGATCGCGCTGACGACCTGTACGCTGGGCGCGGACCTGCTCTACTGGTGGACGGGCGACAATTTCTGGGCGCGCGCCGCGCTGTGGGCCTCGGGCGCGGGGTTCCTGTTCGGCGTGCTGGCGGGCATCGCGGGTACCGTCGAACTGCTGCTCGTCCCCGGCATCCGCGCCCGTTCGGCCAGCTGGACGCATTTCGTCATCGCGGTGATGCTGCTGTCGATCCTCGGCGCCAGTTGGGGATACCGGCTGACCGGCTACGAACAGGCGGTGCTGCCCTACGGCCTGCTCCTCTCGCTGTTCGCGGTCGGCTTCACGGGCTTCACCGGGTGGCACGGCGGCAAGCTGGTGTTCGAGTATCAAATCGGCGTCTCTTCGACCGGAAGCTGACGGTTCTGCGGGGTCTGGAGCCACGCCGGGGCGATATCGGGCACGACCGGCTTGGCGAGGACCAGCAGCAGTACGACCACCATCGTCGCGATGCTGCCGACGACCAGCGGGACGGGCGAGGGCGGCGCATAGTCGCCGCGCCGCTCGCTCATCAGCACCACCGTATGGCCGACCAGCGCGTGCAGGCACACCAGCAGCCCGACCGCGACCAGCTTCGCGAACATCCACGGCTGGAACACGCCGCGCAGGTAGATCAGCGCGGTGCCCGCCGCGATCGCGGTCACGGCGGCGGGGGTGACGATCATCGTATAGCCGCCGTGCGTCAGCAGCCGCAGCCGGGCATAGGTCGTCTGCGCCTCGTCGCGGCGATGCTTGGCGAGCACCAGCGGCAGCGCCACCAGCCCGGCGCACCACAGGATCAGCGCGGCGATATGGAGTGCCTTGACGAGGCTCAGCATCCTGCCGTCGCCATCCGCCGCCATGTCGCCCGCGCGATCATCGCGCCGACCACGGCATAGGGGATCAGCCCCGCCACCCACATCGCCAGCCCCGCGATCTGCTGGTCGGCGAGCGGCCCGATGCCGAATGCCGCGGTGGACGACAGGTGCGTGGCATAGAGCGGCCGCGCGACGAAGGTGAGGATCGCGCCGAGCAGCCCCATCTGCGCGGCCCCGGCGGCGACGGCGGCGAGTGCCGGGGGCGGCTCGGCGCGGCGCACGGCATCCCAATAGGCCCAGGCGCTGCCGAGCAGGCTCGCCTGCATGATCCAGTAGACCAGCCTGTTCGCCAGCGCCGCGTCATAGGCGGCTGGAACGTGCCACGCCCACAGCACGACCGTCGCGACCGCCAGCGCGGCAGGCGGCGACAGCGGCATGCGCGACGGCCATGCGACCGCGAGCAGCGGGGCGGCGACGCCGATCAGCAACAGATGGTGCAGCGTCCGCGCCGAGAACAGGGCGACCGACAGCGCGCACAGCGGCGACACGAACGCCAGCGCCAGCACCGCCGTCGCGGTCAGCCCGGCGACACGCCGTCGCGCCGGCAGGGCCAGCATCGCACCGCCGCCCAGCAGCAACGCGATCAAGAGCGGCGGGTCGCCGTTCCACCGCCCGAACCACGTCGCGGCGGTGGGTGCGGTCCCGCAATAGCTGCCGAACACGTCGATCATCTCGTCCCCTTTGCGATGCCAACTCGCATGCGGCGGGACGGGTCCGTACGGAATTGAGACGAAATGTTGCTGCGGGGATCAGGCGGCGCGGCGCATGCCCCGTTCGCCGCGCGCCGCGCCGATGCTGGCCTGCATCGTCTCATACTGGTCGATGCTGAACCCGGCGGCAAGGAAGCCCGCCAGTTCTCCCTCCGGCACGGCATAGCCGCGATGCCATGCCCATACCGCGATCCGCCGCAGCGCCTCCAGCTGCGGATCGGCGAGGTTGGGGCTGCCCCGTCGCGTGCCGAACACCCGGCCCAGCGCGATCGACACCCGCCCCGGATGGCGCAGCGACGCGATCCGGTCCTGCCGCGCCAGCGCCACCACCGACCATTCCAGTGCGCTCAGCCCGGTGCGGGCAGGAGCGGGCGGCGCGGCGTCGAGCAGCGCGGGGGCAAGGTGCGGCGCCAGCAGCGGATCGCCCGAGAAATCAACATAGGCCATGGAAATCCTCCCTTGTGCAGCGATATGGATCGGCCGGGTGCGACCCGGCGGTCGCGGCGACCCGCGATGGTCCCGACGTGCGGATGCAATCCCCCGATCCCCCCCCGGCCGCATGCGCCGGGGGGAAGCGATTGCCGATGATGGTCAAGCGAAGGCGGTGCCGCCGAATTACCGGGCGATCACCGCAAGGTGACAGATACGATCATGGCGGCACCTTGTGTGACGGGGGCGGCACCGCGGTGCCATCTTCTATACCGTGTGGTATATTAAGCGGGTGGGTGTCCGTCAACGGCTTTTTGTACCGGTCGGTAAATTTCTGCCGCCCGGCCATTGCGCCGGTGCCGACGGGCTTTTGCTACCCCTCGTGCCCCCGCGGGGCGAGCGCGGCGATGCTCGTCGCCAGTTCGTCGTTGCGGAACGGCTTGGTCAGGCGCGGGGTGTTCGCGTCGATCCCCTCGACCTCGGCATAGCCCGACACGATCAGCATCGGCAGCCCCGGCAGTTCGGCGGCGATGGCCTGCACCAGTTGCGCGCCGCTCATCCCCGGCATCAGATGGTCGGTGACGAGCAGGTCGGGGCGGAATCCGCCGCGCACCAGCGCCAGTGCCTCCTCGCCCGACGCCGCCTCGGCCACGGCATAGCCGAGATCGGTCAGCATGTCGGCGGTGCTGATCCGCACCAGTTCCTCGTCCTCCACCAGCAGCGCGGTGCCGCGCGGCACGGGCGTCGCCGGTGCCTCCACCAGCACCACGTCGACCGGGGCGGCATCCTCGACGCTGACCGGCAGCCACAGGATGATGCAGGTGCCGCGGCCGGGCGCGCTGTCGATCGTCAGCCCGCCGCCCAGCTGCGCGGCAAGCCCGTGCACCATCGACAGCCCCAGCCCGGTGCCCTTGCCCACGCCCTTGGTCGAGAAGAACGGCTCGATCGCGCGTTCGCGGGTCACGGCGTCCATGCCGGTGCCGGTGTCGGTGACGCTCAGGCAGGCATAGGTGCCGGGCGCGATTCCGTCCGGCCCCTCCGAGCCCACCTCGGTCGTCGCGGCGGCGACGCGCAGCACGCCGCCGTCGGGCATCGCATCGCGCGCGTTCACCGCGAGGTTCAGCAGCGCCATTTCGAGCTGGTTCGCGTCGGCGCGCGCGGGCGGCAGGTCGGGGGCGACCGCCACCTCGACCCGGATCGTGGGGCCGGTGGTCGATCCGATCAGCTCGGCCATGTTCTCCACCAGCCGCGCCAGATCGACCGCGGTCGGCTGCAACGGTTGCCGCCGCGCGAACGCGAGCAGCCGCTGCACCAGCGTCCGGGCGCGCTCGGCCGATTGCAGCGCGCCGTCGATCAGCCGCCGCTCGCGCGCCCCGCCGATCCCCTTGCGCAGCAGCATGTCGAGCGATCCGATGATCGGCGTCAGCAGATTGTTGAAATCATGCGCGACGCCGCCGGTAAGGCTGCCCATCGCCTCCATCTTCTGGCTCTGGCGCAACGCCGCCTGCGCCGCGTCCAGCTCCGCCTCGGCCTGCAACCGGGCGGAAATGTCCTCCGCCAGATGGAAGGCGCCGATCACCCGTCCGTCGCCGTCGCGCAGCGGCGTATAGCGGATTTCCCAGACCGGCGTGGCGATGCCCGGATGGCCGAAGCGATCGGTGACGGTGAAGCTCTCCCCCGCCAGCGCCCGCGCCATCAGCGCGCGCAGCCGTTCCGCCTGCTCGGGCACGAACAGGTCGGGGAGGACGTCGCCGATCCGCGTCTCGAACCCCTGCACCCGGCGGAATTCGGTATTGTGCGCCCGGTTGAACGCGATCAGGCGATAGTCGGTGTCGAACGCGCAGATCGGCGCGTCGGTCGCCTCGACGATATCGTGATAGCGGCGCAGTTCGGCGGTACGCTCGATCACCTGCTGTTCCAGCGTCGCCTTCATCTCGCGCAGCCGCGCCTCCGCCCGCGCCCGCTCGACCGCGACCTTCAACCGCTCGCCGACCTCCTGCACCAGCCCTTCCTCGGCCGGGGTCCATACCCGCGGGCTGGCGCTCTGCACCGCCAGCAGCCCGACCCACTTCTCCTCCTCGAACAGCACGACGTCGACGAACGCGCCCACCTGCCGCGCGGTCAGCCCGGCGCGGGCGCCCTCGCTCAGCCGTTCGTCGGCGGCGACATGGCGCACCACCACCGGCGCGCCGCCGCGATAGGCGGCGAGCAGGTCCGACCCGAAGCTGACCAGCGAATGGGTGCCGACGATCGATCCCACGCCGCGCGCATAGTCGCGTTCGACCGTCATCCAACCCTCGGACGTGATCTCGGCATAGAATACGCGGCTCGCGCCCAGCAGGTCGCCGACGCGGCGCGACGCGACCTCGACGATCTCCGCCGGATCGTCCAGCGCGCGCAGTTCGTCGGACAGGTTGAGCAGGAAGTCGGTGCGCCGTTCCGCCGCCACCCGCTCGGTCATGCCCGACACCACGCACAGCACGCCGCCGACGGCCATGGCGTCGTCCGGCACCGGCGAATAGTCGAGGTCGAGCCACACCGTCTCCGGCCGTCCGTGCCGGTCGAGCGTCACTGCCCGGTCGCGATAGCACAGCGATTTCCCTGCGAAGCAGGTGGCGAGCACCTCGTCGTTGAACGCGGCGAAATCGGGCCAGCCCCGGCGCACCTCTGCGCCCAGCAGGTCGGGATGCCGCTGCCCGACGAACCCGGCATAGCCGTCGTTGTACAGCATGACGCCGGCCTTGCCCCACATCAGCAGCATCGGCACCGGCGAGCGGAGCAGGACGGCGAGGGTGGTGCGCAGCGCCTGCGGCCACCCCGCGATGGGGCCGAGCGGCGTCGCCGCCCAGTCATGTGCCGCGATCAGCGCGCCGCAATCGCCCCCGCCGCGCAGGAACGGGGGCAGATCCGCTGCGTCCACCGGCGACCGGCAATCGGCCCCGTGCGCGGGTTCGCGGATGTCGGCATAGTCCATTGCGCCAGCGTCTACCCCATCCCGCGACTAACGGAAATCAACTTTGCACACGTTTGCGACGGTCAGAGCGCATCGAAGTCGATCGGTCCGTGCCGGTCCAGCCGTGCATCGGCGGGGGGCAGGGGGTATTTCAGCCCCGTGGCGCAGTTGAACAGCACGACCCGCTCGTCCTCGTCCACCTCGCCGTCGCGCAGCGCCTGCGTGTACGCCGCCAGCGTCGCGCCCCCCTCCGGACACAGCAGCAGCCCGTCGCGCCGGGCGCACTCGTCCACCGCGCGCAGGATCGCGGGATCGCCGACCGCCAGTGCCTTGCCGCCGCTTTCCCGCACCGCGCGCAGGATCAGGAAGTCGCCGACCGCGCGCGGCACGCGGATGCCCGCCGCAACGGTATGGGCATCCTCCCAGCGCTCGGCATGGTCCTCGCCGCCCTCGAACGCGCGCACGATCGGCGCGCAGCCCGACGCCTGCACCGCATACATGCGCGGGCGCTCCGGCCCGATCCAGCCCAATGCCTCCAGCTCGGCGAACGCCTTCCACATGCCGATCAGCCCGGTGCCGCCGCCGGTGGGGTAGAGGATCGCGTCGGGCACCTTCCAGCCCCACTGCGCCGCCAGTTCGAGGCCCATCGTCTTCTTGCCCTCGATCCGGTACGGTTCCTTCAGCGTCGAGAAATCGAACCAGCGCCCCTCCGCCGCACCCCTGGCGACGATCGCGCCGCAATCGTCGATCAGCCCGTTGACCCGCCACACCCGCGCGCCCTGTGCAGCGATCTCGCGCACGTTCACCTCGGGCGTGTCCTCGGGGCAGAACACGATCGTCTCGATCCCGACCCGGCCCGCATAGGCGGCGAGCGCGGCCCCGGCGTTGCCGTTGGTCGGCATCGCGATCCGCCGCACCCCCAGTTCCTTCGCCATCGCCACCGCCATCACCAGCCCGCGCGCCTTGAAGCTGCCGGTCGGCAGGCGGCCTTCGTCCTTGACCAGCACGTTCGGTCCGCCCGACTTCGGGATCGGGATCAGCGGTGTCTCGATCTCGCCCAGGCTGACGATATTGTCGGTCGACCGCACCGGCAGCAGCTCGCGCCAGCGCCACAGGTCGGTCTCCCGCCCCGCCAGCGCATCGCGCGACAAGGCCGCACCTACGCCGGCGAGATCATAGCGCACCAGCAGCGGCCGCCCGACGCGCGACAGATTGTGGAGCGTATCGGCCTCGTACCGCTCCCCGGTCATCGAACATTCGAGATGGGTGACGAAGGTGGGCCGCTCGGCGGTGAGATTTGTGTTCATTCCCGGGACGGTAGCGCAATCGTGCGCAAGGTCCATGGATATGGCGGACCGACATCGCTCGACCAACCGTCACTCCCGCGAAGGCGGGAGCCCATATACGCTGCCATGGCGACTCCATTCGGAACGTTGGCGCATATGGATTCCCGCCTTCGCGGGAATGACGGGATTGCCTACCGCCCCAGCGCCGCCACCGCCGCGCGCTCGCCCGGCGGGATCAGCCCCTCCAGCACCGCCCAGAAGCCGCTCACCGCATCCTGTCCCGCGCCCGAATAGGCGCGCGACAGCCTGGCGTTCAGCATCTCGTACAGCCGCGCCTCCAGCGCCCGCCCGTCCGCCGTCAGCCGCAGCAGCCGCTGCCGCGCGTCGCGCTCGCCCGCCCGGCTCTCGACGAAGCCGCGATCGGACAGGTCGTTCAGCACGCGGCCCAAGGACTGTTTGGTGATCGCCAGCAGCCGCAGCAGCTCGCTGACCGACAGGTCGGGCCGCCGCGCGATGAAATACAGCGCGCGGTGGTGCGCCCGGCCCAGCTTCTGCGCCGCCAGTTCCTCGTCGATCGTGCGGGTCAGGTGGCTGTAGCCGAAATACAGCAGCTCGATGCCGCGCCGCACCTCCGCCTCGCGCAGGAACAGCGCGGAGGCGGCCATCGGCTGGGCGGGGGGATTTGGGGCAGTCATGTTGACCTGTTGTGCCATCCGCATTACGCCCCCGCAAGCACCGATACAGAGGCCCATCATGTCCGAACCGACCTTCGCCTTCACCCCCCACGCCACCCCGGTCGAGGCGAGCGAGCGGGCGGCGCGGATCGTGAATCCGGGCTTCGGGCGGGTGTTCACCGATCACATGGCGACGATGCGCTGGTCGGAGGACAAGGGCTGGCACGATGCGCAGATCACCGCGCGCGCGCCGATCGTCATGGACCCGGCGGCGGCCGTGCTCCACTATGCGCAGGAGATTTTCGAGGGGCTGAAGGCCTATACCCTGCCCGACGGCGGCATCGCGCTGTTCCGCGCCGAACAGAATGCCGCCCGCTTCCGCCGCTCGGCCAAGCGGCTGGCGATGGCCGAGCTGCCCGAGGAGCTGTTCGTCGCCTCGTGCCGCGAACTGGTGCTGGCCGAGCGCGACTGGATTCCGGGCGGCGAGGGGAGCGCGCTGTACCTGCGCCCGTTCATGATCGCGTCCGAGACGTTCCTCGGCGTCAAGCCCTCCGCCGAATATCTCTACTGCGTCATCGCCTCGGCGGTGGGCAACTACTGGCCGGGCGGGGCCAAGAGCATCTCGCTGTGGGTGTCGAAGGAGTTTACCCGCGCCGCCCCCGGCGGCACCGGCGACGCCAAGTGCGGCGGCAACTATGCCGCCAGCCTGCTCGCCCAGTCGGAGGCGATCAAGCAGGGCTGCGACCAGGTCGTGTTCCTCGACGCCGCCGAGCGCCGTTGGGTCGAGGAACTGGGCGGCATGAACATCTTCTTCGTGTTCGACGACGGCACGATGCTGACGCCGCCGCTGACCGGCACGATCCTGCCCGGCGTCACCCGCGATTCGATCCTGACGCTGGCCCGCGACCAGGGGATCACCGTGCGCGAGGAACGCTATTCGATCGAGGAATGGCAGGCCGATGCGCAGAGCGGGCGGCTGGTCGAGGCGTTCGCCTGCGGCACCGCCGCCGTCGTCACCCCGATCGGCAAGGTGTCGTCGGCCGACTTTGCGTTCCAGATCGGCGACGGCCAGCCGGGCGAGCGGACGCAGGCGCTGCTCAAGCAGCTGACCGACATCCAGCGCGGGCGCAGCAACGATCCGCACGGCTGGATGCAGCGGATCGGCTGAACCGCGACCGTCGATCCTCAGTCGATCGGCCGTTTGTAGTAATGGAACGGCGGGTAGCTGGCGACATGGTGCCACCCCGCCGCCTCCAGCCGCGCGGAGTCGCTCCCGCTGCCGATGCGGCGGCAATATTCCCAATTCCGGTCGCTCTGGCGGAAGGTCAGCGTCAGGACGCCGACCGCGACGAGTTCATGCCCCTGGCGGCCTTCCTCCGCCAGCATCCGCATCTCGTTGAATGCGGTGGCCCCGCTGCGCACGATCGTCCCGCCGTCGGTATCCGGCACGTCGTTCGCCCCGGTCAGCGCGCGGAACCGCTGCTGCGCCGCCTGCTTGCTGATCCCCAGCGCCTCGCCGATCTCGCTCCAGCTCAGGTCGGCGCGGCGCGCGGCGTCGATCCAGCGGTGCAGCGTCAGCCGCGCCTCGTCGGCGACGACATGCGCGGCGACGATCGCGTCGGCATAGCCCGCCTTGTCGTCGCCCGTGAACGGCGGCTCGCGCTCGGCGGCCCAATCGAGCACGACCGCGGCGGTACGGCTGCGCAGATGCTGTTCTTCCCGGATATGCATGATCGCTCCGTCAATGAATCGTTGACATGGCGTCAATTATACATTGACGGTCGGTTGTCAACAGTTTCTTGACGGAACGTCACGCCGGATCGATCACCCGCCCGTCCGCGCCCGCCGTCAGATTGACCTGCGTCGGATAGGCGATCTCGATCCCCTCGGCGGCGAAGCGGCGCATGATGGCGATGCCCACCGCCGTCCGCCCGTCGTAGAAGCCCGCATAATCGGCACCGGGCGAATCGAAGATCAACTCGAAGTCGAGGCTCGACGCGCCGAAGCCGGTGAAGCCGCAGCGCACGAACACCCGGTCGTTCGCCTCCACCACCTCGCGCAGCATCGCCGGGATCCGCGCGCAGGTATCGGCGTCGGTCTGATAGGTCACGCCGATCGCGAACACCGCGCGGCGGTGGTTGCGCCGGCTATTGTTGATGATTTCCTTGTCGAGCAGGTTCTTGTTCGAGATGATCCGCTCCTCGCCGGTGATCGACCGGATGCGGGTCGATTTCAGCCCGATCTCCTGGATCGCGCCGTCGGTCTTGTCATAGCTGACGTTGTCGCCGCGCCGGAACGGCCGGTCGAAGATGATCGACAGTGCGGCGAACAGGTCGGCGAAGATGCCCTGCGCCGCGAGACCGATGGCGATGCCGCCGACACCCAGCCCCGCGACGAGGCCGGTGACGTTCACCCCAAGATTGTCGAGCACCACGATCAGCGCGATCGCGAACAGCGCGAAGGTGACGAGCAGCCGGATCAGCCCCATCGCCGACGCCAGTGCCTCGCCGTGGTAATTCTCGCTGGCGGTGCGCCGCTCGACCACGCCCAGGATCACCTCGCGCGCCCAGATCGCCGCCTGGAACACCGCCGCCACGGTGAACAGGAACTCGATCGTCGCGGTCACGCTGGCGGGGGTGCTGGCATAGCCGTCGACCAGCTTGGCGGCGAGCATCACCATGAAGAAGCCGTTGGTCCGCGCGATCGCCTTGCCCATGATCGCACCCCATCCGGCGCGGTCCTCGCGGCACAGCCGCATCCCCCAGCGCCGCAGCAGGTGGAGCACGACGACGATCAGCGCACCGATGCCGAACGCGACCAGCACCTGCAACCAGTGCTCGGCGATCCAGCGCGCGGTGTCCTGCAGCCACAGTTGCGCCTGCGCCGACGCGCGATCGGCGGAGAAGCCACGTTTGACGGCGGCGGCGGGGGAGGCGGTATTAGTGGTCATGGATGTCCCGTCAGGCGGCCTTGGCCGGAACCTGTGCTTCGAGCAGCGCGATGAGGCCGCGTTCATGGGCGCTGAGATGCGCGGTAGTGCGCGGCAGCTTCAGCCCGGCACGAAACGCCGCCTGCCCATCCTTCGCCAGATCGACCAGCAGCGGATGGACATAGGATTTGCGCGCGATCGCGGGGGTGTTGCCCAGCGCCTCGACCACCGGCGCCAGCATCGCCTTGAGGCTGATGTCCTCGTCGGCCTCCGCCAGCGCACGGAAGGCGAGGACGCTCGCCCCCCAGGTGCGGAAATGCTTGGCGGTGAAATCCTCGCCGGTAGCCTCGCGGATATAGGCATTCACGTCGCCGGAGGTCACGGGATGCGCCTCGCCCGCGTCGTCGATCCAGCGGAACAGGTTTTGCCCCGGCAGATCCTGGCACTTGCGCACGAAGCTGGCGAGCGAGCGGTCGGTAATCGTCAGCACCCGCATCTTGCCCGACTTGGCGCGATATTGCAGCTTGAGCCGCGTGCCCGAAAGCTGCGCATGGCGCTTGCGCAACGTGGTCGCGCCGAAGCTCTTGTTCGCCTTCGCATAGCCCTCGTTCCCGACGCGCAGCCGCCCCAGATCGAGCAGCCGCACCACCGCCGCCACCGCCCGGTCCCGGGTCAGCGATCGCGCGCGCAAATCCGCCGCCACCTTCCTGCGCAGTGCGGGCAGGGCATGGCCGAACGCGGCGCAGCGATCATATTTGGCGCTCTCCTGCGCCGCGCGGAAATCGGCGTGGTAGCGATATTGCTTGCGGCCCTTCTCGTCCCAGCCGATCGCCTGGATATGCCCGGCGGGATCGGGGCAATACCATGCGTCGCGATAGGCGGGGGGCAGGCCGATGGCGTTCAGCCGCGCTACCGTGTCCTTGTCGGTGATCCGGTTGCCGTCGGGATCGTAATAGCCCCAGCCGTCCTTCAGCCTGCGCCGGGTGATGCCGGGTGCCTCGCAATCGGAAAACACGCAGCCTGCCGGGCAGTCGATCGGGTCGTCGCAGGGGTTCATTCGGAATATCCGTAGGTTGCCGCGATCAATGTTCGGCTCGTCGCTTCGTTCCGGAACCCCCCGGCGGGCAACCGGTTGAGGAGCGGACCTGCCCCCCAAGGAGAGTTTCCATGGCCGACCTCGCCAACGCCCGCGTGCTGATCCTTGCCACCGACGGGTTCGAGGAATCCGAACTGTTCGATCCCCGTCAGGCGCTGCTGGACGCCGGTGCCGACGTCACCCTGGCCTCGATCGGCACCGATCCGATCCAGGGCGTGGTGAACGACAGCGAAAAGGCGCGGACGATCACCCCCGACCTGACGCTCGACGACGTGGATACCGAACAATATGACATGCTGCTGCTGCCCGGCGGCGTCGGCAATCCCGACAAGCTGCGGACGCAGGAGCGCGCGGTCGAGATCGTCAGCGAATTCATGGACGACGACAAGATCGTCGCCGCCATCTGCCACGCGCCGTGGCTGCTGGTGGAGGCCGATGTGGTCGACGGTCGCCGCGTGACGAGTTGGCCGTCGGTGCGCACCGACCTGGAAAATGCCGGGGCGGACGTGGTCGACGAGGAAGTCGTGATTGACGACAATCTCATCACCAGCCGCAAGCCCGACGACATCCCCGCCTTCTCGAAGGCGATTATCGCCGCGCTGGAAAGCGAACTCGCCGAGGCGTGATGGCGCGCAGGGCGGCGCCTCCCCACGCCGCCCTCGCTTGTTGCCACGGCCTGCGCCGGTTATGCTCGCAGGCCATGGACAGTTCGGACATCGCGCGATCGTTTCAGCCCTATCTGCTGCCGGGCGAACGCATCCGGTGGAGCGGACGCCCGAAACAGGGGCTGGTGTTCGGCCCGGGCGACACGTTGCTCGTGCCGTTCAGCCTGATGTGGGGCGGGTTCGCGATCTTCTGGAACGCGATGGTGTGGTTCGGTCCGTTCGCGGGGCAGCAGGAGCCGAACATCTTCTTCCGGCTATGGGGCCTGCCGTTCCTCGCGATCGGGCTGTACCTGATCGTCGGGCGCTTCTTCCATGATGCTTGGCTGCGCAAGGGACGGCGCTATGCCGTGACCGATCAGCGGGTGCTGTTCCTCCAGGGGGCGAAATTCACCGCGCTGGATATCGGGCGTCTCCCCCGGCTGGAGATGACCGAGCATCGCGACGGCACGGGTACGATCGACCTCGGCATCGATCGCGGCCTGTTCGCGCAGGCCAACGGGTTCGACTGGTGGCTGACCGCCGCGGGCAAGGCCGACCGGCTGTTCCGCATTCCCGATCCGCGCGGGGTCTATCGGTTGTTGCGCAGCCCGCCGCGCGGCTGAGCGCTGCCGAACGCGTTGACCCAAGCCTGCGCCGGTCGCTCGACGAAGCGATAGAGCAGCGCCGACAGCACGACCACCGCTGCGACATAGGCCGCGACCACGCCCCATGGCGCGGCACGCTCGTCGGCGACGAACAGCAGCTTGCAGGTGAACCATAGCGGATGATGGACGAGATAGGTCGCATAGCTGACCTCGCCCAGCCAGTGGAGCCAACGCCATTCGAGCGGGTTGCCGCGCCACCCCGCCGTCAGCGCTATCCCCAGCAGCAGCGCGGCGAACATCGCGGGCACGCCGATGCTTTCCCATAGGAAACCGCACAGCAGCGCCGCCAGCATCACCGCCGCCCCGCCGAACGCCAGACCGGTGATCCCCATGCTTCCGCGCCAGCGGAGCCACAGCGCCGCGATCATGCTCCCGCTTGCGAACTCGCACAGGCAGCGCAGCACCCCGAACCGCCCGACCTCGCCGCCGAGCCCCGTCTCCCCCGCCGCGGCCAGCACCAGCGCCAGCAGCGCCAGCACGCCGCCGGTCATCGCCAGCAGCAGGGCGCTCGGCCAGCGTCGCCAGTCCACTGCGATCGCCAGCAGCGGGAACAGCAGATAGGCCGCGAACTCCGCCGAGATCGACCAGGCCGGATCGTTCCACGCCAGCGTATGCGCCCGGCGCCAGCTCTGCACCAGCAACACATGCTCCTGCAGCGCGTGCCACGGAAAACGCACGGACGTGTCGCTCCCGCTCGCCTGGAGCAGCACCACGAGCACCACCAGCCCCGCGAGCACGAACAGGTGCAACGGCCATACCCGCGCCACCCGCTTGCGCAGGAAGGGCAGGATCGCGCACGTGCGCTCGCTCCGGAAGCGGCCGATCCACGCCAGCCAGATGACGAAGCCCGAAAGCAGAAAGAAGAAATCGACCGCGAGATAGCCCTTGGCGATTCCCCCCAGCACCGGTGCGGGCACCCCGGCGAGCGACTGGCGCAGGTGAAACGCAACCACGCACCACGCCGCGATCCCGCGCGCGCCGGTCAACGCCTTCAGTTCGCTCATGCCGCGCTGGGTTCGGCCCGCCGCCGCATCGGCTGCCAGCCATGTTCGGTGCGGGTGCGCGCCAGATAGGTGTCGAGCCCGATCTGCGCGCCGACCAGCATGAACACGAACGGCTGGAACGCGATCGCGATGAAGCTCGCGCCGAACAGATAGACGATGTGCGCGCTCTGCAACGCGCCCGCGAGCGGCGCGACCCATGTCTCGTCCTCGTCCGGTTTGGCATAGCGGCGGCGCAGCACCTCCATGCGGAAGATGCCGCCCAGGTTGATCGCCAGCCACAGGAACAGCCCCGGCCAGCCCTGTTCGCCCAGCATCTCGAAATAGGCGGAGTGGTATGCGCGCGCCTTGTCGACCTCGGGGACGTGCTGCACCGTCTGGTTGTTGCCCGAACCGATGACCGTCACCTTGTCATAGCGGATGCGGTTCTGGCGGAACGCATCGAACCCGCCGCCGAACGGGTTGGTCCCGACATAGTCGAGCGTCCATTGCCACACCGCGATCCGGGTCGATGCCGATGCGTCGGACTGGTAGGTGCCGATCGTCTCCATCCGCTGGGTAAAGGCGCTGGGCAGGAACGGCACCGCCAGCAACGCCGCCGCCGCCGCCGCCGCCAGATAGGTCGCGCGCCGCTTGACGTCACGCAGCATGAGCACGCCGAGAAGCACGATGCACAACAGGCCCGTGCGGGTCGAGGTGCCGACCGGGATCAGCAGGCACGAGAAGATCAGCGCATAGCCGAACGTCCGCACCCGCCAGTCGGGCGGAAAGATCGTGCCGAAGCGGGTGAACCACAGGATCAGCGGAATGATCGCGATCGCCACGGTGGAGATGGTCGACCCTTCGTACAGCCCGGCGTTGTTCGCGACCATCAGGTTCAGTTCGCCATAGCCGCCGCCCGATCCCAGCGTCTTGATCCCCCCGACGATGATGATCGACGCCGCCGACAGCACCATGAACAGCAGCAGCGCTTCGATGCGCAGCCTCGTGCGCAGCGTCAGCGGCAGGAAGACGGCGAAGGCCATCGCCTTCCACACCCATTCCCATTTGAACTGCGCCTCGACCGGGAAATCGGCACGATGCGTCGTCCACATGCAGTAGAACAGCAGCGCGAGGATCAGCAGCTGGCGCGGCGCGGCGCGGACATGGCGCTTGTCGTCGGCCATCGCCCAGGCCCCCACCGCCAGCGCGGCGGCGACCAGCGAGATCGGGATCGCGTTGAGCAGCAGATAGGTCAGCCGCTGCGGCGCGACGATGTCGATATAGACATAGGCGAGCACGAACACGAACGGCCGGCGAAACCCCATGCCGAAGATCGCCGCGAGAAAGGCGATGAACGCAAGGTCACGCACCCGGCGGGTCCTTCGGCTTGCGGCGCAGCATCCGGCGCGGACCCTCGTGGTCCAGATCGTCGCGCGACAACAGCCGCCATGCCGCGACCAGCAGCAGCAGATGGGTCAGGCCCAGCGAGAAATTGTCGATCATTGCCCGTGCCGCCTAGCCCGGATCGGCTTGCCACGACGTTAAGCGATGGACCGGGCCGGGCGCAACGCCGGTTCAGCGATCCTTGCTCAGGTCGTCGACCTCGCCCATGATCGTGTCGAGCACGGTCTGCCCGCCGTTGTCCGGCTGCGACGCGCGCGACGGCAGCTGCCCCTCGCTCATCAACGCCTCCAGCGCGACGCGCCCGCGCGCCACCCGGCTCTTGATCGTGCCGACCGCGACGTTGCAGATCTCGGCGGCCTCTTCATAGGCGAACCCGCCCGCACCGACGAGGATCAGCGCCTCACGCTGCGGCTGCGGCAGGTGGAGCAGCGCGCGCTGCATGTCGGCCAGTTCGACATGGCGATCCTGGCTGGCAGGCGCGGCGAGGATGCGGTCGGCGACCAGATCGTCCCACTCGCCCTTGAAGCGCGCACGGCGCATCTGCGAGAGATAGAGGTTGCGCAGGATGATGAAGGTCCATGCGCGCATGTTGGTGCCCGCCTGGAACCGTTGCCGTGCGGCCCACGCCTTCAGCAGCGTTTCCTGCACCAGATCGTCGGCCAGATCGCGGCTGCCCGACAACGAACGACCAAAGGCGCGCAGGTGCGGGATGACCTGCGCCAGCTGTTTCTTGAACTCCGGATCGGAGAGGGCGACATGCTCCTGCACCTCGGCTTCCGCGTTCTCGGTACTATCGGGATCGGTCATTCTTATCCGTTCGATACGCGGCAGGCATGCGGCCTGATGCGAACATAGGGTCGCCCGGCGCCGATTGCCAGCGGCGGGCGAAACGTCGGTCCGCTCAGGACAGCAGGATATACGCCATGACGACGATCACCGCCGTCAGCGACACCGCAAGGATGTAGCGCGTCACGCCGGGGGTGGAGCCGGCGCGTGCCTGCGTCTTGTTGACATGGATGCGGTCGTCGTCGTGTGCCATGTCTGCTCCAACCCCCGAGTTTCGTTTTGGGTCCGTATCGTTATGCGACGGCGGGTACCGTCGCCTCGTCGAAGAACAGCGCCTGGCTGATCGCGGCCTTGACCGTCGATCGCTGGAACGGCTTGGTGATGAGGAACGTCGGTTCGGGACGCTCGCCGGTCAGCAGCCGTTCGGGGAAGGCGGTGATGAAGATCACCGGCACGTTGAATTCCGACAGGATGTCCTTGACCGCATCGATGCCCGAGCTGTCGTCGGCCAGCTGGATGTCGGCGAGGACGAGGCCGGGGCGGTCCTGCATCGCCAGCGCGACCGCCTCGTCGCGGGTCACGGCGACGCCGGTCACTTCATGGCCGAGGTCGCGGACGATCTGCTCGAGGTCCATCGCGATCAGCGGCTCGTCCTCGATGATCATCACCCGCGCGCGGGTCTGCTGCTCGATCTCGCGCAGCGCCTCGGCGACCAGATCCTCGACTTCCTCGGGGCTGGCGTCGATCAGATAGGCGGTGTCCTCGTTGGTGAAGCCCTCCATCGCGGTCAGCAGCAGCGCCTGGCGCGACAGCGGCGCGATGCGGGCGAGGCGCGCCTGTGCGATGGCTTCGTTGTCCGACGTGGCGTCGCTGCCGCTGCCGAACGCCTCGGGCTGCGACGAGGTCCAGATCGCCTGGAAGGTGCGATAGAGGCCGAGCCGCGGATCGACGTCGCGCGGAAACTCCTCGGGCGCGGCGACGATCGCTTCCAGCGTGGCGCGGACATACTGGTCGCCCTCGCTCTGGCTGCCGGTAAGGGCACGGCCATAGCGCCGCAGGAAGGGGAGGTGCGGCGCAAGCTGCTGTCCGAGCGACATGGTCAGTTAGGTCTCCTTCGTACCCGCATCCGTCCCGTCGGGACGGCCATGGGCGTGCATCACGGTTCGATACGACGGGGGCGCTGGACGCTTCCCCCGAATCGCGTCGAACCATGGAACCAACGAGCGCGTCTTTTGTTTCCTGTCCGCTCGACCGGTGTGACGCACGTGCCGTCCGTCGCCGATCGGGCAGGGATTTCGTGCGGGCGATGGTCCGGTCACTCGGGGGAAGGCGTGCATTCGTGAAGGATGGTGAACAGGCGGCGAAGCAGCCCGGCGCGACGCCGGCGGCAGGCGCTCCGACCGACAAGGCCGACAAGAAGGATTCGTCCGTATTGGGTAATGCGTTGCGCGCCGTGTATCAGGATGCCGTCGGCGAGTCGGTTCCCGACGAAATGCTCGACCTGCTCAACAAGTTGAAATAGCCGTCGTCCGCGTGACGACTTCCCCATCCGTTCGCCGACGTCCCTCCAGTCCGGCAGTCGCGCTGCGGCGCATGGCCACCGGCGCCAAGCTGGTCCTGATCCTCAGCGCCGCGCTGCTGCCGCTGGCGCTGATCGCGCTGTTCGCGACGCTCCAGACCGCGCGCACCGCCGATCTCGACACCCGCGCCCGGCTGCGCGTGGCGGCGACCGAAGCGTCGCGGGCGATCGCGATCGAACTGGCGGGCGACATGACCGCGCTCCGCGTGGCGCTCAACGCGCTGGCGCTCGATCCCGCCAACACGCCGGGCTGCGCGCGGGCCGAGGGCGTGTTCGCCCAGCAGAGCGCCGGGGGCGCGCGTTTCGCGATCCATGACACCGGTGGGCGGCTGATCTGCGGCAGCGCCATTCCCGTGCCGAACCGGGGCACCCCCGATGCCAACGGCCTGCGCGCGCAACTGGTGCCGGGCGGGCTGGTGGTCGATCTGCAGGGACCGCGCGGTGCCTCGCGCGCGGCAGCCTTCTTTCCCCAGGCGATGCTGCGCGATCTGGCGCAGCCCAGCGGCTATGCCGCCGCCTTCGGTGCCGAGTTGCAGCAGGACGACGGCAGCGAACTGATGCTGGAGGAACTGCCCGCCGGATCGGGGTTCCAGCGGCTGGAGCGCGTCGAAATCCCGCTCGGCATCGACGGGCTGCATTTCGAGATGGCGATCCGCAAGGCGCCGATCACCTCGCCCGCGATCGTCGCGATGCTGCTGCCGCTGGTGATGTGGATCGCGGCGACCGGCATCGGCTGGTTCGTGGTCGACCGGATGCTCATCCGCCCCCTGCGCCGCTTCCGCGACGACATCGACCGCTATCGCCCCGGCGAGCCGCTCAAGGCGGTCGATCTCGGCGCGATTCCCGCGCAGGAGATCGCCGACCTCGGCGAAACCTTCGTCGCGCTGACCCATACGGTCGAACGGCACGAACAGTCGATGGCCGACGGGCTGGTGCGCCAGACCAAGCTGACCCGCGAGGTGCATCACCGGGTCAAGAACAACCTTCAGGTCATCGCCAGCCTCATCAACTTCCATGCCCGCAGCGCGCACGGCGCGGCGGCGTCCGATGCCTATGCGACGATCCAGCGCCGGGTGGACGCACTCGCGGTGGTGCATCGCCACCATTATGCCGAGATGGAGGAGAATCGCGGGCTGGAGCTGAAGGCGGTGATCGGCGAACTCGCGTCGAACATCCGCGCGACCGCGGCCGACGGCGCGGCGCGGTTGGGCATCACGCTGCACGTCGAACCGGTGCTGGTGACGCAGGACGTGGCGGTCGCGGTGTCGTTCCTGCTGACCGAGCTGATCGAACTGGCCGCCTCGGTCAATCCGCAGGCGCAGATCGGCATTTCGGTCCGCCCGATCGCCGACAGCGACACCGCGACGCTGCGCGCGGTATCCCCCGCGCTGGTCGAGAGCGACCAGCTCGATACGCTGGTCAAGCAGCGCTACGGCCGCATCATCCTCGGCCTCTCGCGCCAGCTGCGCGCGCCGCTGCACCATGATCCGCTGACCGGCGCCTATGAGATCGTGATCGCGGCCAAGGCAGGGTAGGGGGCGTCGTCCCGCGTCGCCCCGTTCTGTCCCGCTTTTCCACTGTTCGTGTCGAGCGCGGTCGAGACACGCTGCGCAGCCTGTGCCGCACGTCCCTCGACTGCGCTCGGGACGAACGGGGAGGATCGAACCCTACCGCAACCCCAGCAGCTTGTGCGTCTGGAGCGACAGCCGCCACCGGGGCCGCGCCATCGCCAGCGCGATCGCGGCGTCGCGGTTCGCCGCTTCCATCCCCGCGGCGTCCATCGGCTGCACCAGCAGATGCGCGAAATCCCAATGCTCCAGCGCGGCGGGATCGATCCCCGCCTGTGGCCACACCAGCTTCAGCTCGTCGCCGTGCCGCTGGACCACCTCGCTCCCCGCCTTGGGGCTGATGCAGACCCAGTCGATGCCGGGATGGGTGGCGATCGTGCCGTTGCTCTCGATCGCGATGGTGAAGCCCGCGCCATGCAGCGCATCGACCAGCGCATCGTCGATCTGGAGCATCGGCTCGCCGCCGGTCAGCACCACGAAGCGCCGGTCGAGCGGCCCGTCCCAATGCTCCGCCACCGCCGCCGCCAGCGCCGCGGCATCGGCGAAGCGCCCGCCGCCCGCACCGTCCACGCCGACGAAATCGGTGTCGCAGAAGCGGCAGACCGCCGTCGCGCGATCCGCCTCGCGCCCGCTCCACAGGTTGCACCCGGCGAAGCGCACGAACACCGCGCGCCGACCGGCATGCACGCCCTCACCCTGGAGGGTGAGGAACATTTCCTTGACCGCGTAGCTCATCGGCCGGTGTCGGGCGCTTCCGCATACTGGGTCGGGTCGGGCAGCCCGGCCTCGGCAAAGCCGCGCGCGCGCAACCGGCAGCTCTCGCAGCGTCCGCAATGCAGCGCGCCCGCCGGATCGTAGCACGACCAGCTCATCCCCGCATCGATGCCGAGGCGCGCCGCCTCGCGCGCGATGTCGGCCTTGGTCATGTGTTGCAGCGGGGCATGGATGCGGAACCGCTCACCCTCCACGCCCGCGCGGGTGGCCAGTTCGGCCAGATGCTCGAACCCGGCGATGAATTCGGGGCGGCAGTCGGGATAGCCCGAATAGTCGAGCGCATTGACCCCGATCCACAGGTCGCGCGCCCCCGCCGCCTCGGCCCAGCCGAGCGCGAGGCTGAGGAAGATGGTGTTGCGCGCGGGAACATAGGTGATCGGAATGGCGGCGGGATCGTCGCTGCCGTCCTTGGGCACCGCCAGCGCATCATCGGTCAGCGCCGACCCGCCGAACGCGGTCAGGTCGAGCGGCAGCACGACATGGCGCTCGGCCCCCAGCATGCGGGCGATGCGGCGCGCGGCGGCGAGTTCGACATGGTGCCGCTGGTTATAGTCGATCGACAGCGCGAGCAGCCGGTGCCCGGCCTCGCGCGCGAGGGCCGCCGACACCATCGAATCGAGCCCGCCGGATATCAATACGACGCTGAGAGGAGAATCGGTCATGGCCGCTCGCTAGGCCCAGATGCGGCGACAGGCAACCGCCGGGCAGGAACGGTCGCAACCAAAGAACGGGCCGCTCGCGAGCGGCCCGGAAGTTTCCATGTCTTAGGGAAACATGCGCATCCGTATATCAGGATACCGGCCGGTCTTGCCACATCCATGGTGAACTCGCCCTTAACGCGCCTCAGCGGCAGTCGCCGACCCGCCGTGCCTCGATCGCATCGGAAAAGGGCGTGCCGTTGACGATCCCCTCGCTCCGGATGAACAGCGCGCGCGGGGTGTCGACGCGCAGCTGGGTGCGGACATGGCCCGCGCCGGGGCAGGTGTAATGGACCGTCGCCCCCCCGGGCGAATCGTCGATCACGAAGCGGGTGCACTGGTCGGCGCGCTGCCGCAGCCGCAGCAGCACCGCCGGATCGGCGACGCAGCTGGCGCGCGGCGGCACGATGCTGCCCGCCGGATGCAGTTCCCACAGCCCCGGTCGGACATGGGCCATCGCCTGCAACACCGGCGCGCGGGCGGGCTGCGCCCCCGCCGCGCCCGCGATCGTGATGAGCAGCGCCGCGACGGCGCGGCCCGGCCTTCCCCCCATGTCGTCCCCCTTCGGCCCGGATCAGGCCGTCACATCCGCCAGCGCCAGCGGAAACTTCGTCGCGCAAAAGGCACAATCGACGGTGATGATGCCGTTCTCGTCGGCCATCGCCGCGCGTTCCTCGACCGGGAACTTGGCGATCACCCCCGCGATATAGTCGCGGTCGCAGCGGCAGCCGCGCACCAGCGGCGTGCTGGCCAGCACGCGCACCTCGCGCTCCTCGTTGAACAGCCGCCACACGATCGTCTCGAGCGGGACCATCGGATCGGCCAGCTCGTCGGCGCCCATGGTCGCGCCCAGCGCCTCGACATGATGCCATTCGGGATGGTCGAGCCGGGTGTGCAGCCGCTCGCGCCCCTCCTCGCCCTCGGGCAGGTGTTGGAGGAAGATGCCGCCTGCGATCCGCGCGCCGTTGTCGTCCACGCCGATGCCGAGGCGGACCAGCGACGGGATCTGTTCGGATTGCAGGAAATAGCTCTCCGCCGCCTGCGCGATCGATTCGCCGTCCAGCGGCACGATGCCCTGGTACCGCTCGCCCGACGTCACCTGGTCGAAGGTGATCGCCAGATAACCCTGCCCGAACAGCGCGAACAGCGACGGCGACTCGCCGAGTTCGGTCAGCCGCTCGCCGTCGAAATCGACATAGCCGCGCAGTTCGCCGTTCTTGTAGTCGCACACCATCAGCCGGACGATCCCGCCCTGGGTCTGCGCCTGGAGCGTCAGCTGCCCCTCCGCTTCCTTCAGCGTCGAGCCGAGCAAGGCGGTCAGCGCCAGCGATTCCGCCAGCAGCCGCTCGATCGGCGCGGGATAGGCATGGGCGGCGAGGATCGACTGCACCACCGGCCCCAGCCGGACGACGCGACCGCGCGCATGATGATCGGGCAGGGTGAACCCGATCGCACGGTCGAGATCGGGCAGGCGGACGGGTTCGGTCAAGACGAAAGGCTCCTTCGGCCCGGCCATGCGGGCAAACTGTGATCGATCGTTCACATGGGAGGCCGGACGCGATTGCGCAAGCGCTTTGCGACAGGCGGTGTCCTGTCAGCCTACATCACCGCCGATCGAACAGCCAATTCGGCGATTCCGTAGCGGAACCGGTCAGTGCCGCGAGATGCGGTTCAGCTGGCGCAGGCACTCCTGCCATTCGGCGGGCAGCGCGTCGCCATGGCCGAAGGAGCGGCGCAGGGCATGGCCCACGCCGTCGCTGCGCGCGGGCACGCGCACGACCTGCCCGGACGGGGCGTCGTCATGGCTATGGGTATCGGTCCGGGTCATGCGTTTCCAACGTGCGCCATCCGATTTCGTTTCAAGCGCCCAGCCGATACAAGCGACGCCCCGCGCACGATGCGGAACGGACGGGACGGACGATGCAACTGGTGACGGAACTAATCGAACGGGTGCGCGACGGATCGCCCTTCCTGTCGGTGCTGCTCGACCGCGAGGGCGATTTCGTCGCGTCGCTGCCGGGCTTCGCCGTCGATCCGGTGGCGGCGGTGGCGCTGGCCGACCCGGACGTGCCGCTGGCGCGTCGCCTGCGGATCGAGCGGCGGCGGCTGGCGCTGCTGGTGGCGCTCGGCGATCTGGCGGGTGCCTATGACCTCACCGCCGTCACCCGCGCGCTGAGCGACTTCGCCGACCATGCGCTCACTCGCGCCATCGCCGCCGCGATCGAGGAGCGGACGCCGGGCGCGCAGGCCGAGGGCTTCGTCGCGATCGCGCTGGGGAAACAGGGGAGCCACGAACTCAACTATTCCTCCGACATCGACCCCATCCTGCTCTACGACCCCGATCGCCTGCCGCGCCGGGCGAAGGACGATCCGGCGGAGGCGGCGGTGCGGATCGGGCGGCGGGTCAGCGAACTGCTCCAGGCGCGCGACGGCGACGGCTATGTCCTGCGCGTCGACCTGCGCCTGCGGCCTTCCCCGGAAGCGACGCCGATCGCGCTGCCGGTGGGGGCCGCGGTATCCTATTACGAATCCGCCGCGCTGCCGTGGGAGCGGGCCGCCTTCATCCGCGCGCGATCGGCGGCGGGCGACGTGGCGCTGGGGCAGGGGTTCCTCGACGCGATCCGCCCGTTCGTGTGGCGGCGCGCGCTGGATTACGGCGCGATCGGCGAGATCCGCGACATCACCCGCCGCATCCGCGATCACTATGCGCAGGGGCAGGCGTTCGGCCCCGGCTATGACCTCAAGCGCGGGCGCGGCGGCATCCGCGAGGCGGAATTCTTCGCGCAGGTCCACCAGCTCGTCCACGGCGGGCGCGAACCGGCGCTGCGGGTGCCCGCGACGCGCGATGCGCTGGCGGCGCTGGCCCGCCACGGCCGGATCGGCGCGGACGAGGCGGCGGTGATGGCGGACGGCTATACGCTGTTCCGCACGATCGAGCACCGGCTCCAGATGGTCGACGATCGCCAGACCCATAGCCTGCCCGCCGCGCCAGAGGCGCTCGACCGGGTGGCGCGACTCCACGGCCTTCCGGACGGCGCGGCGCTGCTCGACCTGCTCCGGCCGCACGTCCGCGCGGTTGCCGCGGTCTATGACCGGCTCGACGGTGCCGCGACGCCCAAGCTGCCCGCCGATGCTGCCTCGCTCCATGCCCGGCTGGCCGAGGCAGGCTTTGCCGATGTGGAGGCGGCGGCCCGGCGCATCGCCGACTGGCGCGGCGGGGCCTATCCGGCGCTCCGCAGTCCGGCAGCGCGCGCCGCGCTGGAGGATGGCCTTCCCGATCTGGTCGCGGCGCTCGCCACCGCCGCCGATCCGCAGGCGGCGCTGCTGCGGCTCGATGCGATGCTGGCGCGACTGCCGAGCGCGATCAACCTGTTCCGCCTGCTCCAGGCGCAGCCCGCGCTCGCCCGGTTGCTTGGGACTATCCTGTGCCACGCGCCGACGCTGGCCGATGCGCTGGCACGGCGGGCGAGCCTGCTCGACGCGCTGATCGACGCGCGGGCGCACGCCCCGGTCGGCAGCGTCGCCGAGCTGACGGCCGAGATGCGCGCGCGTGCGCCCGAGGGCTATGAACGCCTGCTCGATCACGTCCGCGACGTGGTGAACGAGAAGCGGTTCATGCTGGGGGTACAGGTGGTCGCGGGCACCGGCGATCCGCTCGACGTGGCGGCGGGCTATGCCCGGGTCGCCGAAGCGGCGGTGGCGGTGCTGGCGCAGGCGACCGTCGACAGCTTCGCGCAGGCGCATGGGCGGGTGCCGGGCAGCGAACTGGTGGTACTCGCCCTCGGGCGGCTGGGCGGCGGCGCGCTGACCCACGCCTCCGATCTCGACCTGATCTATTGCTTCACCGGCGATTTCGCCGCCGAATCGAACGGGGCGAAGCCGCTCGGCGCCGTCCTCTACTACAATCGCCTCGCGCAGCGGCTGACGGCGGCGCTGTCCGTCCAGACCGCATCGGGGCCGCTGTACGAGGTCGATACCCGCCTGCGTCCCTCCGGCGCGCAGGGGCCGCTGGTGGTCTCGCTCGCCGGGTTCGATCGCTACCAGCGCGAGGATGCGTGGACATGGGAGCATATGGCGCTCACCCGCGCCCGCGCGATCGTCGGGTCGGACGCGGCGCGCGAACAGGCGGGCGCGATCACCCTGCGCGTGCTCGGCGGCGACCGTCCGGCGCGCGACGTGACCGCCGATGCGGTGGCGATGCGCGCGGAAATGGCGCGGCACAAGCCCGCTGCCGGGCCGCTCGACGCCAAGCTGGGCGAGGGCGGGCTGGTCGACCTCGAATTCGCGGTGCATGTCCTGCAACTGCGCCACCGCACCGCGCTGACCCCGGCGCTGGGACAGGCGATCGATGCGCTGGTCGGGCAGGGCCTGCTGCCGCCGACGATGCGCGACGCGCATGATTTCCTGACCCGGCTGATCGTCGCGATGCGGCTGGTCGCGCCCGATGCGCAACTGCCCGCGCCCGCGACCCGCCCGATCCTCGCCGCCGCGCTAGGGCTGGCCGACTGGGACACGGTGCTTGCCACCCTCGCCGCGACGCGGCAGGCGGTGGGCGCGGTATGGCACCGCGTGGCGGCGGAGGAGACGGACGATGGAGATCGGTGACGCAATCCCGGCAGTGACCCTGACCGACAGCGACGGCACGGCGTTCGCGCTGCCCGACGCCGCCGGTCCGAACGGGCTGGTCGTGTATTTCTATCCCAAGGCCGACACGACCGGCTGCACCCGCGAGGCACAGGATTTCACCGCGCTGGCCCCGGCCTTCGCGGCGGCGGGCGTCGCGGTGATCGCCGTATCGCGCGACACGCCCGCACAGCTCGCCCGCTTCGCCGCGAAACATGCGCTCGCCGTCCGCCTCGCCGGCGACGTGGACGGTTCGGCCTGCGAAGCGTTCGGCACCTGGGTCGAAAAGCAGATGTACGGGCGCAGCTACATGGGGATCGAACGGGCGACCTTCGCCTTCGATGCGGGCGGGCGGCTGGCACAGGTCTGGCGCAAGGTGAAGGTGCCGGGCCATGCCGCAGCGGTGCTGGCGGCGATCGGCGTGGCGAACTGATTCGGCGGCATGTTGCTACCGCTGTCACCGCGCACGACGGCGCGCCGACGCGGCTGCAAACGATTCGCCGCACCGCGGCGGCGGTTGGCCGCGCGGGGATGGGGGGTGCGGTTGCGCAACACCGCCATGATCCGGCAAGTCGTTGGCCAGTCGAGGCGCGGGGGGCCGCAGTCTCAACACGCACATTCAACCGTCCGCGTCGGGCAACCGATGCGGACGCAACGCTGGATCGCGGGAACCGATGTCGATTACGCCTGTATTGAGCACCAACACCGCGACTGCCGGCCGGTTCCGCACTTTCTTCCGCGACCGTGAATTCCTGATCCATGACGGCAAGCGCCTGCGTCGCGTGTCGATCGCCGCCCGGACCCAGGCGGTGGCCGCCGGGCTGGCGGCGGTGACGGTCGCCTTCTCCGCCTATGGCATGGGACATGCCGCGCTCGACACCGCGACCGCCGCCGGGCTGGTCGAAGGCCCGACCGCAGAGGCCCGCGTCGCGCAGATGCAGCAGCAGGTGCAGGGCATGCGCCACGACGTCGCCCGCCTGCGCGCCGACGCCCGCGCGCATGCCGCGCGGATCGAGGGGCGGCAACAGGCGCTCGCCGCCGTCCTCACCGGTTCGGACAAGGCCGACGGCCTCGTTCTGGCGGCACTCGACCAGCCTGCGGTGGACCATGCCTCGATCGTGACCCGTCCGTTCGATCGCGTCGCGCGGCAACAGGCGATGATGGCGGCGCAGGCGAAGGCGATGGCCGATGCGCGCTATGCCGATACCGCGCGGACGCTCAAGCGCCTCGGCCTCAACCCGCGCCGGGTGATGCCCGCGATGGGCGGCCCGTACGAACCGGTCGATGCCGCCACCGCCGCCGCGGCGACGGCCAATGCCGCCAATGCCGATGCCGCCGCCGATGCGCAGTTCCGCGCGCTGTTCCTCAGCTGGAAGAAGCTCGACACCATCGAACAGGCGGCGATCTCGATCCCCTCGTTCCAGCCGGTGGCGCATATGGCCTTCACCAGCAACTTCGGCGTCCGTTCGGACCCGTTCCGCGGCACCGCCGCGATGCACGCCGGGGTCGACATCCCCGGCCCGATCGGCACCCCGGTCTATGCCACCGCCGACGGCATCATCTCCCGTGCGGAGCGTGCGGGCGGCTATGGCAATCTGATCGAGGTCAACCACGGCAAGGGCATCGCCACCCGCTACGGCCATCTCTCGAAGATCCTCGTGTCGGAACATGCGCGGGTGAAGCGCGGCCAGTTGATCGGGCTGATGGGCTCGACCGGGCGCTCGACCGGCAGCCACCTGCACTATGAAGTCCGCATCGACGGGTCGGCGGTCAATCCCGCCCCCTATCTCCAGGCGGGCGAGCTGGCGATGGCCGCCGACCGTGCGCAGCGCCAGCGGCTCGCGATGGGCGGCCCGGCGAACTGATCGCGGCGCCTACCGGACGGTTGCCGAGCATCGTCCCGGCGCTTATCTGAGGGGCATGGACGCCCCCGAAGTCACCCTGTCGCCCGCCGCCGCCGCGCGTGTCGCGGCGATCGCCGCCAAACAGGCGAAGCCCGCCATCCTGCGCCTTTCGGTCGAGGGGGGCGGCTGTTCCGGCTTCCAGTATCGCTTCGGTCTGGCCGATGCGCCCGAAGGCGACGATCTGGTCGCCGAGACGGACGGTGTGCGGCTGGTGGTCGATCCCGTCAGCATCGATCTCGTGCGCGGTGCCGAGGTCGATTTCGTCGAATCGCTCGGTGGCGCGGCGTTCCGCGTGACCAATCCGCAGGCGGCATCGGGCTGCGGCTGCGGCACCAGCTTCGCCGTCTGACGCGGACGTGAAGATCGTCACCTACAACGTCAACGGCATCAAGGCGCGCCTGCCCCGGCTGCTGGAGTATCTCGAAGAACAGGCGCCCGACATCGTCTGCCTCCAGGAACTGAAATCGAGCGACGAGACCTTTCCCGAAGCCGAGGTCCGCGCGGCGGGCTATGGCGCATTGTGGCACGGGCAGAAGGGGTTCAACGGCGTCGCGGTGCTGGCGCGCGGGACCGATCCGGTCGAACGGCAGCGCGGCCTCGCCGGCGAGGACGACGACGCGCACAGCCGCTATCTCGAGGCGGAGGTGGACGGCCTGATCGTCGCCTCGATCTATCTCCCCAACGGCAATCCGCAGCCCGGCCCCAAGTTCGACTACAAGCTGCGCTGGATCGACCGGCTGCGCGCCCGCGCGCTGACGCTGCTGGCCGAGGAGCGCGCGGTCGTGCTGGCGGGCGATTACAACGTCATCCCCAACGACGACGACGTATTTTCGGTCCGGGCGATGGCGAGCGACGCGCTGATGCAGCCCGGATCGCGCGCCGGATACCGCGCGCTGCTGGCGCAGGGGTGGACCGACGCGCTGCGCACCCGCCACCCGCGGGGCGGGGTGTGGACCTTCTGGGACTATCAGGCGGGGTCGTGGCCGCGCGACGCGGGGTTCCGCATCGATCACCTGCTGCTCAGCCCTGTCGCTGCCGACCGGCTGGTCGATGCGGGCGTCGACAAGGACTATCGCGGTCGCGAGAAGGCGAGCGACCACGCGCCGACCTGGGCCCGGCTGCGATGATCGTCCGCCTGGGCGCGCTCGCCGCCTGCCTTTGCGTCGCGGCGACCGCGCAGGCGCGTGACTATTGCCCGACCCGCCCCAGCCTCGGCCAGTCGGCCTGCGTGCTTGATCCCGGCCGTGTCGCGATCGAGACCGCGCTCGCCGACTGGGAGCGCGAGGACGACAGCGATACGGTGCTGTTCGGCGACAGCCTGTTGCGCATCGGCGTGACCGACCGTGCCGAGGTGCAACTCGGCTGGACCCCGCTCGGCATCGCCCGCGACCGCAGCGACGGCAGCCGCACCGCGCGCACCGGCGACATCAGCATCGGCGGGCGCATCAACCTGCACAACCCCGACGGCACGGGGCTGTCCTACGGCCTGCAACCCGCGCTGGTGGTGCCGGTGGGGCGCAGCCCGATCGGCGACCGCGCGTGGAGCCTCGGCGTGATCGCCCCCGTCACCTACGACCTGCGCGACGGGCTGAACCTGCAATTCTCGCCGCAGCTCCGCTGGATCGCCGCGGTGGACGGCGGCGCGCGGCACCTCGAACCCTCGGCCGTGCTCGGGATCGATGTCGAACTGACCGACAGCGTCGAGACGACCGCCGAGGTGCAGTGGCTGCACGATCCCGGCGTCGATACGGCCAGTGCCGCCCTGTCGCTGGCATGGAAGCTCGACGACGACCTGTTCGTCGATTGCGGCACGGTGGTCGGGCTGAACGACGCGACGGCGCCGTTCCGCTTCTACAGCGGTATTTCGCGCCGCTTCTGATCGCTGTCGGGCGATTGTGACAATTCGCCGATATGCATTTCCCAACCGATGGTGAAATTCGCGACGCTTTGGTGGCATTTCCCACATCTACAGCTGTAGTCAAAATCTAAGCTATTGAAAAGCAAGCTAAAATAAAACTGGCACGGTGGATGCAATGTAGTGGGCAAGCCCGGTGACACGCCGGACTGCACAGGGAGATTGCACCATGACCGCCATTCGCTTCGCCGCTTCGACCGTCCTCGGCCTGATCGCCGCCACCTCGGCCTTCGCCGCCGAACCCGAAGTCGCCGCCGTTCCCGCGACCGTCGCGACGACCGTCGCCACCACGACCGCCACCGCCGCTACCCCCGCCGCCAAGCCGCGCAAGACCCGCTACTGCGTCCGTTCGGAAGCGATGACCGGCTCGCGCCTCACCCGCATGGACTGCAACACCCGCGGCACCTGGATCGCGATGGGCGTCGATATCGACGCGATGATCGCCAACACCCGCCGCTGATCCACCCCCCCCGAAGCAACCCACCAGGAGTAATCGCAATGCCTTACACGATGCTGCTCGCGGCGATGCTGTCCGCCGCGCCCCAGGCGACCACCGTTCCCGCCGGAGTCGCGGTCGCCGCGACGACGACGACGACCGCCCCCACCGAACGGACCTTCCGCGGCACGCCGGTCCGCGCCGACACCAGGGTGTGCGTCCGGACCGAGCGCGCCGGTTCGTTCATCGCCGCCAAGACCTGCCGCAGCTATGCGCAGTGGCTGCGCGACGGCACCGATCCGCTGGCGACCAAGGGCGCACGCTGACCCCCGCCGTCCCGACCGGGCAGGGCCCGCCCGGTTCAGGACGACGCTACAGCCACCGCTCGTACATCTGATACACGCGGTTGACCTTGCTATCGATGGTCGTGGCGATCGCGTTCATGCCCTGATTGTCGTCGAGCACCCAGCCGATCTCGCCGCGCGACGCGCCGAACTTGGCCACCGCATCGCGGCGGATATATTCGATCATCATGAAGGCAAGCTGGCTCGCCATCCGCGATGCCTGCAGCTTCTTGACCACCCCCATCAGCGGCACGCGCATCGTCCGCGCCTTGGGCGCGCGAAGCCACAGCAGCAGCCTGGCCCAGTTGAACGGCAGCAGATTGCCCTTCATGGGTTTCAGCGGCTCGTTCATGTCGGGCAGGGTGATCATGAACGCGACGGGCTCGCCGTCCAGTTCGGCGATGCGGATCAGGTCGCCGAACACCAGCGGCTTCAGCTTCTTGCCCACATCGTCCACCTCGGGCTGGGTCAGCGGCACGAAGCCCCAGTTGTCCGACCATGCATCGTTCAGGATGCGCAGGATGATCGCCGCCTCGTCGGCGAACTTCGACTTGTCGACCCGGCGGATATGGATGCGCGGGTTCTTCTCGCCCGCCGCGACGATGCGCTGCACGATCGGCGGAAAATCCTTGGTGATGTCCAGCTCATAGGTGATGAGCTGCTTGACCGGCTGGTAGCCGGCGCCCTCGATCCAGCCTTTGTACTGCGGCAGGTGGTGGCCCATCAGCACCGTCGGGCTGTGGTCATGGCCTTGGATCAGCAGCCCCGGCTCTTCCCAGACCGACAGGCTGCACGGCCCGATCGCCCGCGTCATCCCCTTGGCACGCAGCCAGTCCTCGGCCTGAGCGATCAGCGCGTCACCAGCTTCCCGGTCCTCGACCTCGTACATGCCCCAGAAGCCGACGCCGGGGCCGAAGCCCTTGTCGGCAGGCATCGTCAGCGCCAGCGTATCGATGTGCGCCGAGATCCGCCCGACGACCTTGCCCGCGCGCTCGGCGAGGAACAGCCGCCCCTCGGCATGGCTGAACCAGCCGTTCTTCTTCGGATCGATCGCGCCCGCCACTTCGGACTTCAGCGGCGGCACCCAGTGCGGATCGTTCGCATACAGGCGATAGGGCAGGGCGATGAACGCCTTGCGATCGGCAGCGGTCAGGACCGGACGGACAGTGATCGACATGGCATACCCCCGAAACGACGACGGGGCGGCAATGCGCCGCCCCGTCCCAAACTTCAAATGACAAATCGGTCATCCGCGGTACCGCGGGTGCCCCTTCGCCACGCCGCCCGACAGTTCGGCGACCTTCGGATACTTCTTGGCCACCTCGTCGGTATAGCCGAGGTTGAACACGGTCGGGCTCTTTTCCGGGCGTTCCGAACGTTCGTAATGGGTGCCGAACACCTTGTCCCAGAAGAAGTTGGTGATGCCGAAATTGCCGTGCTCGTCATGGAAGTGATGCGCCATGTGCTTGCGCTTCCATGCGACCAGCAGCTTGTTCTTTGGCTTGTAGGCCAGATGCTGGATGCAGTGGCAGAATTCGTAGAAGCAGGTGGTCAGCAGCCCCGTCGCCAGCGCCGCCATCGCCCCGCCGAACCCGCCGATGGCATAACCGATCGGCGCGGTCGCGATCGCGATCGCGGGCAGGGTGGTGTGCAGCGCGCCGAACAGCACCTCCAGATGGTTGGGATCCTGGTGATGGTCGTAATGGATGCGCTTCCACGTCGCGGCCAGCGGCGCGAACTTGAACATCCAGTTGGAATGCAGCACCCAGCGGTGCAGCACATACCACACCAGCGGATAGGCGACGATCGCGACGCCGATCGACGCCAGCGTCGGCACCAGCGGCGCGGGCGACCAGGCGAACAACCCGATCGCGACGACCGACAACGCGATATACGCGATGATCGCCGGATACTGGAAATAGGCGACGACCAGTTCCTTGAAGGTCATCTTGTCGAGATGGTGCGACTTCTTCCAGAAGCCCTGCTTCTCGGTGATCGCGGTCATCGGCACAATTCCCTACTCGAATCCTCTTGCGGGCGACGTGGCCCATCCTGTCCCTCTGGCGGCGCTTTGCGGCCAAAGTAGGACGCAATCGCGTCTATTCCTCGGTCCGGATCAGCACCGCCTCACCGATCAGGAAGAATAGCAGGAACGGGGCCCAGGCCGCCAGAAACGGCGGATATGCGCCCAGGTTCCCCATCGCCAGCGCGAAATTGTCCGCCACGAAATAGGTGAAGCCGAGCGCCATGCCAATGACCGCGCGCACGAACAATTTGCCCGATCGCGCCACGCCGAACGCCGCCACCGCCGCCAGCAGCGGCATCAGCACCGCCGACAGCGGCCCCGACAGCTTGTGCCACAATGCGCCCTCCAGCGCCTTGGTCGGGCGGCCCGCCTCGGTCAGGTCGTCGATCGCGGTCGACAGCTGGCCGAACGACAGCCCGTCGGGATCGACGTTCTGGAGCGTGAACTGATCGGGCCGCACCCCGCCCGCGATGCGTAGCGTGCCCAGCCGCTCGCGCTTGCCCGTAGCCACGGTGAAGCGCTCCGCCCCCTCGATCCGCCATGCGCCGTTCTCGCGGCGTCCCCCGCTGGCGGTGACGAGCGCGACGAGCGAGCTGCCCTGCCGGGTGTAGACGGTGATGCCGCGCAGCCGCGTCGCCTCGCCCCGGCCCGATACCTGCGCCACCTGGATCAGATTGTCGCCGTCGCGCACCCACACGTTGGTGCGGTCGCCGCGATCGACCGGCATCGCGCCGTAATCGACATCGTCCCATGCGCTCAGCGTCGCGGTGGCGCGCGCCACCACCCGTTCGTTGAACGCGAACGATACCGCGGCGACGCCGAAGCTGGCGAGGATCAGCGGGGCGAGCACCTGATGCGCGGACAGGCCCGCCGCCTTCAGGCTGATGATCTCGCTGTTCTGGTTGAGCTGGGTCAGCGTCAGGATCGTGCCGAGCAGCACCGAGAACGGCAGGAACCGCGCCACGATCTGCGGCGCGCGCAGCGAGATATACTGCAGGATCTGCGCCTGCCCGTTGCCCGGCTGGGCGAGGATCTTGCCGCTTTCGCTGAGCAGGTCGAGCGCCTGCAACACCAGCACCAGCGCGAACAGGATCGCGAAGGTGCGCACGAGGAACAGCCGTGCCATGTATACGGCGATGGTCGTGGAGGGAAAGAAGCTGCGCATCACGCCGCCGCCTTCCGGCGCCTGCCCGGCAGGTACCGCCCGATCAGCTTGCCGAGCTTGGCCGCGCCGCGCTCCAGCCCGCCGATCGGCTGGCCGCCCGGGACATGGGCGATGACGTAGTAGAGCCGGAACACCAGCGCGGCGAACAGCAGGAACGGCCCCCATAGCGCGATGATCGGGTCGATCCGGCCGAGGCTGCCGACCGCTTCGCCATATTCGTTGATCTTGTGATAGGTGACGATCAGCACGATCGACAGGAACACCCCCAGCGCCGATGACGATCGCTTGGCGGGTACGCCCAGCGCCAGCGCCAGCATCGGCAGCAGGAACATCGTCGCCACCTCGGCCAGGCGGAAGTGGAAATTGGCGCGCGCGCCGTCGCGATCCTCCTCGCTCACCGTCGGATCATGGCCGGTGATCGCCAGCTGCGGCAGCGTCTGTTCGAGGTCGCGTCCGCCGCGCGGGCGGAAGTTGCCGAACTTGGGCAGGTCGATCGGCAGGTCGTGCGCGGTGAAGGTCAGCGTGCGCGGCACCCGGAAATCGGGGGAATTATGGATCAGCGTGCCGTTGGTCAGGCGGAAGATGATGACATTGGGATCGTCGGTGCGCAGGAACTGCCCGCTTTCGGCGGTCACGCCCAGCCACTGGCCGTCCTTCTGGCTCGCCTGCACAAAGATGCCGCGCAACTCGGCCCCCGAATTGCGGCTCTCCTCGATGCGCAGCGTCATCCGCTCGCCCAGCCTGGTGAACTCGCCGACCTTGATCGAGGCACCCAGTGCGCCGGTGCGCAGCTCGAAGCGCAGCGCCTCGTAATTATAGCGCGCCAGCGGCTGGACGAAGCCGACGATGGCAAGGTTCGCCGCCGCCAGCACGATGGCGTAATAGAAGGGCACGCGCAGCAGCCGCCAGTAGCTCATGCCGACGCCCAGCATCACGTCCAGCTCCGACGAGGTGGCGAGCTTGCGGAACGCGAGCAGGATGCCGAGCATCAGCCCGATCGGGATGCCCAGCCCCAGATACTCGGGCAGCAGGTTGGCGAGCATCCGCCACACCACGCTGACCGGCCCGCCCTCCGCCGCCACGAAATCGAACAGCCGCAGCATCCGGTCGAGGACGAGCAGCATCGCCGAGATCAACAGCGTGGAGAACAGCGGCACCGCGATCAGCCGGGCCATGTAGCGATCGATCGATGGCATGGGGCACGGCTATACCGAAGGTTACGCCCGAAGCTAGCCCTCACGATCCTCCCCGTTCACGGGGAGGGGGACCATGCGCAGCATGGTGGAGGGGGGTATCCGCGAACGCTGCCATTGCGCCTGGGGCGACCCCCCTCCACCACCGCTTCGCGGCGGTCCCCCTCCCCGTGCCGGGGAGGATCTTACGAAAGGACTCCCACGGCCTTCCCCGCCGCCGCGAACATGCCGAGGATCGTCTCGACCTGTTCGTCGCTATGTTCCGCGCACAGCGAACAGCGCAGCAGGAACGTGCCCGCCGGAGTCGCGGGCGGGCGCGCCATGTTGACGTACAGCCCGCCCTCCAGCAGCGCCTGCCACATCGCGACCGCCTGCGTCTGGTCCTTCAGGATCACCGCGATGATCGCCGACTGCGGCGTATCGGTGCCGAGCGTGAAGCCCAGTTCCTTCAAGCCGCCGTGCAGCCGCCGGCTGTTCTTCCACAGATGCGCGCGCTTGTCGGCGGCATGCATCAGTTTCCGGATCGAGGTCGCCGCGGTCGCCACCACCGACGGCGGCAGCGACGCGGTGAACACATAGGGGCGGCACACCAGCCGCAGCACGTCGAACTTCGGGTGGTTGGACACGCAGAAGCCGCCGACCGTCCCGACCGACTTGGAGAAGGTGCCGACGACGAAATCGACGTCCTTCTCGACGCCCTGCTCCTCGTACACCCCGCGCCCGTTGGGGCCGAAGAAGCCCATGCCGTGCGCCTCGTCGACCAGCACCATCGCGCCGTGCTTCTTGGCCACCGCCACCATCTCAGGGAGCGGCGCGATGTCGCCGAGCATCGAATAGACGCCCTCCAGCACCACCAGCTTGCCCGGCTCCTTCGGGAGTCGGCCCAGCCGCCGGTCGAGGTCCTCGACCGAATTGTGGCGGAAGCGCACGATCTCCGCGTTGCCCAGCGAACAGCCGTCGTAGATCGATGCATGGCTGTCGGCGTCGAGGATGATATATTCGCCCTTGCCCGCCAGCGTCGAGATGATGCCGAGATTCGCCTGATAGCCGGTCGAGAATACCATGGCATGCTCGGTGCCGTAGAATTCGCGCAGCGCCGCCTCGCAATCCTTGTGCGGGTCATAGGTGCCGTTCAGCACCCGGCTGCCGGTGGTGCCCGATCCGAAATCGTCGAACGCCTGCTTGCCCGCCGCGATCACGTCGGGGTCGAAGGTCATGCCCATGTAGTTGTAGGTGCCGAGCAGGATCGTGTCCTTGCCCCGGATCACCGCCTGCGTCGGCGACGTCACCTTGTCCATCACGATCGCGAACGGATCGCGCACGCCCGTCGCCAGCAGCGCCTCGCGCTCGGCGATCAGGGGGTCGAACTTGCTGAACAGGTCGCGTTCGGGGGCGATGTCCGCCGGATCGGCGGGCAGGGCGTGCGAGGTGGCGGCGGCTTCGGTCATGGTTGCTTCCAGGGAAGGTCCGTTCGGTTCGAGGAACGATCGCGCTTGTCGAGAGCGTGTCTCGAGAACCGTTCTCGACAGGCTCGAACCGAACGGGGGGTGCTTAGTTGGTCTTCAGCTTTTCGACGGCATCGGCCAGCTGGCCGACGGTCTCGATCTCGGCCTGCATGTTCATGGTGATGACGATGTCGAACTCGTCCTCCACCGCCGCCACGAAATCCATCACGGTCAGGCTGTCCCATTCGAGGTCGCCCGCAAAGGTCGTCGCCTCGGTCAGTGCGACGCCCTTCTTGTTGAACGGCTCGATCAGGCCGGTGATGGTGGCGAGGGTGGCGGCACGGTCGCTCATGCGGGTCTTTCCGATAAGGTTGCTTGGTCGCGCCTATAGCAGACCGTGCGCGCGATACCATGCCGCCGTGTCGGCAAGGCCCCGCGCCGTCGCGACGCGCGGTTCCCACAGCTCGGGCGGCGGGCGGCGCGCCGGATCGGCGGTCCAGTCGGGATGCGCCAGATAGCTCGCCCGGTCGGGCGTCAGCTTGGCCTTGTCCCCCCGCAACCGCCGGTCGATCCGCGCGCCCAGCCGCAGCAGCGCGGCGGGCAGATGCAGCGGCAGCACCCGCTGCCCCACCGCCTGTCCGATCAACGCGGCCAGTTCGGCATGGGTCAGCGGATGGCCGTCGTCCACCTCATACATGTCGCCTGCGCCCGGCTGATCGAGCAGCGCCAGCAGCAGCCGCGCCAGATCGTCCACCGCGACCAGCCCGACCCGCCCCGGCGGCGGCAGCAGCGCGAGGCCGCGTGCCGCCATGCGGAACATGTCGCGCAACTCGGTGTCGCCCGGCCCATAGACGCCGCCCGGCCGCACGATCGTCCAGTCCAGTCCGCTCGCCTCGATCACCGCCTCGCCGCCGCACTTCGACGCGCCATAGCGGGACAGCTGCGGCTCGCGCGCCGACAGCGACGAGACATGGACGAACCGCCGCACCCCGCCTTCGCGCGCCGCATCGACCATCGCCTGCGTGCCGGTCACGTTCCCGGCGGTGAAGCCCGCCGCATCGGCCGCGTTCACCACGCCCGCGACATGCAGCACCGCATCGGCGCCGGCGACCAGCTCGGCCAGGCTGTCCGGCTTGTCGAGCGCGCCGCGCACCCAGCTGACGTTCGGCTCGGCCGGTTGCGCCCGCCGGGTCAGCGCGCGGATGTGCAGCCCGCCGCTCGCCCCCAGTGCGATCACCCGCCGCCCGACGAAGCCGGTGCCCCCGGTCAGCGCGATCGTCTTCACAGCACCGCCATATGGTTGCGATGCACCAGCGCGGACCGTGGCGCATAGCCGAGCAGTTCACCCAGTTCCTCGCTGCGCCGCCCGACGATCCGCGCCGCATCGGCGGCGTCATATTCGGCAAGGCCGCGCGCGACGGTCCGCCCGGTCGCATCGACCACCCGCACCAGATCGCCGCGCGCGAAATCGCCCTCTACCGCCGTGGCCCCCGCGGGCAGCAGGCTGCGCCCCGCCGCCAGCGCGGCGACCGCGCCCGCATCCACCCGGATCGCCCCGCGATCGGTCAGCCCACCCGACAGCCACGCCTTGCGCGCCGGTGCTCCGCGCGCGGCGGCGAAGACCGTGCCGTGCCCGGTCGCGGCGAAGCGGGCGAGGGGGTGGTCGATCCGCCCGCTGGCGATCGCCAGCGTCGCCCCGGCGGCGGTGGCGATTCGTGCCGCCTCCACCTTCGACACCATGCCCCCCGATCCCATCCCCGACGACGACTTCGCATCGGCCATGGCCAGGACGGCGGCGTCGATCGTCTCGACCCGCGCGATCAGCTTCGCGTCCGGATTGCTATGCGGGTTCGAATCATACAGCCCGTCGATGTCGGACAGCAGCACCACGCCGTTCGCCCGCGCCGCCGCGCCGACCCGCGCCGCCAGCCGGTCGTTGTCGCCGAAGCGGATTTCCTCCGTCGCCACGCTGTCGTTCTCGTTGACGACCGGCACGACGCCGAGCTTGAGCAACCGCCCCAGCGTCGCCGCGACGTTCAGATAGCGGCGGCGATCCTCCATATCGTCGAGCGTCACCAGCAGCTGCGCGGCGGTCAGCCCATGGTTGCCGAGCAGTTCGGCCCATACGCTCGACAGCGCGATCTGCCCCGTCGCGGCGGCGGCCTGCGCATCCTCGAGGCTCGCCCGGCCCCCCTTGCCGAGCCCCAGCCGCCGCGCCCCCAGCGCGATCGCGCCCGAGGATACGACGACGACCTGCTGCCCGCTGCGCACCCGCTCGGCGATGTCGGCGACGAGGCCCGTCAGCCACGGCCGCCGCACCGTCCCGTCGGGCGCGACGAGCAGCGACGAGCCGACCTTCACGACCAGACGCGGCCCGAACAGCGCCTCCCCCTGGCCGCAAGGATCGTTTACACCGGCGACCATTCGCCCGGTTCCTCTCCGTCATCCTGCGCCGCATGCATCGCGCCCGGCCCGATTACCTCGAGCAGCCGGTCGAGCACCGCCTCCAGCCCCTGTCCGGTCGCGCCGGACAGCGGCAGCACCTGCGCCCCGCTCGCCGCCTCCAGCTCGGCGATGAGCGCCGCCGTCAGCTCCTCGTCGAGCAGATCGGCCTTGTTCAGCGCGATCACCTCGGGTTTGTCGATCAGGTCCGCGCCATAGTTCTCCAGCTCCTGCCGGACGATGCGGTACGCCTCGACCGGATCGTCGGCATGGCTGTCGATCAGGTGCAGCAGCACGCGGCACCGTTCGATATGCCCGAGGAACCGGTCGCCGATCCCGGCCCCCTCCGCCGCACCCTCGATCAGTCCGGGGATGTCCGCCACCACGAACTCGCGGTCGCGGTGGCTGACGACGCCCAGCTGCGGGCGGGTGGTGGTGAAGGCATAGGCGCCGACCTTGGCATTGGCATTGGTCACGGCGTTGATGAAGGTCGACTTGCCCGCATTGGGCAGGCCCACCAGCCCGGCATCGGCCAGCAGCTTGAGGCGCAGCCATACCCACGCCTCGTCCCCCGGCCAGCCGGTGCCGTGCTGGCGCGGCGCGCGGTTGGTGGACGTCTTGTAGCTGGCGTTACCGCGCCCGCCGTCGCCGCCGCGCAGGAACACCTCGCGCTGGCCCGCGCGGGTGAAGTCGGCGAGCACCGTCTCCTTGTCCTCCGACAGCACCTGCGTACCCACCGGCACCCGGATCACCAGGTCGTTGCCGCCCGGCCCGGTCCGGTTGGAACCCGCGCCGCCCGAACCGCGGGGGGCGCGGAAATGTTGGGTGTAGCGAAAGTCGATCAGCGTGTTCAGCCCGGCGACGGCTTCAAAGATGATGTCGCCGCCCTTGCCGCCGTTGCCGCCGTCGGGGCCGCCATATTCCATGAACTTTTCACGGCGGAAACTGACGGCGCCGGGGCCGCCCCCGCCCGAACGGACGAAGATCTTGGCTTGGTCGAGAAAATGCATGGGTCTGCGCTTAGTCGGACTCGCGCGAGGGGGAAAGGGTGTTCCGCCATCGTCTTGTTTGCCTGTGTCGGATCGGACGGGAATCATGCGGCAACGAAGCCCATCCGTTCGTCCCGAGTAGCCATTGAGCCCGTCGAAATGGCGTATCGAAGGACCATGCGTCGCAGGTGCTTCGATACGGGGCTTCGACAAGCTCAGCCCCTACTCGGCACGAACGGCTTGGTGTCATGTCAGGACCGATCGACCTTCAGCGATACGCAGGGATGTTCGTCATTCCCGCGCAGGCGGGAATCCATAACCTCTGACGTTTCGACCGGATTCGCGACGCTGGCGCATATGGGCTCCCGCCTGCGCGGGAGTGACGACAGGAAAATGGCGCAGTTTGCCTGCTTCAGCGAACCGAATGTCGATCGGGCGCAGCCTGCTACAACCGCCGGTACAGCACCAGCGCATCGACCTCGCACAGCGCCGGATGGTCGAACGCCCCCGGCAGCCGCCCGACCTGCTCGAACCCCAGCCCCAGCCACAGCGCCACCGCACGGCGGTTGGTCGCGATCACGAAGTTGAACTGCATTGCCCGGAATCCGGCGGCGCGCGCCCGGTCGAACGAATGCTGCGCCATCGCCCGCGCGATCCCGCGCCCGGTCGCTTGCCCCGCGACGATATAGCCGCAGTTGGCGACATGGCTGCCCCCGCCGCGCTTGTTGGCGCGCAGGAAATAGCTGCCCAGCACTTCGCCCGCGACCTCCGCGACGAACACGCTGTGGCCGGGGGCGTGCCAGAAGGCGAGGGCATCGCGTTCCGACAGGTCGCGCTCCAGCGCATAGGTTTCGCCCGCGCGCACGACCGGCAGCAGGATCGGCGCGATCGCACCGTCGTCGGCGCGGGTCGCCGGGCGGATCAGCACGCCGAATCCTCGCGGGTGTGCAGCAGCGCGCGCTTGGCCAGATCGCGCGCCTTGGTCCGCGGCAGGCCCAGCGCCTTGGCCATCGCCTGTCCCAGCAGCGCGTCGCCCAGCGCCATCAGCACCAGTTGCAGCGTCTCCTCGGCCAGCGGCAGCGCACGCAGCGCCTGTTCCCCGCGCAGCCGCTCGACCAGCGTCTGGATCGCATCGAGGATCGGGTCGAGCGCGTCGTCGTTGCCCGACAGGATCATCCAGCTCGCCAGCGCGCCCGCGCCTTCGCGGTCGAATGCGTCGAAGGTCAGGTCGACGATCTCGTGCGGGTCATAGTCGGCGGCGTGCGCGCGCAGCACCGCCGCGCCGATCGTCGCGGTAATGGTCGTCGCCATCCGCTCGGCCAGCGCCTTCTGCAATTCGGACGCCGACCCGAAATGGTGGAGCAGATTGGCATGCGTCCGCCCGATGCGCGACGCGACCGCCTTGAGGGTCACCGCCTGCGGCCCCGCTTCGATCAACAGGTCGCGCGCGGCATCCAGCGCGGCGTCGCGCGACGCCTCGGGCGACAGGCGGCGACGCGCTATTGACATGGCTGTAAGCAGTTCACACGTTCCATGGCATCAGATGGAGCATAGTCATGGCGAAAGCAAAGACTCCCGGCGATCTGACGATCACCCCGCGCGACCGGCGCTTCGCGCGCGACGGGCGGGTGGCGCGCTGGTGGCTGAACGGCGATCCCTATGCTACCGCCTTCTACAACGCGCTGTCGGTGACGTTTCCGAAGGGCGAGGCGTTCTTCATCGACGGCGTGCGCGCCTTTCGCGACGATGCGCCGCCGCGCCTGCAGGCCGAGATCGACGCCTTCGTCCGGCAGGAGGCGATCCACACGCGCGAACATCGGGCGTTCAATCGTCACGTTACCGACCATGGCTATGACACGTCGCGCCTCGATGCGCGGGTCGACCGCGAACTTTCGCTGACCGACGGGCGCCCGCCGATCGCGCAGCTGGCGGCGACGATGGCGCTCGAACATTTCACCGCGATCCTCGCCCACGAACTGGTCGCGAACCCGCGCCATCTCGCCGGGGGCGACCCCGAGGTCGCCGACCTGTGGCGCTGGCACGCGATCGAGGAGATCGAGCACAAGGGCGTCGCCTATGACACCTGGCTCCACGCGACGCGCGACTGGAGCCGCTTCAAACGCTGGCGGATCAAGGCGCTGGTGATGCTGCTGACCACCGCCACCTTCCTGCGCGGACGTACGGCGGGGATGCTCGACCTGCTGGCGCAGGACGGGCTGACCGGCTGGCGGGTAAAGGCGCGGCTGTTCGCCTATGCGTTCGTGCGCCCCGGCATGGCGCGCAAGGTGCTGGGGCTGTGGGCGGGCTTCTTCCTGCCCGGTTTCCATCCCTGGAACCACGACGACCGCGCGCTGATCGGCCGGGTCGACAGCGAATATGCCGCGGCGCGAAGCTGAGGCGGGCAGGATCGATCCAACCCCTCCCGTTCGTCCCGAGCGAAGTCGAGGGACGGGGTTCGAGCGCAGCGCATGGTGTCTCGACGGTGCTCGACACGAACGGCCGTATCAGTAGCACAATACAACTGATATGGCGAAGGCCGTGCTGCGCAACCTTCGCCAACTTCCGCCCGCCCCGCAGCGGCGCGGGGCGGGCAGGGGGATCTTACTTCTGGCAGGCGACGATCGCCGCGATCACCGACAGCGTTTCCTCCGGATCGCGGATCTTGACCGTATCGAACCCGGCCTCCTTGGGCGCATAATCGTTGCCGCCGGGGAAGATCGCGTCGCCGATGAACAGCATCGCCTCGCCCGCGATCCCGCTCTCCGCGCTCAGCCGCCGCATCGCCTGCGCCTTGTCCACGCCCTCGCGGGTGATGTCGATCGAGGTGGCACCGCCCATGTTGATCGACAGCCCCGGCAGCCGCTGCTTCAGGTCGGCCTGGATGATCTTGCGCTTCTCGAACTTGGGGTCCCAATGTTCCTTGGCATCGATCGGGGCCTGCTGGCCGAGTGCCGAGAAGGTGATCTGGCTGCCGCGATCCTCGATCCGCTCGCCCCAGGTCTGCTCGGGCACGAAGCCGGTCGCCTCCAGCGACGCATCGAACGCCTCGAGGATCTTCGCCTTGGTCGCATCGTCGAACAGGTCGGCGAACACCGCCTTCCATGCCCCGTCCTGCCACGTATAGAGCTTGGTGCCGGTGGTCGGCATCAGCCACAACCGGCTGCGGTCGGCGCGTTCGGGCAGGCGGCTGGCGACCTGCTTGTCGAACTGCGGCCAGTCCCCGCCCGAGATCACCGCGACGTCGGCGACCGTCAGCAGATCGGCCAGCGCCTCCGCCATCGGCGCGCCCAGCGGCTGCTTGCTCTCTGCGAGCGTTCCGTCGAGGTCGAAGGCGACCAGTTGCTTCATCGATATGCTCCGTCTTGGGTTCGGCACCGGGGACACCCCTATGCCGGTCGTGTGAACTCTCTGTGGCGTCAGCGCCCGCCCCTCGCGCGGGTCAGTGCCGCGACGCAACTGGCGCGGTCGATCGGCGCGCCGCTGCGCTGCCGGGCATCGACATGGCGCACCACCGGCACGCCGCCCGTCGCCGGGGGATAGAGATAGGCGTCGAGCACGCAGATGTCCGAGCCATATTGCAGCTTGCGCCCCGGCCCCTCGGTCAGGTCGAGCAGCGGCTGGCCGAACAGCTGCGACAGGGCGTTGGCGTTCTGCCCCATCACCCGCTCCAGCCCGAGCGTGCCATAGGTCGGCGCGGGCGGTCCCGACAGCGCGTTCTGCCGCACGACCGGACCGGTCGCGCAGGCGGACAGCAGCAGGCCCGCGGCCATGCCGAAAACGATGCGCATCCTATTCCCCCTCGCGTCGCCGACGGTGAAAGTCGTGCGTCGCCATCGCCGCGCCGATCAGGGGCGCAACGAAATTGACAAACGGTATCATCAGCAGTCCGGTTCCCGCCACCCCGAGCAGAAACCGCCGAGCGCGCACCGCCCTGCGCGCCGATCGCATCGCGGTACGCGGCAGGTGGCGCGCCGCGACCATGTCGAACAGGTCGCGCCCCAGCAGCCAGCCGTTGACGATCAGCACCGCGACCGGCGTACCCACCCCGGTCGGCAGCAGCAGCAGGTACAGCGGCGCGGCGAGCAGGTTCACCGCCAGCGTGCGCCCCGCCGACCGCAGCCCCATCGCCGCCGACCGGGCGAAGGGTACGTCGCGTCCGCCGGCCAGCGCCGCCGGATAATGCTTCGCCTCGACCGCCGCGACCACCTCGTCGGCGAACAGCCCGACGACGGCGATCGCGACCATGCGGAACAACAGCCATGCCAGCGCGACCGCCGCCAGCGTCGCCGCCGCCGCCGCCAGCGTGCCGGCACCTTCGCCCAGCGCAAAGCCGTCGCGCGCGATGCGGTTCGCCCCCCATGCCAGCGCCACGCCCAGCGCGACGAGCAGCGCCAGCGTCACCGCCAGCGACTTGGCGAGCACGCGCAGGAACGCCCGGTCGCCCAGTTGCGCCACCGAAAGAAAGAAGGATTCGACCATCGCGCGCGACGATGCGGGGCGGGGCGGGCCGCGTCAACGATGGCGAAATCCTTGCCTGCATCCCCGCCGCTGGCTAACGCCCGGCGACATGCCGCCGCGCGATGCGGCAGCCCCGCCCATTCGGAGAGTTTCCTTGACCCAAGCCACGCTGGATGTCGTCGCGATCGGCAATGCCATCGTCGACATCCTCGCCCAGTCCGACGACGCCTTCCTCGCCGCCGAGGGCATGACCAAGGGGTCGATGCAGCTCGTCTTCTCGCCCGCCGATGCCGATGCGCTCTATGCGAAGATGGGGCCGGGGCGCGAGGTGTCCGGCGGTTCGGCGGCGAACACCGTCGCCGCCATCGCGGCGCTCGGCGGGCGCTGCGGCTTCATCGGCCAGGTCGCCGACGACCAGCTGGGCGCGGTGTTCGCGCATGACATCCGCGCGACCGGCGTACGCTTCGACACCGCCGTCCGCGCGGGCGAGCCGACCACCGCGCGCTGCCTGATCTTCGTGACACCCGACGGGCAGCGGACGATGAACACCTTCCTCGGCGCGTCGCAGTTCCTGCCCGAAGCCGCGCTCGACGCCGACCTCATCGCCAGCGGCGCGATCCTGTATCTCGAAGGCTATCTGTGGGATCCCGAGGAGCCGCGCGCGGCGATGCGCGCGGGCATCCGCATCGCACGCGAGGCGGGCCGCAAGGTCGCCTTCACCCTGTCCGACACCTTCTGCATCTCGCGCCACGGCGACGACTTCCGCGCACTGATCGCCGACGGGCAGGTCGACATCCTCTTCGCCAACGAGAACGAACTGCTGGCGCTGGCGCAGGTCGAGGACTTCGACGCCGCGGTCGAGCGGATCGCGGTACAGGTGCCGACGCTGGTCGTGACCCGCGGCGAACACGGCGCGATCGCGGTGCAGGACGGGGTGCGCACCAGCGTGGCGGCGGAGCCGATCGAGCGGCTGGTCGACACGACCGGCGCGGGCGACCTGTTCGCCGCAGGCTTCCTGCACGGGCAGGCCCAGGGCCATGACGTCGAGCGCTCGCTCCGCATGGGCGCGCTGTGCGCCGCCGAGATCATCTCGCACTATGGCGCGCGGCCCGAGGTCGATCTCAGGAAGCTGATCGCCGCCAAGCTCGGCTGAACCGGGTTCGGCAAAAGGAAAGGGGGCGGCCATCGCTGGCCGCCCCCCTTTTTTGTCCGTCGCGGGCGCCTAGTGCGCGCCGGGCACGTCGCGGTGGTCCGCCGCTTCCGGCACCTCGACGATGCCGCGTCCCAGGTGGCTGTGGCGATAGCCGTAGAGGAAATAGATCACGAGGCCGACCGCGCCCCACACCGGCAGCACCAGCATGGCGTCGGGCGGCAGTGCCACATACAGACCGACACAGCCGATCATCGTCGCCGGTGCCACCAGCCACACGGCGGGGGTACGGAACGGGCGGTGCCGCTCCGGATCGCGCCGCCGCAGCATCAGTACGCCGACCGCGACCATGAAGAAGGCGAACAGCGTGCCCGCATTGGCGATGTCGGCCAGCTTGCCGACCGGCAGGAACGCGGCGGCGAAGGTCACGCCGATGCCGGTGATCGCGGTGATGACGTGCGGCGTCTTCCACTTCGGATGGATCGCCGACAGCTTCTCGGGCAGCAGCCCGTCGCGCGACATGGTGAAGAAGATTCGCGTCTGGCCGAACAGCATGACGAGGATGACCGACGGCAGCGCGAGGAAGGCCGCCAGCCCGATCAGGTTGCCGATGTTGAGATAGCCGATCTCACGCAGCACGTGCGCCAGCGCTTCCTTGGAACAGGCCAGCGGTTCGGTGCCCGCCGTCGCCAGTTCGGTGCAGCGTGCACCCAGCGCCGCCGAACCGGGGGCGAGCCATTCGCCCATCGCGCTCGTCACCGGCTGCGACCCGAGCGGCGAACCGATCGCACCGGCGGCGACCAGCATGTAGAAGATGGTGCAGATCGCAAGACTGCCGATCAGGCCCAGCGGCACGTTGCGCTGCGGGTTCTTCGTCTCCTCGGCAGCGGTCGATACCGCGTCGAACCCGACATAGGCGAAGAAGATCGAGGCAGCCGCACCGACGACGCCCGCGCCGCCTTCGCCGAACCAGCCGTTCGGGGCGAACGGCTCGAAATTCTCCATCTTCATGACCGGCAGCGCCAGTACGATGAACGCGACCAGCGCCGTCACCTTGATCGCGACGAGCACGGCGTTGACCTTCGCGCTCTCGCTGGTGCCCAGCATCAGCAGTCCGGTAATAACCAGCGCGATGACAACGGCGGGCAGGTTGACGAGGCCACCGGGCACGTACGGACCGGAAATCAGTGCGGTGGGCAGCGTGATGCCGAACCATCCCTGCAACTGCCCGACGAAATAGCCCGACCAGCCGACCGACACCGCCGACGCCGCGACGGCATATTCGAGGACCAGCGCCCAGCCCACCATCCACGCGAGCAGTTCGCCCATGACGGCATAGGTATAGGTATAGGCCGATCCCGACACCGGCACCATCGACGCGAACTCGGAATAGCATAGTGCCGCCACGCCGCAGACGACGGCGGCGATGATGAACGAGATCATCATCCCCGGCCCCGCCTTCTGCGCGGCTTCGGAGGTCAGCACGAAGATGCCGGTGCCGATGATGGCGCCGACGCCCAGCAGGGTGAGTTGCCACGCGCCCAGCGTGCGGGTGAGCGACTTGCGCTCCGCCGTGGCCAGAATGGCGTCGAGTGGTTTGACGCGCCCGAATATCATGAAGCGATCCCCCGATGCGCCGCCATGCTACGCGGCGGCGCGCTCTTGATTGAATGGGGCGGATGCTACCCGCAAAAACGGGACGTGCAATTCCTTTCGTGCAACAAAGCTGTCCTATTGCGCCAGCATGATGCCGAGTTGCCTGCCGCCGAAGAGGTGGACGTGGAGATGCGCGACCTCCTGCCCCCCGTTGCGACCGATGTTGGCGAGCAGGCGATAGCCCGGTTCGACCAGGCCGTGTTCGCGCGCGACCTGGCCGACCGCGCGGACGAATCCGGCGATTTCCGCGTCGCCGGCGCGCGCCGAGAAATCGTCCCACGAGACATAACGGCCCTTCGGGATTACCAGGATATGGACCGGCGCCTGCGGGGCGATGTCGTGGAAGGCGAGGGCGAAGTCGTCCTCGTACACCCGCCGCGCGGGAATCTCGCCGCGCAGGATGCGGGCGAAGATATTGTCGTCGTCATACGGCAGGGTCGCGTCGATCGGCATGGCACTCACTCCTCGGGGCGGGCGGCTTTCTCGGCGATGCCCGACAGGCCGTCGCGGCGCGCGAGTTCCGCGCGCACCTCGTCGAGCGTGATGCCGCGATCGCCGAGCAGCACCAGCAGGTGGAACAACAGGTCCGCCGCCTCGCCGATCAGTCCGTCGCGCTCGTCCCGGCAGGCGGCGATGACGCATTCGACCGCTTCCTCGCCGACCTTCTGCGCGATCTTGGCCGTGCCGCGCGCATGGAGCTTCGCGACATAGGAGGTCGCCGGATCGCCGTGCAGGCGGGCGGCGATCACCGATTCGAGATGGTCGAGCGCGTCCATGGATCAGTCCTTGCGCTTGCGGTTGCGGATCGCCCGGCGGGCCAGCACGACCATGACCGCCACCGCGACGAAGGTCGCCACGTCGGACAGCGCGAAACCGCCGCGCGGCGGGGCGATGCCGTTATGGGGGGCAGGGGCGGCGGGAGTCATCGCGGAGGGCATTAGGGAGTTTTACGCCACCTGCAAATCCTCCCCGGAACGGGGAGGGGGACCATGCGCAGCATGGTGGAGGGGGATCGCCGCGAACGCTACCGCTGCGTATGCCGAACGCCCCCTCCACCACCGCTTCGCGGCGGTCCCCCTCCCCGCGAGCGGGGAGGATTTCAGTGCGCCCGGACCGGCACGCCCGCCCGCGCCAGCGCGGCATGGGCATCGGCGACCGACGCCTCGCCAAAATGGAAGATCGATGCCGCCAGCACCGCGCTGGCATGCCCCTGCGTCACCCCCTCGACCAGATGGTCGAGCGTGCCGACCCCGCCCGAGGCCACCACCGGCACCGCCACCGCGTCGGCGATGGTGCGGATCAGCGCAAGGTCGTAGCCGTCGCGCGTCCCGTCGCGGTCCATCGAGGTGACGAGCAGCTCGCCCGCGCCGAGTTCGGCCAGCCTGAGCGCATGTTCGACCGCATCGATGCCGGTCGCGCGCCTGCCGCCGTGGGTGAACACCTCCCAGCGTGTCCCCACGCGACGGGCATCGACCGAGGCGGTGACGCACTGGCTGCCGAAGCGCGCGGCGATGTCCGCCACCAGTTCGGGGCGGGCGACGGCGGCGGAATTGACCGCCACCTTGTCCGCGCCCGCCAGCAGCAGCGCGCGCGCGTCCTCGGGCGTGCGTACCCCGCCGCCGACGGTCAGCGGCATGAAGCAGACCTCCGCCGTGCGCCGCACCACGTCGAGGATGGTGTCGCGCCCCTCGTGACTGGCCCCGATGTCGAGGAAGGTCAGCTCGTCCGCCCCCGCCGCGTCATAGGCGCGCGCCTGTTCGACCGGATCGCCTGCATCGCGCAGCTCGACGAAGTTGACCCCCTTGACCACCCGCCCGGCATGGACGTCGAGGCAGGGGATGACGCGGACCCGGACGCTCACGCCCGCGCCACCGCAAGGGCTTCGGCAAGGTCGAGCCGCCCGTCGTAGAGCGCGCGCCCGGTGATGACGCCCTCGATCCCCGGCTGGTCCTTCAGCGCATGGATATCGCCGATGTCGGCCACCCCGCCGCTGGCGATGACCGGGATCGACACGGCGGCGGCCAGCGCGGTCGTCGCCGCGACGTTGCAGCCCTTGAGCATCCCGTCGCGCCCGACATCGGTGAACAGCAGCGCGGCGACCCCCGCATCCTCGAACCGGCGGGCGAGATCGGTCACGCTCACGTCCGACACATCGGCCCAGCCGCGCGTCGCGACCATGCCGTCCCACGCATCGACCGCCACCACCACCTGACCGGGGCAGGCGCGCGCCGCCTCGCGCACGAAGTCGGGGTCTTCGAGCGCGGCGGTGCCGATCACCACCCGCGCGACGCCGAGGTCGAGCCAGCGATCGACATTCGCCCGGTTGCGGATGCCGCCGCCCAGCTGCACCCGGCCCGGAAACGCCTTCAGGATGCCCGCGACCGCATCGCCGTTGACCGACTGCCCCGCGAACGCGCCGTCGAGGTCGACGACATGGAGGTGGTCCGCGCCCGCATCGGCGAACAGCGTCGCCTGATGGGCGGGATCGTCGCCATAGACGGTGGCGCGGTCCATATCCCCTTCGGCGAGGCGGACGATCTGTCCCCCCTTCAGATCGATGGCGGGGAAGATGGTCAAGGACGCCATTCGAGGAACCTCTCCAGCAGCGCCAATCCGTAGCGCTGGCTCTTTTCGGGGTGGAACTGCACGCCCAGCAGATTGTCGCGACCGATCGCCGCCGTCACCGGCCCGCCATGGTCGGTGGTGGCCAGCACGCCGCTGCCGGCGAAGGCATAGCTGTGCAGGAAATAGGCCTCGCCCGGCAGCAGCAGCGGGTGCGGCACGGCGGGCACCACGTCGTTCCAGCCCATGTGCGGCACGGCGATGCCCGGCGCGGCGGGAATGCGCGCGACGGTGCCGTCGATCCAGCCCAGCCCGGCATGGGTGCCGAATTCCTCGCCGGTGGTCGCGAGCAGCTGCATGCCGACGCACACGCCGAGGAACGGCACGCCGCCGTGCAGCGCGCGCGTCTCCATCGCCTCGACCATGCCGGGGATCGCGCTGAGCCCGCCCATGCACGCGGCGAACGCGCCTACGCCGGGCAGGACGATGCGGTCGGCCCTCGCCACCACCTCGGGGTCGGCGGTGATCGACAGATCGCGCGCCCCCGCCGCCTTCAGCGCATTGGCGACCGAATGGAGATTGCCCGCGCCGTAATCGATCAGCGCGATCACAGCGCGGCGGCCACCGCCTGCGTGGCGAGCGTGGCGGTGAAGGCGACGACCTCGACCGTCGCGACGCCGTTCACGACGAACGGGTCGAGCTGCGCCAGCGCCTCCACCTCGGCCGCCTCGCCGCGGAACAGCAGCACGCCGCCCGTCGGCGGGTTGCGTCGTCCGGCGAGCACCATGTCGCCGCGCAGCATCGCGGCCTCGATCCACGCGACATGCGCGCCGCGATACTGGTCCACCTCGTCGAGCGGCTTCACATAGGTGAGCATCGCGAGGCACATCGGCTGCATCGGACGTGCGACCATCTTACAACACTCCCTTGGTGGACGGGACGGCATCGGCCTTGCGCGGGTCGATCTCGGTCGCCATGCGCAGCGACCGCGCCAGCCCCTTGAACACGCTTTCGGCGATATGGTGGTTGTTGGTGCCGTACAGCGTCTCGACATGCAGCGTGATGCCTGCCGCCTGCGCGAAGCTGTGGCAGAAATGCCCGAACATCTCGGTATCCATCGTGCCGAGCACCGGCTGGCTGAACGCCACCTTCCACACCGTCCACGGCCGCCCCGAGATGTCGAGCGCGACGCGGGTCAGCGTCTCGTCCATCGGCGACAGCGCCTCGCCATAGCGGCGGATGCCGCGCTTGTCGCCCAATGCCTGCGCGAACGCCTGGCCGATCGCGATGCCGGTATCCTCGACGGTGTGATGCGCGTCGATATGCAGGTCGCCCTTCGTCCGCACGGTCAGGTCGATCAGCGAATGGCGGCTGAGCTGTTCGAGCATGTGGTCGAAGAAGCCGACCCCGGTCGACACGTCGTACTTGCCGGTGCCGTCGAGGTTCAGCGTGACCTCGATCGATGTCTCGCTGGTGGTGCGGGCGATGGTGGCGGTGCGCATGGCGCTCCCCATAGCGCGCGTGCGCCTCCATGCAACGTAACGAATCTTGACCGGGGACGAATCCCCGCTACCCAAGAGCCCATGAGCCAGAGCGTCGCCGACAGCCTGATCCCGTATGACGAGATCGTCCAGGAAGCCCTGCGCGCGGTGGTGGGCCGCGTGCTGGGGCAGGTCTCCGCCAGCGGCGCGCTGCCCGGCGAGCATCATTTCTACATCACCTTCAAGACGCAGGCCCCCGGCGTCGACATCCCCCGGCGGTTGGTCGAGCGCTTCCCCGACGAGATGACGATCGTCATCCAGCACCGCTTCTGGGATCTGGTCGTCGATGCGACGCGATTCTCGGTGGGGCTGAGCTTCGGCGGCATCCCCTCGACGCTCGTCATCCCCTATTCGGCGATCACCGGCTTTCACGATCCGGCGGTCAATTTCGAGCTGCGTTTCCAGGCGAGCGACGACATCGGCAACGATCCCGAACCGCATGATCCGCCCGAGAACGACGCGCCGATCACCACCAGCGAGGACGGGTCGAACGTCGTCGCGGTCGATTTCAAGCGCAAGAAATGACGGTCGAGATCGTCGAGGCGCCCGGCGAGGCCGAGCGGATGGCGATCATGGCCGCGCTGGTCGCGCACAACGACCGCGCGGTCGGCCCGACGAAGCGGCAGCAGGTCGCGATCGTCACCCGCGGCGATGACGGGGCGATCAACGGTGGCCTGTGGGGCATGATCGCCTATGACTGGCTGTTCGTGCAATATATCTCGGTCCCGACCGAGCGGCAGGGGCAGGGGCTGGGCCGCGAGCTGATGGGACAGGCGGAGACGATCGCCCGCGACGCCGGGTGCATCGGCATCTGGCTCGACACCTACAGCTTCCAGGCGCGCGGCTTCTACGAGAAGCTGGGCTTCGTGACCTTCGGCGAGATTCCCGACTATCCGGTCGGCGAGACGCGCTTCTTCATGACCAAGCGGATCGACTGACCGCGCGAACGGTTGTTGCAGGCATGAACGACACCCGCACCGAAACCGACTCGATCGGCGCGATCGAAGTCCCCGCCAGCGCCTATTGGGGTGCGCAGACCGAACGGTCGATCGAGAACTTCCCGTTCGCTGCCAGCGAACGCATGCCGATCGGCATCGTCCATGCGCTGGCGATCGTGAAGCAGGCGGCGGCGCGGGTGAACCGCGCGCACGGCCTTGCTCCGGCGATCGCCGATGCGATCGAGTCGGCGGCGGGCGAGGTGATCGCGGGGAAGCTGGACGACCAGTTCCCGCTGGTCATCTGGCAGACCGGCAGCGGCACGCAGTCGAACATGAACGTCAACGAAGTGATCGCGGGCCGCGCCAACGAGGCGCTGACCGGCACGCGCGGCGGCAAGACGCCGGTGCATCCCAACGATCACGTCAACCAGGGCCAGTCGTCGAACGACAGCTTCCCGACCGCGCTGCATGTCGCGGCGGTGGTGGCGCTGAACCGCGACCTGATCCCGGCGCTCGACCGGCTGGCCGGATCGCTGGAAGCGAAGGCGCAGGCGTGGCGCGATCTCGTCAAGATCGGTCGCACCCATTTGCAGGACGCGACCCCGCTGACGCTGGGGCAGGAGTTTTCCGGCTATGCCGCGCAGCTGCGCGACTCGTATCGCCGATTGCGCGCTGCCGAGGATGACCTGCTGCGCCTCGCACAGGGCGGTACGGCGGTCGGCACCGGCCTGAACGCCGCGCCGGGCTTTGCCGAGGCGATCGCGGCAGAGATCGCGGCGATCACCGGCCATCCCTTCGTCACCGCACCGAACAAGTTCGAGGCGCTGGCATCGAACGACCCGCTGGTGCAGCTGTCGGGCACGCTCAACACGCTGGCGGTGGCGCTGACCAAGATCGCCAACGACGTCCGTCTGCTCGGCTCCGGCCCGCGCTCGGGGCTGGGCGAGATCGACCTGCCCGCCAACGAACCCGGCAGCTCGATCATGCCGGGCAAGGTCAACCCGACCCAGTGCGAGATGCTGACGATGGTCGCGGCGCAGGTGATCGGCAACCACATGGCGGTGACGGTCGGGGGCATGCAGGGGCATCTGGAACTCAACGTGTTCAAGCCGCTGATCGGGGCGGGGGTGCTGCGTTCGATCGACCTGCTGTCGGTGGGCATGACCAGCTTTGCCGAGCGCTGCGTCGACGGGATCGAGCCCAATCGCGCGCGGATCGCCGAACTGGTCGAACGCTCGCTGATGCTGGTGACGGCGCTGGCTCCCGAGATCGGCTATGACAATGCCGCGAAGATCGCCAAGCATGCCCATGCCGAAGGACAGACGCTGCGCGAGGCGGGACTGGCGCTCGGGCTGGTGGACGAGGCGACGTTCGACCGGCTGGTGCGGCCGGAAACCATGGTCGGCTGAGCGCGCACGAATCGGTATCCGATCTGCGGACGGCAGGGAACTACTGATCCGTTTCGGCGCTATACTATCATAACGACGTGAAGGTGAACATATGGGTGCGACAACTATTGGCGCGCTGGTCGGCGGCTTCATCGACAGTCTCGACGGCGGTGACGATTCGAGCGTCGACGGTGCGATCAAGGGTGCCGTCGTCGCCAATGTTCTGAAGGTCGTGATCCCCGTCGCGATCACCTATGCCGTCGGCTGGGCGGTATTGCGCGGCGCGGGCGAACTGAAGGCGCAATTGTTCGAGGAGAAGGCAGCATGATCGGACGGGTTATCGGCGCGCTGGTCGGGCGCGAGATCGATCGTCGCGACGGACGCGGCGGCGTGAAAGGTGCCGCGATGGGCTGGGCCGCGGGCAGCCTGATGCGGCGCATGGGACCGCTGGGCATGATTCTGGGCGGCGGCTATGCGGCGAAGAAGGCCTATGACCGGCGCAAGCTCGATCGCCTGCGACGCGGTTACTGACATCCGCTGGCCGGGCGGCGGTGCCGTCGCCCCTTGACGATTCCCCCATGGGCGCGCCATCAGGCGCGCCCATGACCCATTTGCCAGACCACGACCGCCACGGCTTCAAACGGCGGGGTGTGCTCTTCGTCCTCTCGTCCCCCTCGGGTGCCGGAAAATCGACGATCGCGCGCAAGCTGCTCGCGGCGGAAGACGATCTCTCCATGTCGGTTTCCGCGACGACGCGCCTCCCTCGCCCCGGCGAGGTGGACGGCAAGGACTATCATTTCGTCGATCTCGAAGAATTCCGCCGCATGGCGACCGCCCATGAGTTTCTCGAATGGGCGCATGTGTTCGGCAACCGTTACGGTACGCCGCGCGCCGCCGTCGAGGAGATGCTGAGCGCGGGCAAGGACGTGCTGTTCGACATCGACTGGCAGGGCGCGCAGCAACTGTTCCAGATCGCGGGCGGGGACGTCGTGCGCGTCTTCATCCTGCCGCCGTCGATGGCCGAGCTGCACCAGCGACTGGTCGCGCGCAATACCGACTCGAAGGAAGTGATCGACGGACGCATGGCCCGCGCCGCTGCCGAGGTCAGCCACTGGGACGGCTATGACTATGTCCTCGTCAACGACGATGTCGAGGCGTGTTTCCGCAAGGTGCAGACGATCCTTGCCGCCGAACGTCTCCGCCGGTCGCGGCAGACGGGGCTGATCGGGTTCATCCGCAAGCTGATGAACCCGGCACCCTGAAAGCCTCCCCGCCGCGGCGGGGAGGGCCTGGTTCAGGCGGTCGCGACCTTGATCTCCGCCGCGCTGGGGGCGGCGGGCATGTCGGGCGCGCGTTCCGAGAAGCGCTCGCCCGGCACGGTGCTGGCGACTCCTGACGGTTCGGGGATGCTGTTCCCGTCCACCGGTGCGACGCCGCGCGATTCCGGCAGCGGCGCGAGCTTCTCGGGCGGCGGCAGCAGCTTGGGCGCAGCCGCCCGGCGGGGCGTCGACCCGCGCAGCGACAGCAGCGCACCCGCCGCCGCGCCGATCCCGCCGAGAATCGCCAGCGTCGTCCACGGCCGCATCTGCGCCTCGAGCGCGAGGCTCTGCTTGCGGACATGGATGTCCTGGTTCGACCGCTCGCGCCCGTCCTTGCGCGGGCGATAGAGGTTATCCTTGGCTCCCGGTTCGGCAGGCGTGTCGATCGTCTGCGCCGCCTCGCCGAAGAACGCCTCCATGAACCGGTCGGCGCTGCGCGGCAGCAGGTTGCTCATCCTGGTCATCACCATGCCGGTGCCGCCGACCGTCAGGTCGCGCTTGGGATGGGCGACCGCGAAGCAGATCGCCTTGGCGACCAGTTCGGGGTCATAGACCACCGGCGGCACCCGCGCGGGCTTGTCCATCCGGTTGCGGGCATGTTCGGGATAGGGGGTATCGATCGCGGCGGGCTTGACCAGCGTCACCGACACCGGGCGGCCGTCGGCCTCCAGTTCCATGCGCAGCGCCTCGGTAAAGCCCTGTACCGCATGCTTCATCGCGCTGTACGCGCCCTGCAGCGGCACCGAACGGTCCGACAGGATCGAGCCGACGTTGACGATCGCGCCGCCGCCCCGTGCGGTCAGTTCGCGCGCGGCATAGAGCGAGGCGGCGACCGTCGCGAAATAGCCGACGTCGAACGCGCGCCGCTGTTCGTCGATGCCGGTGTCGAGCAGCGGGGCATAGACTGCCACCGCCGCGTCGTTGACCCACGAATCGAACCCGCCGAACGTCTCGCGCGCCTTTTCTCCGATGCGTTCCGGCGCATCGGCGGCGGTCACGTCGATCGCGAGATGGGTGGCGCGGCCCCCGAAGGCGCGGATCGATTCGACCGCTTCGGCCAGCGCCTCCTCGTTGCGGGCGACCAGCACGACGCGGGCACCGGCGCGCGCGGCGCGGCGCGCGGTGGCAAGCCCGATGCCGGACGAGGCACCGGTGATGACGATGGTCTGTTCGGACAGGGGTTTCAGGGTCACGGACATGATACGCACTCCGGCTGACTTCAGACCCGGCTGCGAACGCGCGGAAGCCCGCCTGGGTCCGGATCAGGCGTCGAGCAACGCCATTCTTTCAGGCAGTTGTGCCATCACCGCCCGCCGCGCAGCGCCATCGATCGCCGTCCATGCCGCAATCTCGTCGCGCGTGCGCCCGCAGCCGAGGCACCAGCCGGTGGCGGTATCGATCGAGCAGACCAGCACGCACGGGCTTTCGATCGCCTGGGGGGCGACCGTCTCGAACGGATCGTCGGCGTCCACGGCTCAGTTGGTCAGGCGGACGCTCAGGAAGGCGGGAACCGGGCCGTTCCAGCCGCCGTCCTCGACCGCGTCCTGCTGGACATAGCGGGCCGGGCGTTCGTCGCGCCGCTGCGCCGGTTCGGGCGCGCGCTGCGGACGCGGAGCGGGTTCGGCCTCGCGCTCGCGGCGGCGCGGGTTGGCGGCATTGTCGCGGGCGGCGGGACGGGTGCGGCGTTCGCGACGCGGCGCTTCGGCTTCCTCGGCCGCCGGTTCGGGCGCGGCGGGGGCGCTGCCCATGTCCATGACCGGGATCGTCTGCCCGGTCAGCTTCTGGATGTTGGCGATGTTGTCGCTGTCGTCGTCCGTCACCAGCGTCCAGGCGGTGCCGGTAGCGCCGCCGCGCCCGGTGCGACCGATGCGATGGACGTAATCGTCCGGGTGCCACGGCGCGTCGAAGTTGACGACATGGCTGACCCCCTTGATGTCCAGCCCGCGCGCCGCGACGTCGGAGGCGACGAGGATGGTCACGTCGCCCGTCTTGAACCGCTCCAGCTCGGCGATGCGCGCCGACTGTTCCATGTCGCCGTGGATCTCCGCCGAGCGGAACCCTGCGCGTTGCAGGCTCTTGTTCAGTTCGCGCACGGTCGTCTTGCGGTTGCAGAAGATGATCGCGTTGCGCAGGTCCGCGCCCGACAGCAGCCGCCGCAGCACGTCGCGCTTCTTCGCCGCGCTGACCGGCACCAGCGCCTGGGTGATGTTGGTGTTGGTGGTGGCGGGGCGGGCGACCTCGATCGTCTTGGGATTGTCGAGGAACTTGTCTGCCAGCTTCTTGATCGGCGGCGGCATGGTGGCCGAGAACAACAGGGTCTGGCGCTGCTTCGGCAGCTTGGTGCAGATTTCCTCGATATCGGGAATGAACCCCATGTCGAGCATCCGGTCCGCCTCGTCGATCACCAGCATCGAACAGCCGGTGAGCAGGATCTTGCCGCGGGTGAACAGGTCCATCAGCCGCCCCGGCGTCGCGATCAGCACGTCGACGCCCTTTTCGAGCGCGGCCAGCTGGTCGCCCATCGACACGCCGCCGATCAGCAGCGCCATCGACAGCTTGTGGTGGACGCCGTATTTCTCGAAATTCTCGGCGACCTGCGCCGCCAGTTCGCGCGTCGGTTCGAGGATCAGCGAACGCGGCATCCGCGCACGGCTGCGCCCCTGCGCCAGAATGTCGATCATCGGCAGCACGAACGACGCGGTCTTGCCGGTCCCGGTCTGCGCGACGGCGACCAGATCGCGCATCATCAGCACCGACGGGATCGCCGCCGCCTGGATCGGGGTCGGCTCGCTATAGCCTGCGTCGGTAACCGACCGCAGCAGTTCGTCGGACAGGCCGAGATCGGCGAAGCTCATGCAGTTTCCAGCGTTTAGGGCGCTGAGACGAGCGCTCCGGTAAATGGGACGGGCGCTGGAGGAAAACGGGGGAAAAGTCAAGGTTGGGGCGGATCGGCGTGGCGGGGTCTTGCAAAGTCGGATTTCATGTTCTTCTTATGTTCCGTTGATATGCGTGGGGGTGGCAATGGGTCAGGGCAGGGATGCGGAGCACCGCAGGGCATTCGATCGCTGGCTACGGACGGGCTTCGTGCCCTCGCCGCGATCGCCGGACGGGATCGAGGTCAAGTTCAACCCGTGGCACGACCCGGAAACGGGCCGGTTCACCTTTGCGGGCATGGGGGTGCGGTATGGCGACGGCGGGTCGGACGTGTCAGGAGCAATGGATGAGCGTCCCCGGCGGAGGCCGGTGCGTTGGCAGGGTGGTGGATTTACCGGTCCGGGTGGCGGCATGGGCGGAGGTGCCGGTGCTACCGCAACGGGCGTCTGGTATGGACCGGGCGAAATTGCGCCTCGCAGGGCGGCACGGCAGCAGCCTTTGCCACCGGCTTCCCCTCGGCCAACGGAAACCTTCCGCGAGGTCAGGCGCAACGGCTATCTGTACCGGATCGACATGCAGGGACGCACCCGGCATGTCTCGGGCGCGCTGACGCTGGCGAAAGCGCGGCGGTCCCGACGGGAACAACTGGCCGCGGGCGGTCGCGATCGGCGCCCCTTCGATGAAGGCGGGCATTACATCGCGAGCCGGTTCAACGGTCCTGCCGAGGCGTTCAACCATTTCGCGCAGAACGCAAACTTCAATCGTAGTGGGTATCGGATGCTCGAGGACGAGTGGGCGCGGGACAAGCGAGCGGGTCGGGTCGTGACGGTAAAGATTGCGCCGGTTTTTCCGCAAGCATCGGTTCGGCCGAGCAGGATCAATGTGTGGTGGACGGTTGACGGCCAGCCGAAAAGTCAACGCTTTCCGAACGAGAGAAAGGGGTATCGCGGTGGTCGATGATAGAGGTTTCGCGACGCTGGAGGATATCATCGCGATACTGGCGGAGGATACCGAATATCCTCTCGAAGGGACCCTCCTGCACGCAACGCTGGATCACGGTTTGGTGTCGCCGAGCATTTTCAAGGATCGTGGCAATCATATCCTGTACCGCGACCCCGATCTGGACGTGCTCGGCGATGCCCTGCTCGATTTCTGGGAGGGGCAGGAGGGTGATCCGCGCTGGACGGATATGGAATTGGTGATCCGCGATGGACGGTTCGATCTGCGCTACGTCTGTGCCGACGCGATCGATCTGGAAGAAAGCTCGATCGATCGCCGCACCCGCATCGTCCGCAGCTATTTCGGGGACAAGCCGATCATCTATCCGCCGTCGCCGGAAGACGACCTTCCGACCTACGCCCTGTAGTCCCGGCATCGGCACGGTCGCGCAGGTGGAGATAGGCGGGATCGAATCCGGCCTGCGCGCGCAGCCCGGCGAGGTCGAGCACGGTCAACTGCCGGTGCGCCAGTTCGATCAGCCCGTCGCCGCGCAGCTTCTGGAGCGTGCGGTTCATGTGCACCGGGGTCATGCCGGTCGCGTCGGCCAGATCGTCCTGCGTTACCGGCAGGTCGAACACGTCACCGTGCGCCAGCCCCGCCATCCGCGCGCGCAGGTGCAGTTCGCACAGCAGGTGCGCCACCGCCTGGGTCGCGTCGCGGCGGCCGACGTTGACGACCCATTCGCGCAGGATCGCCTCGTCCACCAGCGTCGCCCGCCAGAAGGCGCGTGCCAGCGACGGCCGTTCCGCGGCACAGGCGTCGAGCGCGTCGGACGGGATGCAGGCATAGTCGCAGTCGGTCAGCGCGACGATGCCGTGGTCCATCCGGTCGAGCACCGTGACATGCAGGTCGCAGAAGTCGCCGGGGATCAGGAAGGCGGTGATCTGCCGACTGCCGTCGGGCAGCAGGCGGTACCGCGCGGCCCAGCCGTGGATCAGCAGGTGGATCGCCTGCGGCCGGTCGCCCTGTGCGATGATGTCGGCATGACGCCGGGTCGAGGTGATGTCGGCGCACAGCCCGGCAAGGCATGCCGCATCCTCCTCCGCCAGATGGCTGGTCGCGTTCAGCTTGCGCCACAGGGAAAGGTGCCGCATCGCCTGCTCCTGCAATACCGGGCGAACATCGCTCGGTACGCAGTGTACACAATCCCGGCAACGATCGGCAATATAATCCGAAGTATCCTGCCCCGCGCGCGGGTACCTCAGCGCGCGGGCACCAGCGCCCGGAACTGGGCGATGCGGCACTGCCCGCCCGAACGCGAACGGATCACGTCGCGCGAGGCGCACATCCGCCCGTCGCCGGTCGGCTTGAAATACAGCCCGGCATAGAAGTCCACTGCCGCGCAATCGTCGGCCAGCCGCGCGCGCAACCGCTTGCCGCCGTTCAGCAGCAGGTCGACGCTGTCGGGGCGACTGACCGTGACCGCCGCCAGATCCTGGATCGGCACGCAGCGGTCGGCGTGTTTCTCGACCCACTGGATCGGCGGCAATGGGCGCGGCGCGCTGAACGACGCGGGGGAGATCGGGGCGCGCGGCACACGGACGACCATCCGCTGGATGCGGACCTCGGTGCGGACCGTCACCGCGCCCTGCGGCGCGGCTTGCTGTGGGTTCGACACGCGCCGCTGCGCCGCGCCGGGCAGGGCGAGCAGCAGCAATGCCATCGCTGCGGCAGGGAACGGCAGGGCAGTCACGCGATACACATCCTCGACGCCAATTTAACCTGCGATGAACTGGCGGCAAGGGGGCGGCGCTGGTAGCAAAGGATGATGACGTTCCCGCACCATGTCGCAGCACTCGCCGCCGATCTCCGCGCCGAACTGGGCGAGCGCGCGGTGACGACCGATCCGGCGCGCATCGCGCCGTGGCTGACCGACTGGCGCGGGCGGTTCCGGGGCCATGCGGGCGCGATGCTGGAGCCTGCCGATACCGCGCAGGTGGCGGCGATGGTGCGCGCCGCCAGCCGCCACCGCGTGCCGATCGTGCCGCAGGGGGGCAATACGTCGATGGTCGGCGGCGCGACGCCGCCCGGCGACGGCAGCGCCGCGATCTTGTCGCTGCGGCGGCTGGCGCGCATCCGTGCGATCGGGCCCGGACGGGCGGTCGCGGAGGCCGGCGTCATCCTCCAGCAGCTGCACGATGCGGCGGCGGACGCCGGGCAGCGCTTTCCCCTGACGCTCGGCGCGCGGGGCAGCGCCACCATCGGCGGGCTGGTGTCGACCAACGCGGGCGGCACGCAGGTGCTGCGCTGGGGCAATATGCGGCGGCTGGTACTCGGCGTGGAGGCGGTGCTGCCCGACGGGTCGGTGCATGACGGGCTGGCGGTGCTGCCCAAGGACAATCGCGGCTATGACCTGACGCAGCTGCTGGTCGGCGCGGAGGGGACGCTCGGCATCGTCACCGCCGCCACGCTGCGGCTGGCCCCGGCGATCGCGGCGCGCTGCGTCGGCTGGGCGGGGATCGCCGATCCGCAGGCCGGGCTCGACCTGCTGCGGCACATGCAGGCGGCGACCGACGCGGTCGAGAGTTTCGAGATCATCCCGGCCGATTCGCTGGCGCTGGCGGTCGCGCATCTGCCGGGTGCGCGACCGCCGCTGGCCGGGCATCATCCATGGCATCTGCTGATCGAGGCGGTCGCGGGGCCGGGCGAGGCCGATCCGGCGGCATTGCTCGAAACGCTGCTGGCCGACGGACTGGCGTGCGGGACGATCGCCGACGCGACGATCGCGGCGTCGGAGGCGCAGGCGGAAGCGTTCTGGGCGTTGCGGGACGGTCTGTCGGCGGCGGAGAAGGCCGCGGGACCGGCGGTGCAGCACGACATCTCGGTGCCCGTGGAGGCGATGCCGCGCTTCATGGTGGAGGCCGCTGCCGCCGCCGAGGCACGCTTTCCCGGCACCCACGCCACCGCCTTCGGCCATCTGGGCGACGGCAACGTCCATTTCCACGTCCGTGCTCCGGCGGGGGCCGATCCGGCGCGCTGGTATGCGGAGGACGCGCCGGTCGTCACCCGCTTCGTCCATGATGCGGTGATGGCGGCGGGGGGATCGATCTCGGCGGAACACGGCATCGGCCAGATGAAGCTCGGCGAGCTGGCGCGCACCGCAACCCCCGCCCGGCTGGCGATGCTGCGGGGGGTGAAGGCAGGGCTGGACCCGCTCGGCCTGTTCAATCCGGGCAAGCTCGTGCCGCTTGCGCCGGCGTTCGACAGTCCATAGACGAACGGGGATGTTCGCCGGGGGGCGGACTCCGGCGCATGCGACGCCGGGACCGAATATGTGTTTTTGGAGACCCTGAAATGGCCAGCGCGCCGCAGAACCAGTCGCTTCCGCTCTTCTACAACCAGCTCGAACCGCTTTCGAGCCAGACCCATGCCGACTGGAAGGTCCGCAGCACCGATCGCGCGCCGTTCCTCGTCGGCCAGCATGCGGTGCCGGTGACGGTCGAGGAGTTCCCGTTGGTGCAGCGGCGGATGCCGATCGTGTTCTCGGTCGGCGACGATCCCGTGCCGCTGGCGCTGATGGGGCTGAACGAAGGGGTCAACACCTTCCTCGACGACGACGGGCGGCTGACCGATCCGGAAACCTATGTCCCGGCCTATATCCGCCGCTACCCCTATCTGCTCGCCCGGCTGCGCCCCGAATCGGAGGAGCTGTCGCTGTGCTTCGACCCGACGTCGGAAGTGATCGGCAAGTTCGAGGACGGCGAGCCGCTGTTCGACGGCGACCAGCCGAGCGAAGTGACCCGCCAGATCCTCGCGTTCAACGAACAGTTCGAGCAGGCGGGCCAGAAGACCGGCATGTTCATGAAGGAGCTCAAGGAGCTTGGCCTGCTGATGGACGGCGAAGTGTCGATCCAGCAGGAAGGCAACGACCAGCCCTTCGTCTATCGCGGCTTCCAGATGGTGTCCGAGGAAAAGCTGATGGACCTGCGCGGCGACCAGCTGCGCAAGATGCAGCAGTCGGGCATGCTGCCGCTGGTGTTCGCGCACCTGTTCTCGCTGTCGCTGATGCGCGACATCTTCGCCCGCCAGATGCGGCAGGGCAAGGTGCAGGCGCAGCCGGTCGGCGTGCCGACCTTCTGATGGCCCGGCTGCCGGTCCCGGGATCACGCTATTCGCTGGGCGCGATCGTCTTTCATTGGACGATCGCGTTGCTGGTGATCGTGAACCTGTGGATCGGCCTCGTCGGCGGGTCGATGTCGCTGCACAAGTCGATCGGCATCACCGTGCTGGTGCTGACGATCGGGCGGATCGCATGGCGCATCGCCAACCCGCCGCCGCCGCTCCCCGCCCATGTCGCGGGCTGGGAGCGGGGGGTGGCGCGCTGGACCCACCGGCTGTTCTACCTGATGCTGGTCGCCCTGCCGATGAGCGGCTGGGCGATGGCATCGGGCGCGACGCGGCGGCCGCTGGAATGGTTCGGGCTGTTCCCGGTCCCCTATCTGCCGATCCCGCCCGCCGCGGCCGGGGCGGGGCACGAGGTGCACGAGGTCGTCGGCATCACGATGGCGGTGCTGGTCGCGCTGCACGTCGCCGCCGCGCTGCGGCACCATTTCATGCTGCGCGACGGGGTGCTGGCGCGGATGCTGCCGGGGGCGCGGTAGCGTTCGATTCGCGTTCGCGGATGCGGCACCGGCCCGCTTCCGCACCCGGCATGGATACGCTGTGGATGGCCGCGAGCGCGGTAGCGGGCCGGTACCGTCCAGAATCAGCGAAGTTTCGTTACAAACGGATACAATTTCGCTCTTGAAGCCCGCCGACGCCCTACCTAGATTGACGGTACACGGTTCGATGTCCCCCCTTTCGTCGGGCCGTGCGGCGCGTTTCACGCGCCTCCTCCCTGAACCTTGGCCACTCCGTGCTCCGTGCACGGGGTGGTTTTTTTATGCGCTATTCGGCCGCCGCCGCCGTGTGCGTCACCGCGGCGGCGAGCGTGTCGATGACGCTGCGCACCATGGCGGCGGTGCGCGCCAATCCTTCGCCCGGACGATCGAGTGCGGGATCGAGATAGAGGCTGCGGTCGATCTCCAGTTGCAGTGCGTGGATGCCCGCCCGCGGCGCGGCATGCGCGTCGAGGATGTGTCCGCCCGCATAGGGCCGGTCGATCGCGAGCGACAGGCCATGACGCTGCACCGCCGCCGCCGCCCGCGCGGTCAGATGACCGGGGCAGCTTCGCCCGAAGCGATCGCCCAGCACCACCGCCGCCGGATCGAAGCCGGTCAGCGGCGGCATCGAATGCAGGTCGAGCAGCACCGCCACCCCGAACCGGGCATGCGCCGCCGCCAGCAGCGCGGCGAGCGCGGCGTGATAGGGCGCATGGACTTGATCGATCCGGTCGCGCACCTCTGCGTCGGTGAGTTTCCGCCGCCACATATTCTCCGCGCCGCCTGCACGCCGGGGGATCAGGCCGATCCCGCTGCGCACCTTGTCCGACCGGCTGCCGAACGGGGGCGGGGCGCCCGCGTCGATCGCGGGATCGCGGTCGTCCGCAGGCGAGCGGTTGAGGTCGATCCATGCACGGGCATGGGTCGCGACCAGCATCGTTTCGTCCCGAACCGCGGCCTGCGCCACCGCATCGACATGGCGATCCTCCAGCGCGACCAGCCGGTCCGGCGGGACCGACACGAGCGCCGCCAGCGCGGGCGGATAATATCGTCCGGCATGGGGCACCGACACGATCACCGGCGATACCGGATCGGCCGGGCCGATGGTCAGGAACGGGGCAGGGTCCATGGCGTACAGGACCATGGGTCCGCCGCGCTGTCGAGCGCCGATGCTGGAAAATCTTAACCCCGCCCGGCATATGTCCGACGGCCGACCGCCCAGGGAATGTGCATGTTCAGGATTTTGCTTGCCGAGGACGATCAGGTGATGCGCGAATATCTCGCGCGGGCGCTGGAGCGCGCGGGCTATGGCGTGGTCGCGGTGGACCGCGGCACGGCGGCGGTACCGCTGCTGGAAACGCAGCCGTTCGACCTGCTGCTCACCGACATCGTGATGCCCGAGATGGACGGCATCGAACTGGCGCAGCGCGCGGGCGAGATCGCGCCCGACCTGCGCGTGATGTTCATCACCGGCTTTGCCGCGGTCACGCTGAAGGCGGGGCGGACGGTGCCGCAGGCGCGCATCCTGTCCAAGCCGTTCCATCTGCGCGAACTGGTGGCGGAGGTCGATCGCCTGTTCGAGGGAGAAAAATTGCCGGTGGGCAATTAGCCTATTGCCAGCCGGAAACGCCGCCGCTAACAGCGCGTCTCCGGTTTCGCTCCCCCCGGAAACGGGGGACAGCGCCGGGCGCGTAGCTCAGTGGTAGAGCACTGTGTTGACATCGCAGGGGTCGCAAGTTCAATCCTTGCCGCGCCCACCATTTCGAGCCCCGTCGGACCCCGTGTCCGGCGGGGTTTGCTATTGCGGGGCGTCGATACCGAACAGCCGGTCGACCAGCCGCTGCACCACCGGCACGACCAGCAGCGACGCGGGCAGCGCGGTGGCGAAGCCGACCGGCGCGCCCTGTGCAAAGGCGCTCCAGAACCCGTCCGGTCCGACGCGGACGAGGGCGCCGACCGCACCGATCAGCGACGACAGGATCGCCGCGTTGATCGCGGACGACAACAGGCGGTAGCGGAACCGGGAGCGGGTCTGGACCACGTCCTGTGCGCGGTCGTCCGGGGTGTCGTCGGGCATCGCGCGGCACAGCGGTCGACGGTGGCACGGGGTTCCGTCATTTCCCCGGCTGACAGCCGCCGCCCGCTATGCCACAAGCAATAATATTACGCGGGACTTGAGTCGGCAGCAGACCGTCCGGACCGCCGTTGCAGGAGAGTGTATGCGGGTCATCGATCATGTGATCGCGGGCGGTTCGACCGGTGGATCGAACGACGGCGGGCCGTTCGGCGCGGTGTTCGATCCCAATCGCGGCGAGGTGCAGGCGCATGTCCGCCTCGGCACCGCCGCCGATCTCGACCGGGCGGTCGCTGCGGCACAGGCTGCGCAACCGGCATGGGCCGCGACCAACCCGCAACGCCGCGCGCGGGTGATGTTCCGCTTCAAGGAACTGGTCGAGGCGAACATGGACGCACTCGCCCATATGCTGTCGAGCGAGCACGGCAAGGTGATCGCCGATGCGAAGGGCGACATCCAGCGCGGGCTGGACGTGATCGAATTCGCCTGCGGCGTGCCGCACCTGCTGAAGGGCGACTATACCCATGGCGCGGGGCCGGGGATCGACGTCTATTCGATGCGGCTGCCGGTCGGCATCGGTGCTGGGATCACCCCGTTCAACTTCCCGGCGATGATCCCGATGTGGATGTTCGGCGTCGCCGTCGCCTGCGGCAACGCCTTCATCCTGAAGCCCAGCGAGCGTGACCCGTCGGTGCCGGTGCGGCTGGCCGAACTGATGCAGGAGGCGGGCGCGCCCGAAGGCATCCTTCAGGTCGTGCAGGGCGACAAGACGGTGGTCGACGCGATCCTCGACCATCCGGCGATCGGCGCGGTCAGCTTCGTCGGCTCGTCCGATATCGCGCATTACGTCTACCGGCGCGGTGTCGCGGCGGGCAAGCGGGTGCAGGCGATGGGCGGGGCCAAGAACCACGGCATCGTCATGCCCGACGCCGATCTCGACCAGGTCGTCGCCGATCTGGCGGGCGCGGCGTTCGGCTCGGCGGGCGAGCGGTGCATGGCGCTGCCGGTCGTCGTGCCGGTAGGCGACAAGACCGCCGATGCGCTGCGGGAAAAGCTGATCCCGGCGATCGAGGCGCTGCGCGTCGGCATCTCGACCGATGCGGAGGCGCATTACGGCCCGGTGGTGAACGCGGCGCACAAGGCGCGGGTCGAGGGCTGGATCGCCAGGGGCGTCGCAGAGGGCGCCGAACTGGTGATCGACGGGCGCGGCTTCTCGCTCCAGGGGCATGAGCGCGGCTTCTTCATCGGGCCGACGCTGTTCGACCGGGTGACGCCGCAGATGGAATCCTATCGCGAGGAGATTTTCGGGCCGGTCCTGCAAATGGTGCGCGCGCCCGATTTCGAGCGCGCGGTGCGGCTGCCCTCCGAGCATCAGTACGGCAACGGCGTCGCGATCTTCACCCGCAACGGCCATGCCGCGCGCGAGTTCGCCGCACGGGTCAATGTCGGCATGGTCGGCATCAACGTGCCGATCCCGGTGCCGGTCGCCTATCACAGCTTCGGCGGGTGGAAGCGCAGCGCGTTCGGCGACGTGAACCAGCATGGCGAGGAAGGCGTGCGTTTCTGGACGAAGGTCAAGACGATCACGCAGCGCTGGCCCGACGGATCGGCCATGGGTGGCCAGGCCGAGGATGGTGCCGCGGCCCGGACGCAGGATGCGTTCGTCATTCCGACCATGGGGTAGGGCGATGCAGCGGTGGTTGCTGGCGGTGTTGCTGGCATGTCTCGCGGTGGTGCCCGCCGCCGCGCAGAAGCGGATCGCGCTGACGTTCGACGACGCGCCGCGTTCGGCCGGAGCGTTTCTGACGCTCGACCGGCGTACGGTGAAGCTGATCGCGGCGCTGCACCGCGCGGGCGTGAAACAGGCGGCGTTCTTCGTCAATCCCGGCAGCCTGACCGACGATGCGGACGGGGTGGACGGCATTGACCGGCTGACCGGTTACGTCGCGGCGGGGCATGTGCTGGCCGATCACAGCTACAGCCATCCCGCGCTGTCGAAGCTGACCGCCGCCGCCTATCTGGCCGACATCGACCGCGCCGAGCGCTGGCTGAAGGGGCGCGAGGGGTTCCGCCCGTGGTTCCGCTATCCCTTCCTCGACGAGGGCGGTACCGACAGGGCGAAGCGGGACGCGGTGCGTGCGGGCCTCGAGGCGCGGGGACTGCGCAACGGCTATGTGACGTTGGACGGGGCCGACTGGCAGCTGGAGGCGATGACGGTGGCCGCGAAACAGGCCGGGCACCGGATCGACATGGCCGCGCTGCGCCGTTTCTATGTCGAGCAGATGATGCAGGGCGTCGAGGCGCATTATGCCAATGCGCTGAAGGTGTTCGGCACGAAGCAGCCGATCCATGTGATGCTGATGCACGAGACCGATATCGCCGCGCTGTTCGTCGAGGATTTCGTGAAGGCGCTCAAGGCCGGGGGCTGGACGATCGTGACGGCGGACGCCGCCTATGCCGATCCGCTCGGGCGGACGATCCCCGATCCGGCCAACGCCACCGGCACGCTGACCGGACAGATCGCGCAGGCACGCGGGATCGGCGGGCTGACCGCGCCCGCCTTCGCCGACGCGAAGGCCGCGCAGGCGGCGTTCGACGCGCAGGTGCTGCATCGGTGAGGGCGCGAACGGCCTCCGCCTCGCCCTATGAGGCGCAGATCGGCTTTGCCCGCGCGGTGCGGGTGGGCGACCGCATCCTCGTGTCGGGCACCGCGCCGGTCGAGCCGGACGGCAGCAGCACGCCGGGCGACGCAGGCGCGCAGGCCGCGCGCTGCTTCGCGATCATCGCACAGGCGATCGAGCAACTGGGCGGGCGCATCGACGATGTGGTCCGCACCCGCATGTACCTGACCGATCCCGCCGATGCGGATGGGGTCGGGCGGGTGCACGGGCAGGTGATGGGCGTCGCGCGGCCTGCCGCGACGATGCTGGTGGTGGCCGCACTCCTCCGCCCCGAATGGCGGGTGGAGATCGAGGCCGAAGCGATAGTGGAGCGTACCGAGTGACCCAGTTCGACCTTACCGACGACCAGCGCGAGATCCAGGAGCTGGCGCGCCGCTTCACCGCCGACGCCATCACCCCGCATGCGGCGGAATGGGACGAGCGGCACATCTTCCCGCGCGACACGATCCGTCAGGCGGCGGAGCTGGGCTTCGCGGCGATCTATGTGTCCGAAGAGTCGGGCGGGATCGGGCTTGGCCGGATGGAATCGGCGCTCATCATGGAGGCGATGGCCTATGGCTGTCCCTCGACCAGCGCGTTCATCTCGATCCACAACATGGCCGCGTGGATGCTCGACGCCTTCGGATCGGCAGAGTTGAAGGGGCGATTCCTCCCCGACCTGGTGACGATGGACAAGCTCGCCAGCTATTGCCTGACCGAACCGTCGTCGGGGTCCGACGCGGCGGCGCTGAAGACGAAGGCGGTGCGCGACGGCGACGATTACATCGTGACCGGCACCAAGCAGTTCATCTCCGGTGCTGGCGAGAACGACGTCTATCTGGTGATGGCGCGCACCGGGGCGGAGGGGCCGAAGGGCATTTCCTGCCTGTTGATCGAACGGGACATGCCCGGCGTGTCGTTCGGTGCGAACGAGCGCAAGCTCGGCTGGCATTCGCAGCCGACGCGGGCGGTGATCCTCGACCAGGTGCGCGTGCCTGCCGCCAACCTCGTGGGGAGCGAGGGCGAGGGGTTCCGGATCGCGATGCAGGGGCTGGACGGCGGGCGGCTCAACATCGGCGCGTGTTCGCTGGGCGGGGCGCAGCGTTGCCTCGACGAGGCGGTGGCCTATACCAAGGCGCGGCAGCAGTTCGGCCGACCGATCGCCGATTTCCAGAACACGCAGTTCACGCTGGCCGACATGGCGACCGAACTGGAGGCGGCGCGCGCGCTGCTCTACACCGCCGCCGCCAAGGTGACGGCGGGCGCGCCCGACAAGACGCAGTTCGCCGCGATGGCGAAACGCTTCGCCACCGACACCGGATCGAAGGTGGTCGATCAGGCGCTGCAGCTCCATGGCGGCTACGGCTATCTGATGGACTATCCGATCGAACGCTTCTGGCGCGACCTGCGCGTGCATTCGATCCTCGAGGGGACGAACCAGGTGATGCGGATGATCGTCGGACGGGAGCTGGTGAAGTGAGGATGCTGATCGATCCTCCCCGGCACGGGGAGGGGGACCGCCGCGAAGCGGTGGTGGAGGGGGATGTCCTGCTCCACCACGGTTGCGTTTGGGGATACCCCCCTCCACCATGCTGCGCATGGTCCCCCTCCCCGTGCCGGGGAGGATGGTTGTGATCGAAACGTTCGTCGATCACCACACCGGCCGCATCCGCCTCAACCGGCCGCAGGCGATCCATGCGCTGACCCATGCGATGTGCGATGCGATGCTGACGGCGCTGGAGGACTGGCGCGACGATACGTCCGTCCATGCGGTGCTGATCGACCATGCCGAGGGCCGCGGGTTCTGCGCAGGCGGCGACATCCGCATGATCGCCCAGAGCAGCGCTGCCGACGGCGCGGCGGCCCGCGCCTTCTTCGCCACCGAATACCGGCTGAACCACCGGCTGTTCACCTATGCCAAGCCGACCATTGCGGTGATGGACGGGATCGTCATGGGCGGCGGGGTCGGCATTTCGCAGCCGTGCCGCATCCGCATCGCGACCGAACGCAGCCGGTTCGCCATGCCGGAAACCGCGATCGGGCTGTTCCCCGATGTCGGCGGCGGCTGGTATCTCTCGCGCCTGCCCGGCCGGATCGGCCAGTATCTGGCGCTGACCGGCGCGCGGCTGGACGGGGCGGAGATGCTCGCGCTGGGCCTGGCCACCCATTTCGTTGCGAGCGACCGGGTGGAGGAGGCCAAGGCGCGCATCGTCGCCGATCCGCTGGCGGCGGACGCGATCCTTGCCGAACTGGCGGGCGATCCGGGTGAAGCGGCGATCCTGTCGCGGCGCGAGGATATCGACCGGCTGTTCGCCAGCGACGATTTCGAGGCGGTGCTCGCCGCGCTGGCGGCGGACGGGGGCGACTGGGCGGGCGAGCAGCTGGCGCTGCTGCGCCAGCGGTCGCCGCTGTCGTGCAAGGTGTCGCTGAAACTGCTGCTCGACGGGGCGACCATGCCGACCTTCGAGGACGAGATGCGGCAGGAATATGCCGTCGCCACCCGCATCGTGCAGCGCCCCGACATCGTCGAGGGGGTGCGCGCGGTGATCGTCGACAAGGATCATGCCCCGCGCTGGAACCCGGCGACGCCGGATGCGGTCAGCGACCATATGATCGACCGCATCTTCGCCCCGCTGGATGCAGGCGAGGAATGGCAGCCGCGATGAAACCCCTCCGTCATTCCGGGCAGGCCGGAATCCATTGTGTCGGGCGGTTGCGCTTCTATCGCGGTCGTCCCCCGTCCATGGATTCCGGCCTGCGCCGGAATGACGAACCCTGCTGGAGCACGCATGTCCGACTATGAAACCATCACCGTCGAGCGCCACGATGCGGTGACGCTGGTCACGCTCAACCGCCCGCAGGCGCTCAACGCGCTGAACGCGCAGCTGCTGGCCGAACTGCTCGACGCGATGCGCGCCTATGACGCCGATCCGTCGCAGGGCTGCGCGGTCGTCACCGGATCGGCCAAGGCGTTCGCCGCCGGGGCCGATATCAAGGAGATGCAGGAAATGGACTTCGCCGCGATGTACGGCGGCGACCATTTCAGTGGCTGGGACGCCTTCACCCGCACCCGCAAGCCGATCATCGCCGCGGTCGCCGGTTTCGCGCTGGGCGGCGGGTGCGAGCTGGCGATGATGTGCGACTTCATCCTGGCGGCCGATACCGCGAAGTTCGGCCAGCCCGAGATCAGGCTGGGCGTGACGCCGGGCATGGGTGGGTCGCAGCGGCTGGCCCGCGCGGTCGGCAAGGCCAAGGCGATGGAGATGTGCCTGACCGGCCGGATGATCGGTGCGGAAGAGGCGGAGCGCTGCGGCCTCGTCGCGCGGATCGTGCCCGCCGACGATCTGGTGGCGGACGCGCTCAGGACCGCCGCGACCATCGCCGCCATGGCCCCGCTGGCGGTCAAGGCCAACAAGGAAATGGTCAACGCCGCGTTCGACACGACGCTCAGCGCAGGCGTGCAGTTCGAGCGGCGGCTGTTCCACGGGCTGTTCGGCACCGCCGACCAGAAGGAAGGCATGACCGCCTTCGTCGAGAAGCGGCCGGGGAACTGGACCGGGCGGTGAGCGACGCGATCCTCCTTGCGGTGCCGGTGCTGCCGTTCGCGGGCGCGCTGGTGCTGGCGCGGTGGACGCGGCTGCATCCGCTGCTGGCGGGCGCGGTGGCGGCGCTGCCGGTCGGGGCGCTGGCGCTGATCGTGGCGGGCGCGGCGATGAGCGAGGCGGCGGTACCGGTCGGTATCGTCGCCGCGCTGGTCGCGGCGGTGCCGGGGATGCTCGGCGGATTTGCAGGATGGTTGTTGCGACAGCGACGGATACGACGGGACAGGACAGGCTAATGGCACGCATCGCCTTTATCGGGCTCGGCAACATGGGCGGGGGCATGGCCGCCAATCTGGCGAAGGCGGGGCACGACGTGCGCGCCTTCGACCTGTCGGCGGATGCGCTGGCGCGGGCGAAGGCGGCGGGGTGCCTGCCCTGCACCGACGCCAATGGCGCGGCGAAGGGCGCGCAGGCGGTGGTGACGATGCTGCCCGCCGGAACCCATGTCGCGGAGGTCTATCGCGGCGGGCTGCTGGATGCGGTGGATACCGGGGCGGTGCTGATCGACTGTTCGACGATCGACGTCGATACCGCGAAGGCGGTGGCGGAGGCGGCACGGGCGAAGGGGCTGCATGCGGTCGATGCGCCGGTATCGGGCGGGATCGCGGCGGCGAACGCGGGCGCGCTGACCTTCATGGTCGGCGGCAGCGATACCGCCTTCGCCAGGGCCGAGCCGTTCCTGTCCGACATGGGCAAGGCGGTGATCCACGCCGGGGCGAACGGCGCGGGACAGGCGGCCAAGATGTGCAACAACATGCTGCTCGGCGCATCGATGATCGCGACGTGCGAAGCGTTCGCGCTGGCCGAGAAGCTGGGGCTGGACCCGCAGACCTTCTACGACATCTCCTCGGTCAGTTCGGGGCAGTGCTGGTCGATGACGAGCTATTGCCCGGTCGCGGGGGTGGGACCGGAGACGCCCGCCGATCGCGGCTATCAGGGCGGGTTCGCCGCCGCGCTGATGCTGAAGGACCTGCGCCTCGCGATGCAGGCGGCGGCGGGGGCGGGCGCGGACACGCCGATGGGCGCGCGCGCGGCGGAACTCTACGGACGCTTCGTCGAGGACGGGCAGGGGGCGACCGACTTTTCGGGGATCATCCAGACGCTGCGGTAGGTTGGATCCGCATGCAATAGCCGGATCGATCTCCCCTCCCTGGAAGGGAGGGGAGCAACGCCGCTAAGCTTCTGCCGGATGTCGATCGTCGCAGGGAACCGGCTTGTTGGATGGCCCGTTCGCGCGCCATCCTGTCGTCCGATCCCGTAACGAAGGCACCCGTCATGCGCCGCTTCCTCCCAATCGCCCTGCTTGCCGCTGCCGCGCCGCTCCCGGCGCAGAATGCCGGGCCGTTCGTCATAGAGCAGACCGGCGTCGCCTATCCGACGCTCGATGCGGCGGTGACGGCGGCGCAGACCGGGGAGCCGCTGACGATCCTGATCGCGCCGGGCGTCTATCGCGAATGCACCGTGCAGACCGGCGGCAGGATCACCTTTCGCGCGCGGACGCCCGGCAGCGTGATCTTCGACGGTGCGGCATGCGAGGGCAAGGCGACGTTCGTGCTGCGTGGAGAGCAGTCGACGGTCGACGGCATCACCTTCCGCCGCATCCGCGTGCCCGACGGCAACGGCGCGGGCATCCGCACCGAACTGGGCAATCTGACCGTGACCAACTCGAGCTTCCTCGACAGTCAGGAAGGCATCCTCGGCGGCGATCCCAACGGGCAGCAGCGGATCGTGATTGACCGTTCGACCTTCGCGGGGCTGGGCCAGTGCGACGAGACGGCCGACTGCTCGCACTCGGTCTATATGGGCAACAACGGGTCGATCACCATCACCCGGTCGCGCTTCGAGCGGGGCACCGGCGGGCATTACGTCAAGATCCGCAGCCCGCGCGTCGAGATCACCGACAACAGCTTCGACGACAGCCGGGGGAGCAAGACCAACTATATGATCGACCTCGCCGAAGGGGGCACGGGCGTCATCGCGCGCAATACCTTCGTGCAGGGGCGGGGCAAGGAGAACTGGACCGGGCTGATCGTCGTCGGCGCGGAGAAGCGGACCTTCCCGGCGGCGGGCCTGCGGATCGAGGGTAACGACGCGCGCCTCGCCCCCGGCATGGACAAGAGCCCGGCGTTCGTCGCCGACTATAGCGGCGAGGGGGTGGTGGTGGGCGCCAACCGGCTGGGGCCGGGGCTGCGCAGGTTCGAGAAGCGGTAGCGGCGCGGCCCGAAGTTTACAAAGTTTACACTCGTGGCGTCGTTTCGCGCGGTCCGCTATCGGCCAGGCACGCGCGGTTGCCGGTAGGCCGTGCGAGCATAGCAGGGCGCCCGGCTGTAGGACAGGGGCGGGGAGCGGAATCGGCGCCGGCGGATTGAGGCAGGGCATTTCGTTGGAAAGGAAGACCTTATGCTTCGTTCGCTGCTCATCGGACTGGTCGCGGGCCAGCGCGGGATCACGCCGCTGGCCGCGATCGCCACCGCCACCCGGCGCGGCGAGGTGGCGGCGGACCTGCCGTTCCAGAAGCTGCTGCTGCATCCCGTGATCGCCGCCGGGACCGCCGCCTTCGCCGCCGCCGAGATGGCAGGCGACAAGATGAAGACCGCGCCCGACCGGATCGTGCCCGCCGGGCTTGCCGTACGCAGCGTCACCGCCGCCTATGCCGGGGCGGCGCTGGCGCCCAAGGGCGAACGGGCGATGGGTGCCGCCGTCGCGGTCGGTGCGGCGCTCGCCTCGTCCTATGTCGGGTGGCGGCTGCGGATGTGGGCGATGCGGCGCTACGGCCAGACCGCGACCGGCTTCGTCGAGGATGCGATCGTGCTGGGCAGCGGGATTGCCGTCGCCAATCCCCGGCTGGTCGGGGCGGCTTGATCGCACGGGCGTAGTTTGTTCTTCTCTCTCAACAGGTTGAGGGAGTCGGAACATGCGCAAATACGCCTATGGCTGGATCACCGTCGCGTTCTTTCTGGTGTCGATCATCGGGCACTGGATCTTCGGCTGGTATGCGTTCGCCGACGAGGCGCGTGCGCAGGGGCAGCTGCCCGAGCTGAATGCCTATCTGGTCGTGATGGGGCGCGACACGTTCGAGAATTGGCAGTCGGAGTTCCTGCAACTGCTGTGGCAGGTCGTCGGCCTCGCCTATTTCCTCTATGCCGGATCGCCCGCGTCCAAGGAGAATGACGACCGGATGGAGGCGAAGATCGACGCGCTGCTGCGGCAGGCGGGGCATGACCAGGCGTTCATCGACGCGATCGACCGGCGCTACCTCCGCATCGACGGCCATGCCAAGCCGCACGCGCATGACATGGGGCGGGAGTAGACCCCGCCCCGCATCGTCAGCGGCAGGTCGAGGCGTCGCTCGCGTCGAGGTCGAGGCAGCGGCCGTCGATCTCGCCCGCCGGCACCTTCAGCCCGATCGTCGCGGCGAGGGTGGGGAGGATGTCGACCGTCTCGACGCCGAACGGCTCCTCGAAACCGCCCATGCCCTTGCGCCAGAACAGGATCGGCACGCGGCGGTCATAGTCCCAGAAGCTGCCGTGCGTCGCGACCGACGACCCCACTACCGGGTGCGGCAGGGTGAGCACGCGGGGCTTCATCGCGACGAGCAGGTCGCCGGAACGCTCGGGGTCGTAGGAGGCACGGGCGCGCTCCAGCAGGCTCCATGTCTCCGGCGGGGTATGCTGCGGCATCGCCGTGGCGAGGATCTGCGCGCGGGTGAACACCGCCTGCGTCTGCGGGTGGGCGGAAAGCCGCGCGATCGCCTCGCGCTCGACCGCCGCCTTCTGCGCCGCGGTCAGCTTCACGTCGTACCACAGGTCGCCGTTGACTCCGCCGAACAGCACCGGCCCGGCGATGCCGAGCTTCGCGCCGATCGCCTTGCCGATGCCGCCGACGGTCAGTTCGCCGTCCAGCCGCACCGCGTCGGGCACGGCATGCGCCGCCAGCCGCTCGCTGGCGTCGCTGCCGCCGTGGTCGGCGGTGAGCATCACCTGATAGTCCACGCCGGTCGCGTCGAGGATCTGGAAGAAGGCGCCGAGGCTCTGGTCGAGCGAGGCGAGTTGCAGGCACATCTCGGTACCCTCGGTGCCATAGCCGTGGCCGACGTAATCGGTCGCCGATGCGCCGATCGAGATGATGTCGGTCTGCGGACCCTGCCCCAGTTTCATGTCCTGGATGAAACCGGCGGCGAGCGCGAGGACGGCGGCGTCATATTCGGGCGAGCGGCGGAAGTTGGCGACATCGCCCGCAGCGCGCGCGAAGCGCCCGGTGCCGACCGTCTTGTCGCCGATGCGGACCGCACGGGCGAGCGGGCGGCAGAAATCGGGCAGGTCCATCGCCGGGGTCGGCGTCGCGATCCGCTTCGCCACGGCGGCGTTGGCGCGCGCGACTACCGGCGGCATCGCGCGCCCGGCATAGCTGACGAAGCCGGTCTTGCCGAACCACCAGAGTTCATCGACCCGGTGCCCGCCCATCATCACCGCCGCGCGATCCTTGCCAGCGACCGAGACGACGCGGGTGCGCGGGTCGGCGGCCTTCATCCGCTCGCCGAGCGTCGGCACCTTCAGATGCACGTCGGACACGGTGTAGGCGTCGAAGGTCGAGCCGGGCACGCGCTCGTCCTCGGCGCAATAGACCTTGCCGTCGGGGCGGCCCGAACGCTGGTCGATCCAGTCGTTGGCGATGATGCCGGTGCGCGCCGGACGCGATCCGGTGAGGATGGTCGAATGGCCGGGGCAGGTCTCGGTCGCGGCATGGCTCTGATAGCCCGCCGGGAACACCGCGCCCTGCATCAGCCGGGCGAAGCCGCCGGTGAAGCGGCTGCGATATTCGGCGAACAGGTCGGCGGAGAATTGATCGACCGAGATGGCGACGATCAGCTTCGGTGCGCTGGCGGGATAGCCTGGCGGCACCGGGACCGGCGGGGTCGGCGGCACGTCGCCCTTCGTCGGCGCGGCGACCGGCGCGGTCGGGGTGGGGGTCGATTGGGCCAGCGCGGGCGCGGCGGTCGCCAGCAACAGTGCGGCGAGGGGGACGAGGCGCATCTTGTACTCCGGGGACGGTGCATCCGTTCGCGAACTCCGCTACTCCCCCGGCATGACAGCGGCAAGAATGGTCTGGCGACGAATCCTCCCGATGCTCCTGCTGCTGTGGGCGCTGCCCGCCGCCGCGCAGGCTGCGGGCGAGCGGCATGTCGCGATGCGGCTGGTCGCGGAGAGCGACACGCCCGCGCCGGGCAGCCGGGTTGCGCTGGCGATCGTGTCCGAACCCGATGCCGGGTGGCACGGATATTGGCGCAATCCGGGGGCGGTGGGCACCCAGCCGCGCCTCGCATGGCGCCTGCCCGCGGGCGTGACGCTCGGCGAGATCCGCTATCCGGTGCCCGAGCGACTGCTGGTCGCGGGGCTGATGAACTATGTCTACGAACGGCCGTGGGCGCTGCTGACCGAGCTGGCCGTGCCCGCCGGGCTGGCGAAGGGCACGGCGCTGCCGGTGCGGCTGTCGATCCAGTATCTGGTGTGCACCCGTGAAATCTGTGTGCCCGAGCGCGCCGAGCTGGCGACCGAGCTGACCGTCGGCGACGGCGCGGTGACGCCCGGGCGGCGCGCGGCGTTCGACGGCTGGCGGCGGGCACTGCCGCGACCGATGGGGGCGCAGGCGGTGTTCGAGGGCGGCGAGGCGTTCCGGCTGCGGGTGCCGTTTCCCGCCGATGCGCCGCTTGGGGACGCATATTTCTTCGCCGGGACCGAGGGCGCGATCGATTATGCCGCACCGCAGACGATCGTGCGCGACGGCGACGCGATCGTCGTGGCGACGAAGGGCGCGGGGAAGCCCGCGACGGTCGAGGGGGTGCTGGCTACGGGCGAGGGGCAGGGCTTCGCGATCCGGGCGGTGCCGGGTGCTGTGGCGATGCCGCTGCCGCCGGTGGCGTTCGACTGGCGGCTGGCGCTGCTGGCGTTCGGCGGCGCGCTGCTCGGCGGGTTGCTGCTGAACGTGATGCCGTGCGTGTTCCCGATCCTGAGCCTGAAGGCGCTGAGCCTCGCGCGGTCGGGCGAGTCCGATGCGAAGGCGCGGGGCGAGGGGGTGGCCTATACCGCGGGTGCGGTCGCGACCTGCATGGCGCTGGGCGGCGTGTTGCTGGCGATCCGGGCGGCGGGGGTCAGCGCGGGCTGGGCGTTCCAGCTGACCGATCCGCGCGTCGTGCTGCTGCTGCTGCTGCTGACCGGGGCGATCGCGCTCAATCTGGCGGGGCTGTTCGAGCTGCCGACGCCGCAGCTGGGCGCGCGCGGCGGGCGCGGCGGGGCATTCGCCACCGGCGCGCTGGCGGCGTTCGTCGCGACGCCGTGCACCGGGCCGTTCATGGGCGCGGCGCTGGGGTCGGCGCTGGTGTTGCCGCCGCTCGCGGCGATGGCGGTGTTCGCGGGACTCGGACTGGGGCTGGCGCTGCCGTTCCTGCTGCTGGGGTTCGTGCCCGCGCTCCGGCGACGCCTGCCCAAGCCCGGCGCGTGGATGGATGCGTTCCGCAAGGGCCTGTCGGTGCCGATGTTCCTGACCGCGCTGGCGCTGGCGTGGCTGCTCGGGCGGCAGGCGGGGGTCGACGGGATGGCGATCGGGCTGGCGGCGCTGCTGCTCGCGGCGCTGGGGCTGTGGTGGACCGGGCGGCGGCAGGCGCGGGGGCGCGACCGGGCGTGGTGGCCCGCGCTGGCCGCGCTGGCCGTGGCGTGCGGCGGCGCGGCGCTGGTCACGCGCGCGGCACCGGCGGCGCGCGCGACGATCGCGGGCACGGAAGCGTTCAGCGAGGCGCGGCTGGCCGCGCTCCGGGCCGAAGGGCGGCCGGTCTTCGCCTATTTCACCGCCGACTGGTGCCTGACGTGCAAGGTGAACGAGAGGGCGGCGATCGAGACGCGCGCGGTCGCCGATGCTTTCGGCCGGGGCAAGGTCGCCACGCTGGTCGGCGACTGGACCGACGGCGACCCGGCGCTCGGGCGGTTCATCGAGGCGCACAACCGCGCCGGGGTGCCGCTGTACCTGTGGTATGCGCCGGGTGCGAAGGAACCGCAGGTGCTGCCGCAGGTGCTGACCCCAGGCACGCTGACCGCGCTGGTGCCGCAATAGTCCTTGCCGCCGCCCCTGCCGCGCTGCACCATGCAACCAAAGCGGCGTTCGTTGCTTGGAGGACGGATGGGGCAGGCGTTCGACGAAATCTGGGGGCATGGCGGGCCGGATGCACCGCGCATGGAATTGGCGGCATTGGCGCAGTGGATGCGGGGCGTTCCCCCGCGCGAGCTGAAGCGCCGGTTGCAGGCGGCGGAGGCGACCTTCCGCCAGCTGGGCATCACCTTCGCCGTCTATGGCGACAGCGAGGCGGCGGAGCGGATCATCCCGTTCGATATCGTGCCCCGCGTGTTCATGGCCGATGAGTGGGCGAGGCTTTCCAAGGGGTTGGTCCAGCGGACGCAGGCGATCAACGCCTTCCTCGACGATATCTATGGCGAGCGCCGCATCCTGAAAGCCGGGGTGTTGCCGCCCGACCTGATCTTCGGCAACGCGCAGTTCCGCCCGGAGATCGCCGGGATACGCCCGCCGCACGGCGTATGGGCGCATATCTGCGGCATCGATCTGGTGCGCACCGGGCCGGACCAGTTCTTCGTGCTGGAGGACAATGCCCGCACGCCGTCGGGTGTGTCGTACATGCTGGAGAATCGCGAGGCGATGATTCGGCTGTGCCCCGAACTGTTCCGCAATTTCCGCGTGGCGGCGGTGGACAGCTATCCCGACAAGTTGCTGGAGACGATGCGCTCGGTCGCCCCCGCGGGCGCGGGGGCGCAGCCCAATTGCGTCGTGCTGACGCCGGGGCATTTCAATTCGGCCTATTACGAACACAGCTTCCTCGCCGATTCGATGGGCGTCGAACTGGTCGAGCCTGCCGACCTGCTGGTCGATGACGATACCGTCTATATGCAGACGATCGCCGGGCGGGTGCGGGTCGACGTGATCTATCGCCGGATCGACGACGACTTCATCGATCCCGTCGTGTTCCGCCCCGATTCGATGCTGGGCGTGCCCGGCCTGATCGCCGCGTACCGCGCGGGCAATGTCGCGCTGGTCAACGCGCCGGGCAACGGCATCGCCGACGACAAGGCGATCTACAGCTACATGCCCGAGATCGTGCGCTTCTATGCGGAGAGCGAGCCGCTGCTCCCCAATGTCGAGACATGGCGCTGCCGCGAGCCCGAGGCGCTCAAATATGTGCTCGACCATCTGGACGAGGTGGTGGTGAAGCTGGTCGACGGGTCGGGCGGATACGGCATGCTGGTCGGGCCGACCGCGTCCAGGGCCGAGATCGAGGATTTCCGCCGCGCGCTGATCGCCGAGCCGCAGCGCTATATCGCGCAGCCGACGCTGGCGTTGTCCACGGTGCCGACGCTGACCGAGGCGGGCCTCGCCCCGCGCCACGTCGATTTCCGCCCGTTCGTGCTGACCGGCGCGAAGGAGGTGCAGGTGGTGCCCGGCGGGCTGACCCGCGTCGCGCTCAAGGAGGGATCGCTGGTCGTCAATTCCAGCCAGGGCGGCGGGACCAAGGACAGTTTCGTGCTGCTGGAGGACGGCCCCGGCCAGTCCCAGACGATGGGCGGCATGACCCAGACGCAGGGAGGCCGCTGATGGCGATGCTGTCACGCACCGCGGCGTCGCTCTACTGGCTGGGCCGCTATGTCGAGCGGGCCGATTTCCTCGCGCGGCTGGTCGAGGCGACGGTGCGGCTCGACGCGCTGTCGTCGCGCCCGGCGGGCGACGCGGCATGGGCCAGCGCGCTGGCGGTCAGCTATACCGAGGACAGCTTCGCCGCCACCGGGCACCGCGTCGGGCAGGAATCGGTCGCGCGCTTCCTGACCTGCGACCGCAGCCATACGGGCTCGATCCTGTGGTGCCTCGACGCCGCGCGCAACAATGCCAAGGCGGTGCGCACCGCGCTGACCCGCGACGCATGGACCGCGATCAACCGCGCGTGGATCGTCTTCAACGGACCCGCAGACGACGGCGACGCCGACATCCTGAACCTGGTCGAGGCGATCAAGGCCGAGGCGCGCGGGTTCGAGGGCGCGGTGCAGCGGATGATGAAGAACGAGGCGACGTGGTTCATCCAGCTCGGCGCCGCGATCGAGCGGGCGGACAATACCGCGCGGCTGATCGACGTGAAATACCACCTGCTGCTGCCCGAGGGCGAGCGCGTCGGCGGCGCGATCGACCGCGATCAGTGGACCACGATCCTCCAGACCGTCTCCGCCGTCACCGCCTATCGCTGGCTCTACAGCGAGGGGCTGAAACCCGCCCATGTCATCGAGCTGCTGCTGTGCCGGGGCGAGGTGCCGCGCAGCCTGTCGGCGTGCGTCGACGAGACGGTCGAGATGCTGAACCTGCTGGGCAAGCGCACCGGATTCCAGGGCGAGGCCGACCGCATGGCGCGGGCGCGGCTGGCGCGGATGCAGAAGACGCGGGCGCATGAGGTGATCGTGAGCGGGCTGCACGAATATCTGACCGCCTTCATCCGGGAGAATGCGATGCTCGACGCGGCGATCGCCCGCCAGTTCCGGTTCATCTGATGCGGCTGTCGGTCCATCACGAGACGCGGTACCGCTTCAGCGAACCGCAGGCGCGCATCGTCCAGCTGCTGCGGCTGTTCCCCGGCGACACGACGCACCAGACGGTGATCCACTGGCGGATCGACGTCGATTGCGACGCGCGGCTGCGCGAGGGCGTCGACGGTTACGGCAACCACACCCGGATGCTCTATGCCGAGGGGCCGGTCGACGGCTTGCTCCTGACGATTACGGGCGAGGTGCTGCTGAGCGAGGACGACGGCCCGATCGAGGGGGCGAGCGAGCCCTTCCCGCAAGCGCTGTTCCGTCGCGTCACGCCGCTGACCCGCGCCGACGAGACGATCGCCGGACTGGCGGACGGCGACGATCTGGCGGCGATGACCGCGTTGGCGGGGACGATCCATGCACGCTGGCCGCTCGACCGGCGGCCCACGCCCGCGATCCGGTCCGCGATCGACGCGGCGGCGGACGACCGCCTGTCGCCGCGCGACATGGCGCAGATCTTCGTCGCGGCGGCGCGGGCGCGGGGGCTGCCCGCGCGCTATGTCTCGGGCTACAGCCTGTCTGGCGACGACGAGCGCCGCACCGCCGCGCCGCATGCCTGGGCCGAGGCCTATGTCGCGGGCGGATGGTATGCGTTCGACCCGGCGGTCGGCGGACGATCGGGGCTGGACCATGTCCGCGTCGCGGTGGCGCTGGACGCCGCCGGGGCCGCGCCGATCGCGGGCGTGCGGATGGGGGCGGGCGACGAGGCGCTCGACGTGGACGTGCGGATGGAGGGTAGCGGGGAGGCGTAGGCCGCTCCCGATCCTCCCCGGTACGGGGAGGGGGACCGCCGCGAAGCGGTGGTGGAGGGGGCCGCCACGTACGCAGCGGTTGCGTCTGCCGACAACCCCCTCCACCAGCCTGCCGCTGGTCCCCCTCCCCGTGCCGGGGAGGAGCTTTTACCCCTCGTACGCCGTATAGTTCTTCAGCTCGTCGCCGGTCAGCTGCACCACGTGCAGCACGTTGGTCGACCCCGGCGTCCCGAACGGCACGCCTGCACAGACCACCACCCGGTCGCCCGCTGCCGCCAGCTTGTGGCGCAGCACCATGCGCTTGGCCTTGGCGACCATTTCCTCGAACGATTCGACGTCGCGGGTGTGGACGGCGTGGACGCCCCACATCAGGCCCGAACGCCGCGCCGTCTCGATCTGCGGGGTGAGCACCATGATCGGCACCGCCGGGCGTTCGCGCGCGATGCGGCGTGCGGTCGATCCGGACTTGGTGAAGCACAGGATCGCCTTAGCATCGACCGTGGCGGCGATGTTCTTGGCGGCTTCGGCCAGCGCGTCGGCGGTGGTGGGATCGGGCTGGAGCACGGTGAAGTGCACCCGGTCGCCGTGCGCGGGGTCGCGCTCCACCGCATGGGCGATGTCGTTCATCATCGTGACCGATTCGACCGGCCAGCTGCCCGCGGCACTCTCCGCCGACAGCATGATCGCGTCCGCGCCGTCATAGACCGCGGTCGCCACGTCGGACACTTCGGCCCGGGTCGGCGAGGGCGAGGTGATCATCGATTCGAGCATCTGCGTCGCGACCACCACCGGGCGGCCCAGCCGTCGCGCGGTCTCGACGATGCGCTTCTGGAGCGGCGGCACCGACTGCGGCGGCAGCTCGACGCCGAGGTCGCCGCGCGCGACCATCACGCCGTCGCACTGTTCGACGATCTCCTCCAGCCGCGCGACCGCCGAGGGCTTCTCGATCTTGGCGAGCAGCGCCGCCTTGCCGCCGATCAGCTTGCGCGCCTCGGCAAGGTCTTCCGGGCGCTGCACGAACGACAGCGCGATCCAGTCGACGCCCTGCTCGACCGCGAAGTGGAGGTCGGAGATGTCCTTGGGCGTCAGCGCCGCCATCGGCAGCACGACGTCGGGCACGTTCAGCCCCTTGGAGTTCGACAGCGCGCCGCCGACGACCACCTCGGTCACGATCCGGTCGTCGTCATGCTCGAGCACGCGCAGCACCAGCTTGCCGTCGTCGAGCAGCAGCCGCGCGTCGCGCGCGATCGCGGCGAAAATCTCGCGGTGGGGCAGTTCGACGCGGGTGGCGTCGCCCGGTTCGCTCGACCGGTCGAGCACGAAGCGCTGCCCGGCCTCCAGCATCACCCGCCCTTCGGCGAAGCGGCCGACGCGCAGCTTCGGTCCCTGAAGATCGGCGAGGATGGTGGTCGGGCGATGATATTGCCGCTCGAGATCGCGGATCGCGCGGATCACGGCGACCTTCGATTGCTGGTCGCCATGGCTCATGTTCACGCGAAAGGCGTCCGCGCCTGCCTCGAACAGGGTGGCGATCATCTCGGGCGTATTGCTGGCGGGGCCGAGCGTAGCGAGGATGCGCACCTTGCGCGAACGGGGGCTGAAGGCCTTGGTCATATCACTCTCCGGGCGTTTGCGTGCCAGCCTCTAAGGGTTATTGCGGCGCGATCAACCTTGGAGGGCCGAGTCATGGCAACAATCGATTCAATCGGCGAAAAAGCGCAGGCGGCGGCGTTCCGGCGGCTGGTGCGGCATCTCCGGCATCGCAGCGATGCGCAGAACGTCGATCTGATGGGGCTGGCCGGGTTCTGCCGCAACTGCCTGGGCGACTGGCTGGCAGAGGCGGCGGGCGTGGCCAAGGACGAGGGGCGCGAGGCGGTGTACGGCATGCCCTATGCGCAGTGGAAGGCGGAGCACCAGCAGCCCGCGTCGCCCGAACAGATTGCGCGGATGCAGGCGAGCGTGGCGCGCAACCGCGACGACGAGGGCGACGCGCTGGACGCGGCCTTGGAGGACAGCTTTCCGGCGAGCGATCCGCCCGCGATGACCGAGCCGAAGTGATCGCGCTCCCCTCCCTTGTCAGGGAGGGGAGTGACGGATCACACCGCCCGCGCCGCGCGCAGCAGCCGCCGCGCCCGCAGGAACATCTCCGCCCGCTGCGCGACGATCACGCCCCAGCCCAGCGCCACGAAGGCGTCCGTCACCGTCGCGGCGTTCAGGTGCAGCATCGTCGCCCCGCCGTGCGCCATCGCCTGCTTGAGCAGCGCGCGCACCACGACGAGGCCGACGATGAAGAACAGCGCGGCGGGCGAGGGGCGGTGGTTGAGCGCATGGGTGATGGGATCGACCTCGATCCGCATCAGCCGCCCGCGCTGCCAGCCGAGCGCCAGCCCGACCGCGCCCGCGACGAGGCACAGCGCCCAGCCCCAGCCCGCAGGCGGGAGCGAGGCGTAGAGCATCGCCGCGACGCCGGTGAAGAGGACCGGCATGATCCACAGCGTCTGGAGCCGCAGCCGCCTGAGCTTCTGCCCGCGCCACGAGCGCAGCGCGACGATCCCGGCGATGACGCCGAACGAAATCAGCGTCGGCGTATAGCCCTCTTGCCCGTGCATCGATTCGATCCCCCTGGCCCCGCCCGGCGATCGGGCGGAGCCTCGGGCGGATTATTCCGCAGCTTGCGCGGTCGGCGCAACGTCCTTGTACGCCAGCACCGGCTTGCGCGCGGCCAGCGTCTCGTCGAGGCGGCGGCGGGGGGCGAAGTGCGGCGCGGACTTCAGCGCCTTGTCGCCCGCCTTGGCCCGTTCGCCGACCGACTTCAGCGCGCCGATGAACTGGTCGAGCGCCGCCTTCGATTCGGTCTCGGTCGGCTCGACCAGCATCGCACCGTGGACGACCAGCGGGAAATACACCGTCATCGGGTGATAGCCCTCGTCGATCAGCCCCTTGGCCACGTCCAGCGTCGAGAAGCCGTCCGCGAGGTTCGCGTCGCTGAACAGCGCCTCGTGCATGCACGGCCCGCTGGCACCGAACGGCGCGTCGAGCGTGTCGTCGAGGCTGCGCAGGATGTAGTTGGCGTTGAGCACGGCATCCTCGGACACCTGCTTCAGCCCGTCCGCGCCGTGGCTGAGGATGTAGCTCAAGGCGCGGGTGAACATGCCCATCTGCCCGTGGAAGGCGACCATGCGGCCGAAGCTGTCGGCGTGATGCTCGCCCGCCGTTTCCTCCTCCACGAGGACGAAGCGGTCGCCTTGGCGTTCGACGAAGGGTAGGGGGGCGAAAGGGGTCAGCGCCTTGGAGAACACCACCGGCCCCGACCCCGGCCCGCCGCCGCCGTGCGGGGTCGAGAAGGTCTTGTGCAGGTTGATGTGCATCGCATCGACGCCGAGGTCGCCGGGGCGCACCCGCCCGACGATCGCGTTGAAGTTCGCGCCGTCGCAATAGACGTATCCGCCCGCCGCATGCACCGCGTCGGAGATTTCCTTGAGATCCCGCTCGAACAGGCCGCAGGTGTTGGGGTTGGTGATCATCACCCCCGCCACGTCGGGGCCGAGCCGGTCCTTCAGCGCCTGGGTATCGACGCGGCCGTCGGCGGTGGCGGGAATGTCCTTCACGGTAAACCCGGCGAAGGCGGCGGTGGCGGGATTGGTGCCGTGCGCGCTCTCGGGCACGAGGATGATCTTGCGATGGCCCTCGCCGCGCTTCTCCAGCGCCGCCTTGATCGCGAGGATGCCGCACAGCTCGCCGTGCGCGCCCGCCTTGGGCGACATCGCGACCGAATCCATGTTGGTCAGCGTCACCAGCCAGTGCGCCAGCTGATGGATCAGCTCCAGCGCGCCCTGCACCGTGTCGATCGGCCCCAGCGGGTGGAGATCGGCGAAGCCGGGGAGGCGCGCCATCCGCTCGTTCAGGCGCGGATTGTGCTTCATCGTGCACGACCCCAGCGGGAACAGGCCGAGGTCGATGGCGTAGTTCTGACGGCTGAGGCGGGTGTAGTGGCGCACCGCCTCCGGCTCGGACAGGCCGGGCAGGCCGATCGCGCTCTTGCGGGCATGGTTGCCGAGGCGCGAGGGCGCTTCGGGCGCTTCGTCGATATCGACGCCGGTGGTGTCGCTCGACCCGATCTCGAAGATCAGCGCCTCTTCCAGCATCAGCGCGCGGTTGCCGGTGAAGGTCGCCTGCGTCTGCGCCGAAGCCTCGCCCATCTCGGGGCGCCAGCCGCTCTGGTTCACGCTCATGCCAATGCCTCCTCAAGCGCCGTTGCCAGCGCCTCGATATCCTCGTCGGTCACGGTTTCGGTGACGGCGACGACCAGCCCGTTCGCAAGGCCCTCGTCGGTCGGGTAGAGCCGCCCGAGCGACACGCCCGCCAGCACGCCGCGGTCCGCGAGGTCGCGCACGATCGGGCGCGCTTCCTTCGACAGCTTCAGCGTGAATTCGTTGAAGAAGCTGTCGTTGACCAGCTCGACGCCCGGCACCCGTGCCAGCCGGTCGGCGGCGGCGCAGGCCTTGGCATGGTTCACGGCGGCGAGCTGCCGCAGCCCCTTTTCGCCGAGCAGCGTCAGGTGGATCGAGAAGGCGAGCGCGCACAGCCCCGAGTTGGTGCAGATGTTCGACGTCGCCTTTTCGCGGCGGATATGCTGTTCGCGGGTGGACAGCGTCAGCACGAAGCCGCGCTTGCCCTCCGCGTCCACCGTCTCGCCGCACAGCCGGCCCGGCATCTGGCGCACCAGCTTTTCCGAGCAGGCGAACAGGCCGACATACGGCCCGCCGAACTGGAGGCCGACGCCGAGGCTCTGGCCTTCGCCGACCACGATGTCCGCGCCGAGGTTGCCCGGCGCCTCGATCGCACCCAGCGCCACCGGTTCGGTGACGACCGCGATCAGCAGCGCCTTTACCGCATGCGCCGCATCGGCGATGCGCTTGAGGTCGGGAATGCGGCCGAGGATGTCGGGATATTGTACGACGACGCACGAGGTGTCGCCGTCGATCTTCTCGATCAGGCGATCGTCGTCGGTTCCGGCGACCAGCCACGGACGGGTCGTGTCGAGCACGTCGCCGGTGAACTTCGCCATCGTCTTCGCGACCGAGACGTAATGCGGATGCACCCCGCCCGAGAACACCGCCTTCGCCCGCCGCGTCACCCGCCGCGCCATCGTCACTGCTTCCCAGCAGGCGGTCGAGCCGTCGTACATCGACGCATTGGCCACGTCGCAGCCCAGCAGGCGCGCCACCTGGCTCTGGAACTCGAAGAGCATCTGGAGCGTGCCCTGCGCGATTTCCGGCTGATAGGGGGTGTAGGCGGTCAGATACTCGCCGCGCTGGATCAGGTGATCGACGCTGGCGGGCACATGGTGGCGATACGCGCCGCAGCCGAGGAAGAACGGCACCGACCCCGCCGCGACGTTCTTCGCCGCGAGTTTCGACAGGTGCCGTTCGACCGCGAGTTCGCTGGCATGGTCGGGCAGGCCGGGGACGGGGCCGTCGAGCCGGGCGGATTCGGGTACGTCGACGAACAGGTCGTCGATGCCGTCGGCACCGATCGTGGCCAGCATCGCGCTGCGATCGGCGGGGGTGAGGGGGAGATAGCGCATGTTGGTCCTTGTTGGTCCGCTGCGAAACAGCGGCCTCGTTCGTCATTCCGGCGCAGGCCGGAATCCACGGATACGGGCGTCATCGATGGAAGCGCGCCGTCCCGTGTCCATGGATCCCGGCCTTCGCCGGGATGACGAAGGCCGGTGGCGCGGTACCCGAGATTTACAGCCGCGCGACGTAGGCGGCGTATTTGTCCTCGTCCATCAGCTCGCCCAGTTCGCTGTCGTCGCGCAGCGTCAGCTTGAAGAACCAGCCTTCGCCCTCGGGATCCTCGTTCACCAGCGCCGGATTGTCGGCGAGCTGCGCGTTCGCCTCGATCACCGTGCCCGATGCGGGGGTGTAGACGTCGGACGCGGCCTTGACCGATTCGACCACGGCGGCGTCGTCGCCCTTGGTCAGCTGACGGCCTTCCTCGGGCACGTCGACGAACACGATGTCGCCCAGCTGCCCGGCGGCATATTCGGTGATGCCGACGGTCGCGACTTCACCGTCGACCTCGATCCATTCATGTTCCTGGGTGAAATAGCGGCTCATGGGATTTCCCTTCAGCGGACGTAACGGTGGGGGACGAACGGCATCGGCACGACGCGCGCCGGATGCTGCTTGCCGCGCTGGCGCAGGGTGACGACCCCGCTTGCCGCCAGCGCGGGCGGACAATAGGCCATGGCGATCGGCGCCTGGACGCTGGGCGCGAAGCCGCCCGAGGTGACGCGGCCGACGACGTTGCCTTGCGTGTCGATCACCTCGGCACCCTCGCGCACCGGCTGGCGACCGTCGATCATCAGCCCGATGCGCTTGAGCGCCGGACTCGCGGCCCGCTCGGCGAGGATGCGCTCGGCACCGGGGAAGCCGCCTTCCTCGCGACGGCGCTTCGACAGGGCAAAGCCCAGATCGGCGGCGATCGGCGTCGTCTGGGGATCGAGGTCGTGGCCGTAGAGCGGCAGTCCTGCCTCGAGACGCAGCGAATCGCGCGCGCCGAGGCCGATCGGCTTCACTTCCGGCTGCGCGGTTATCGCATCGGCGAAGGCGGTCGCGACGTCCTCGGGCAGCGACACCTCATAGCCGTCCTCGCCGGTATAGCCCGAGCGGCTGACCCACAGCGCATGGCCCTGCCAGTCGAAGCTGCCCGCGGTCATGAAGGTCAGGTCGGCGACGCCGGGGACGAGGCGGGCGAGCGCATCGACCGCCTTCGGCCCCTGCACCGCCAGCAGCGCGCGGTCGTCGAGGTGGTTGAGGGTGATGTCGTCAGGCAGGTGTTCCCGAAGATGGGCGATGTCGTCGTATTTGGTCGCGCCGTTGACGACCATGTAGAAGGCATCGCCCGCCGCCGCGTCCAGCGGGAAGGGCACTTCCGGCCCGAGCCGGGTGACCATCAGGTCGTCGAGGATGCCGCCGTTGTCGGCGAGCAGCAGCGAATAGCGCATCTTCGCGGGCTTCAGGATGCGCAGATCGCCCGGCAGCAGCGCCTCCAGTGCCTCGGTCGCGCCTTGCCCGTGGATCAGCAGCTGACCCATGTGGCTGACATCGAACAGCCCGGCGCTGTCCCGCGTCCACAGATGCTCGGCCATGATGCCGTCATACTGCACCGGCATCAGATAGCCCGCGAAGGGCACCATCCGCCCGCCCTTCGCCCGGTGCCAGCCGTCGAGCGGCAGCAGCTGCGGCGGCAGGTCCTCGACCGGATCGGTGCCGTCGGCGCGCAGTTCATGGGCGGGTTCGGGGGGCAGGTCACTCATGGCCACGTCCTTCGTGATGGGTCAAACGACGACGGGCGGCATGGTGGTGCCGACAGCCATCGCCCCCTCTGTCACGGAACCTGAGAGCTTTCGCACCGGAAACCCGATGCTTACCCCTTCGGTGGTCCGGCGCTTGTACGCCGTGACGCTTTCCAGAGTATCTTGATGCCATCGCGCGGTCCCTGTTGCCTGAGAGATTCCGGGGCGGTTGCTCCTTCGGCGGCGGACCTGGTCCGCACTCTCCCGCGCTTGGCGTCGGCTGGAAGCCTGTGATGCGCGGATTCTGTGGCCGGGGAGGGCCGATTCGTCAATGGGGAAGGGGCGCGCATGTTGTCGGATATGTCGTATTCCTACCCCGGCGGGGGCCGGGTGCGGCAGGATGCCGGATGCCGGGGATGACGGTGACGCCGATCCGCTGTACGGCGTCCCGCCCCCCTGTCGGAGCAACCCGCATGTCCCCCGTCCTCGGCCTCGATTTCGGCACCACCAATTCGGTGCTCGCCCGTGCGGGCGCGGACGGCGCGGCGCTGGTGCCGCTCGACGGACCCGAGGGCGCGGACGCGGTGTTCCGCTCGGCGCTGTGCTTCTGGCAGGACGACGTGCCCGGCGGCATCGCGTACGAGGCAGGGCCATGGGCGATCGACGAATATCTGCAATTTCCCGAAGGCTGCCGCTTCCTGCAATCGTTCAAGTCGGTCGCCGCCAGTTCCAGCTTCGACAGCGCGCCGATCTTCACGAGACGCTATCGCTTCGAGGATCTGGGGCGCGCGTTCCTCGACCGGCTGGCGGCGCGGGCGCGGGGCGCGCTGACGGCGCCGAAGCGGATCGTCGTCGGACGCCCCGTCACCTTCGCCGGATATCGCCCCGACGAGGCGCTGGCGCGCAGCCGGTACGACGCGATGTTCGCCGGGCTGGGGGCGGAGATCGTCTATGTCCATGAACCGCTGGGCGCGGCGTTCAGCCATGCCGCGACGCTGGATGCCGCCGCGACGATCCTCGTCGCCGATTTCGGGGGCGGCACCAGCGACTTCTCGGTCGTGCGGCTGGAGGCGCCGGGGGCGGAGCGCCGCGCGACGCCGCTGGGATCGGCGGGCATCGGCATCGCGGGCGACCAGTTCGACCGGCGCATCCTCGACCGGCTGGTGCTGCCGCTGCTCGGCAAGGGCGGCACCTATCGCTCGTTCGGCAAGGTGCTGGAGATACCGGCGGGGCATTTCAGCGATTTTTCCGACTGGTCGCGGCTTGCGCTGATGCGCAACCGCAAGACGCTGGCCGAGCTGGAGACGCTGCGCCGTGCCGCGACCGACGGGCAGGCGATCGCGCGGATGATCGCGGTGATCGAGGAGGAGCAGGGCTATCCGCTCTACGATGCGGTCGGGCGGGTGAAGCGCGCGCTGTCGGTGGGCGAGGAGGCCGAGTTCGCGTTCGAGGGCGGCGGCATCGCGATCCGCGCGCCCGTCACCCGCGCCCAGTTCGAGGACTGGATCGCCGACGACGTGGCGCGGATCATGGCGACCGTCGAGACCGCGCTGGCACGATCGGGCGTCGAAGCGGGCGCGATCGACCGGGTGTTCCTGACCGGCGGCACCTCGCTCACGCCCGCGATCCGCCGCGCCTTCGCCGCGCGCTTCGGCGCGGGGCGGCTGGCGTCGGGCGGGGAACTGACCTCGGTCGCGCACGGCCTCGCGCTGATCGGGGCGCAGGCGGATGTGGCGGCATGGGCGGCGTGAGACGCGCATCCTACCCATGAATCTTCGTCATTCCCGCGCAGGCGGGAATCCATAGCCGCCGACGGCTCGACCGGATTCGCGACGCCGGCGCATATGGGCTCCCGCCTGCGCGGGAGTGACGAAGAAGAATGGCGCAGTTTTCCTGCTTCGGCGAACTGGGCCTCGATCGGGCCGGTGCGGCAAACACGCGCGCCCCCGCTATACTTTCCCTGTTCGCTTCGGCTATCGCGCGGCCCCATGAAGCACGCTCTCAACGTCACGCGCGAACAGGATTTCGCCGCCTGGTATCAAGCCGTCATCACCGAGGCCGATCTGGCCGAGGAATCCGGGGTGCGCGGATGCATGGTCATCCGCCCGTGGGGATATGGCATCTGGGAACGCATCCAGCGGTTGCTGGACGACCGGATCAAGGCGACGGGGCATGAGAACTGCTATTTCCCGCTGTTCATTCCGCTCTCCTATTTCGAGAAGGAGGCCGAGCATGTCGACGGCTTCGCCAAGGAAATGGCGGTCGTCACCCATCACCGGCTGGTGTCGGACGGCAAGGGCGGGCTGACCCCCGACCCCGAGGCGAAGCTGGAGGAGCCGCTGGTCGTGCGGCCGACCAGCGAGACGGTGATCGGCACCGCCTTCGCCCGCTGGGTCCAGTCGTGGCGCGACCTGCCGGTGCTCATCAACCAGTGGGCGAACGTGGTCCGGTGGGAAATGCGCACCCGCATGTTCCTGCGCACCGCCGAGTTCCTGTGGCAGGAGGGGCATACCGCGCACGCCACCGCCGACGAGGCGCGCGAGGAGACGCTCAGGATGCTCGAGGTGTACCGCGAGTTCGCCGAGACCTGCCTCGGCCTGCATGTCATCGCGGGGGAGAAGCCCGAGAACGAACGCTTCCCCGGTGCGGTCGCGACCTATTCGATCGAGGCGATGATGCAGGACGGCAAGGCGCTCCAGGCGGGCACCTCGCACTTCCTCGGCACCAATTTCGCGCAGGCGCAGAACATCCGCTTCCAGAACGGCGAGGGCCAGTTCGAGCTGGCGAATACGACCAGCTGGGGCGTGTCGACGCGGATGATCGGCGGGGTCATCATGGTCCACGGCGACGACGACGGGCTGCGCGTGCCGCCCGCGATCGCGCCGTGGCAGGTGGTGATCGTGCCGATGCTGCGCGACGCGCCGGAGGACGAACCGCTGATCGCCTATTGCCGCGAATTGCAGGCGGCGCTGGCGAAACAGACCGCGCTGGGCGAGCCGGTGCGCGCGCTGCTCGACCTGAAGCCCGCCAAGGCGGCGAACAAGCGCTGGGGCTGGGTCAAGAAGGGCGCGCCGCTGATCGTCGAGGTCGGCGGGCGCGACATGGCCGGGGGCAATGTGTCGGTGGTGCGGCGCGACCGGCTGTACAAGGACGGCGGCAAGCTCGATTCGCAGATCGTCGCGAAGGACGATTTCGTAGGCGGCGTCGGGCAGGTGCTGGCGGACGTGCAGGCGGTGCTGCTGGCGCAATCGACCGAGAAGCTGCGGGCGCAGATCGTGCCGATGGACGACTGGGCAGGCGTCGAGGCGCATTTCGCCGACGGGGTGAAGAACCCCGGCTGGGTCGATGTCCGCTGGTCGAAGCCGACCGGTGACGCGCTGGAGTCGGTGGTGCAGCGGCTGAAGGCGCTGAAGCTGACGATCCGCAACGCCCCGCTGGGGCAGACCGGCTGCGACGAGGGGCCGTGCGTGTTCACCGGCGAACCGGCGGTGGAGCGGGTGCTGATCGGGCGGGCGTACTGAACTTGTAGGCGTATCCCCGTGGAGGCGGGGATCCAGGGATGCCGGACGTATCGCCTGCCGCCCTGGACCCCCGCCTGCGCGGGGGTACGACAAGGGGCGTCAGTCCTTCAGCTTCTCCGGCACCTGCCCGCCCGCCTTGCCGAGTTCGCGCAGCACCGCGGCGTGGAGCCAGGTGTTCATCTCGGCGCTGCCGTCCTTGGGGCCGCTGTAGCCGAGTTCGGTCGCCAGTTCCTTGCGGTTCTCAAGGCTCGAATCGAGGTCGAGCAGCTTCATCAGGTCGACGATCGAGGTCTGCCAGTTGAGCGGGGGATTGCCCTTCGCCTCGGCGATGCGGGCGATCGCGGCGCGGGCGTCGACCGGCTGCGCGGGCGCGGTCGCCGGGGCGGCGGGGGCCTGTGCCGGGGCGGCGGGGGCGGCGGGCGCGTGCTGCTGCACCGGCGCGGGGGCCGGGGTAGGCGCGGGTGCGGGCGCATCCTTCTTCCGGCCGAAGTAATTGTCGCCGAACGGCCCGCCGTCCTTGCCGAAGATCTGCGTCTTGATGCGCTCGAAAATGCCCATGGTCAGCCTTTCCCAACTGGTTATCGGTCGGGGCGGGTAACGGACGGGCGGGCGATCGGCTCCCGCTTGCTTGGTGTTCCGCTCAAGTCGCCCTATGTCTCGGGCGATGGTACGTTCCAAATCGCCGCCCGGCCTGCCCACCCGCGAGCAGATCCTCGACTTCATCCAGCAGTCCGACACGCCCGCGGGCAAGCGCGAGATCGCCCGCGCCTTCGGCCTTTCGGCGCAGCAGAAGATTTCGCTCAAGGCATTGCTGAAGGACATGGCCGACGAGGGGCTGATCGACAGCGCGCCGGGCCGCGCGTTCCACAAGATGGGCGGGCTGCCCAAGGTGACGGTGCTGCGCGTCGCCGACGTGGACGACGGCGGCAATGTCTGGGCGGTGCCGGAGCGCTGGGAGGCGGAGACGCCGCCGCCCAAGGTGCGGCTGCGCGAACGCGGGCGCAGCGCGCTGGGGGTGGGCGACCGGGTGCTGGCGCGCACCGAGGAGGCCGGTAGCGGCTGGATCGCCTATCCGATGAAGAAGCTCGACCGGGTGAGCGAGGCGGTGCTGGGCGTGCTGCGGCAGGACGGCGACCGGCTGTGGCTGCAGGGCGTCGACAAGAAGGAACGGCGCGAGGTGCCGGTGTCGGACGCAGGCGGCGCGGGGCCGGGCGATCTCGTGCTGGCGCACATGGCCGGACGCCCGCCGCGGATCACCGCCAAGGTGGTCGAACGGCTGGGCGACCCGTTCGCGGCGCGCAGCTTCTCGCTGATCGCGATCCACAAGCACGGCATTCCGGACGTGTTCTCGGAAGAAGTGCTGGCCGAGGCGCGCAAGGTCGCGGGGTATCCTGTCCGATCCTTCCCGCTCCGCGGGGAGGGGGACCGCCGCGAAGCGGTGGCGGAGGGGGATGGCCACGAACGTTCCGCCGGTGGAAGCCCCCCTCCACCGTCCTCCGGACGGTCCCCCTCCCCGTCCCGGGGAGGATCGGGGAGGGAGGATTTACGCCATCTCCCCATCGTCGCGATCGATCCGATCGATGCGCGCGACCATGACGATGCGGTCTGGGCCGCGCCGGACGACGATCCGGGCAACGACGGCGGCTGGAAGGCGATCGTCGCGATCGCCGACGTGTCCTTCTACGTCCGGCCCGGTTCCGAACTCGACAAGTCCGCAAGGTCGCGCGGCAACAGCGTGTATTTCCCCGACCGGGTGGTGCCGATGCTGCCCGAGATCCTCTCCGCCGACGTCTGTTCGCTGAAGGCGGGGCAGGACCGGGCGGCGCTGGTCTGCCACCTGACGATCGGCAGGGACGGCAAGCTCCGCGACTGGCGCTTCACCCGCGCGGTGATCCGGGTCGCGGCGAACATCGCCTATGAGCATGCGCAAGCGGCGATCGACGGCGTGGCCGATGCGCCGGTGCCGCCCGAACTGGTCGAAGGCGCGCTGAAACCCCTGTGGGGCTGCTGGGCGGCGCTGGCGAAGGCGCGGGCCGCGCGCGAGCCACTCGACCTCGACCTGCCCGAACGGCGGATCGTGCTGGACGAGAAGGGGCGCATCCTCTCGGTGAGCCCACGCGAACGGCTCGATTCGATGCGGCTGATCGAGGATTACATGATCGCCGCCAACGTCGCCGCCGCCAAGGCGCTGGAGGCGAAGAAGGCGCCGGTCATGTACCGCGTCCACGAACCGCCGACGCGCGAAAAGCTGGTGGCGTTGAAGGACTATCTCGAGACCTTCGACGTGCCCTTCGCCCTCGGACAGGTGATCCGCCCCGCCACCTTCAACCAAGTGCTCGCACGCATCGGCGAGGCCGATTTCCGTCCGCAGGTGATGGAACAGGTGCTGCGGACCCAGACCCAGGCCTATTACGGCCCGCAGAACCACGGGCATTTCGGCCTGTCGCTCGGCAGCTATGCGCATTTCACCTCGCCGATCCGGCGCTATGCCGACCTGATCGTGCACCGTTCGCTGGTCGGGGCCTATGGCCTTGGCGAAGGCGCGCTGGCGGAGAGCGACGCGGCGAACATGGAGCGGGTGGGCGAGGCGATCAGCGGCCTCGAACGCCGGGCGATGGAGGCGGAGCGCGAAACCGTGGACCGGTACGTCGCCGCCTATCTGGCGGAACATGTCGGGCAGGTGATGGAGGCGCGGATCACCGGCGTCGCCGCCTTCGGCTTCTTCGCGACGGTCGAGGGGGTGGGCGGCGACGGCCTCGTCCCCGCGCGCGACCTGGGGCAGGAATATTTCCGCTTCGACGAAGGCGCGCAGGCGCTGATCGGCGACCATAGCGGCGAGACGTTCGCTTCCGGCATGCGGCTGCAACTGCGCCTCGCGGAGGCGAATCCGGTGTCGGGCGCGCTGCGCTTCGAGCTGCCCGACGGCAAGGGATCGGCGGGCGGCGGCGACAGCCGCACCATCCGCCACAAGGGCGCGCCCCGGACGCTGAAACGGCGCGGTCGCCCGGCCAACATCCGCCACAACGGACGCAAGCGCTGATGGCGGCGCGGCGCGGGCGGTTCGGGCGGTGGTGGCGGATGCGGGTGATCGGCAGCGTCGATCACGACGCGGTGCTGCGGCAGGTCGCGGAGGAGGCGGGCTGGTCGTGGCGCTACGGCTTCATGATCGTGGTGTCGATGGCGCTGTCGTTGCTGGGGCTGCTGATGCCGTCGGTCGCGGTGCTGATCGGGGCGATGCTGGTGTCGCCGCTGATGATGCCGATCATCGGCCTCGGCTTCGGCATCGCGGTGCTCGACGTGCCCGATATCCGCAAGTCGCTGTTCGCGCTGGCCGTGGGCGCAGGGCTGGCGGTGGGGCTGTCGGCGCTGCTGGTGGCATTGTCGCCGATCCAGACGATCACGTCGGAGATCGCCGGGCGGACGCGCCCGACGCTGTTCGACCTGCTCGTCGCGTTCTTCTCGGCATTGGCGGGCGCCTATGCGCTGATCCGGGGGCGGGGGAATACGGTGGTCGGCGTGGCGATCGCCATCGCGCTGATGCCGCCCTTGTGCGTCGTCGGCTTCGGCATCGCCACCGGCAATGCGACGGTCGCGGGCGGCGCGCTGCTGCTGTTCCTTACCAACCTCGTCACCATCGCGCTGACCGCGGCGTTCATGGCGCGGCTCTACGGCTTCGGGCGGCACCTGACGCCGGGCAACACCACCTTCCAGATCGTGCTGTTCGCGGGCGCGATGCTGGCGCTGTCGGTGCCGCTGGTCGCGGCGCTGCGCCAGATCGCGTTCGAGGCGGTGGCGCAGCGGCAGGTGCGCAGCGCCATCCTGTCGCGCTTTCCCGACGATGCGCGGCTGAGCCAGCTCGAGATCGATTATGATCGACAGGCGGTGCGGGTGCGCGCGGTGCTGCTGACGCCGACGCTGGACAGCGGGGCCGATGCGGCGATCGCGGCGCGGCTGACCGAGCGGCTCGACCGGCGGATCGACCTGCACGTCGACCAGATCCGCAGTTCGATCGACCCGCAGGCGACCGAGGCGGCGCAGATCGCCAAGGCATCGTCGGGCATCGCGCCCGCGCGCGACCGGATCGTCGGACAGATCGCACTGGTCACGGGCGCCGCGCCGGAGAGCGTGACGGTGGACGAACCGCAGCGGATCGTCCGCGTCGCCGCCGCCGAACTGCCGGGACTGCCCCCTGCGGGCTACCGCGTGATCGAGGCGCGGGCGCGCGCGGCGGCGCCGGGCTGGCGGGTCGAGGTGGTGCCCCCCGCCACCGGCGACGCGCCGCCTGCGATCCCGTTCGTGGCGGGGATCGCCGACGCGCGGGCGATCGACGACGTGGCGTGGCTGTCGGCGCGCACCGGGCGGGTCGTGGCCGTCACCGGCGGGCTGGCGGCGCAGCGGGACGCGCTGGCCGGGGCGATCGTCGCCCGCGGCGGGCAGGCGCGGGCGGGCGAGGGGGCCGGGGCGCTCCGGCTGGCGTGGGCGGCGACCGGGGAGCAGACGAGCGACGGGCCGAACCCGGTTCGCTGAGACGCTGCGTACGCCCTCCCGTTCGTCCTGAGTAGCCATTGAGCTTGTCGAAATGGCGTATCGAAGGACCGTGCAGGGTGCTTCGATACGGGCCTTCGCCACGCTCAGTCCCTACTCAGCACGAACGGTGTTAGACTTTACTGTAGTTTTCAAGATCTATTGTACAGCCGTACCCCGGCGAGGGCCGGGGTCCAGTTGGAGAACGGTCGCGAACGATCGGCAACGCATCGCGACTGGACCCCGGCCTCCGCCGGAGTACGGGATGCGGTTGAGCCTCCCCGTCGCTCAGGATCACGCCGGTTCGTGGAACTGCAAATTCGCCAGCCGCGCATACAGCCCGCCCGCCGCGATCAGTTCACCGTGCCGCCCCGTCTCGACGATCCGCCCCTGGTCCATCACGATGATCCGCGACGCGGCGCGCACCGTCGCCAGCCGGTGCGCGATCACCAGCGTCGTCCGCCTGGCCATCAGCCGTTCCAGCGCGTCCTGCACCAGCCGCTCGCTCTCGGCATCGAGCGCCGACGTCGCCTCGTCCAGCAGCAGGATCGGCGCGTCGCGCAGCAGCGCGCGGGCGATGGCGATCCGCTGGCGCTGCCCGCCCGACAGTCGCGCGCCGCCCTCGCCCAGATAGGTGTCGAGGCCCTCGGGCAACGCGCGCAGGAAACCGGCGGCATTGGCCGCCTCCGCCGCCGCCCATAGCGCACCATCGTCGGCGTCCCAGCGGCCATAGCGCAGATTGTCGCGGGCGGAGGCGGCGAAGATCACCGTCTCCTGCGGCACCATCGCGATGCGGGCGCGCACCGCCGCCGGATCGGCGTCGCGCACGTCGACGCCCTCGATCAGGACGCGCCCGGCTTCGGGGTCGTAGAAGCGCTGGATCAGCTGGAACAGCGTCGACTTGCCTGCACCGGAGGGGCCGACCACCGCCACCGTCTCGCCCGGCTCGACGCTCAGGGTGAAGTCGGAGAGCGCCGCCACCTCGGGCCGGGTCGGATAGCGGAAGCGGACGTGATCGAACCCCAAAGCCCCGCGCGCCGGTTCGGGCAGCGCGAGCGGCCGCGCGGGCGCGGCGATCACCGGGCGTTGCGCCAGCAGTTCGGCGAGCCGCCCGGCGGCTCCCGATGCGCGCAGCAGGTCGCCGTACACTTCGGTCAGCGCGCCGAACGATCCGGTGACGAGACCGGCGGTGATGACGAAGGCGGTGATCGATCCGCCGGTCGTCCGCCCCGACGCGACATCGCTGACCGCATCCCACATGATGAGAGTGATCGCGGCGAAGAGCATCCCGATGACGAAGGCGGTCATGACGGCGCGGGTGGCGAAGCGCTTCTTGGCGGTCTGGAACCCGCGTTCCACCGCCGCCTCGAACCGGTCGCCCTCGCGCGGTTCCTGCCCGAACGCCTGCACGATCTTCATCGCGCCCAGCGTTTCCGACGCGATCGATCCGATATCGGCGATCCGGTCCTGGCTGGAGCGCGACAGCTTGCGCACCCGCCCGCCCAGCCACATGATCGGCAGCACGATCAGCGGGATGCCGACGATGAGGTACGCGGCGAGCTTGGGCGCCAGCGCGAAGAGGTAGATCACCCCGCCGATGCCGACCAGCAGGTTGCGCAGCGCGACCGACACGGTGGTGCTCACGATCCCCTCGACGATGGCGGTATCGGCGGTCAGGCGCGATGCGATCTCCGACGGGCGGTTCTCCTCGAACCAGCCGGGCGACAGGGTGAGGAGGTTGCGATGCACCGCGACGCGCAGGTCGGCGACGGTGCGCTCCCCCAGCCACGACACGAAATAGAAGCGCCCGGCGGTGGCGATCGCCAGCACGACGACGACGCCCAGCAGCCCCTCGAAATAGGGGGCGATCGCCGCCACGTCCGCGCCGGTCGCGAAACCGTTGTCGACCACCTGCTTGAAGGTGCGCGGAATCCACAGCGTCGCCACCGCCGCCGTGACCAGCGACACCAGCGCGCCGACCAGTTGCAGCTTGTAGGCGAAGGTGAAGCGCCACACGAGCGCCAGCGCGGGCAGCATCTTGTTGCGGTCGGGGGCGGGGGCGGGGGCCGGGTCTGCCATGGGCGTGGTGCCTAGCGCGAACGACGCGAAAGGGGAACCACCCGGCCCGTTCGTTGCTTGGAGACAACGAAGTCTCGGCGGCGGGACGCTACCTTCGGACCAGTTGCCCGCCGCAACGATTCGCTATATTTTTACGGGAACGGGTCGTTCCCCGTAACAGTCACTCGGGGAAGTCGATGCTGTACGATGCATATGAATGGCAGCGTTCGCTGCTCGCCGGGGCCAGCGCCATGGCCAATGTCGGGGCCGGGCTGCTGCAGAACCCCAGCAATCCCTTCGCCTATTTCGGCGGCGGGCCGGTGCTCGGATCGGCGCTGGCGGTGTTCGCCCATGCCGCCGCCCCGCGCGGCAAGCCCGCCTTCGGGCTGGACCATACCGTCATCGACGGCCGCGAGGTCGCGGTGCGCGAGGAGATCGTGCTGCGCCGCCCGTTCGGCCAGCTGAAGCGCTTCGTCCGCGAAGGGGTGGAGGGCAGCCCCAAGCTGCTGATCGTCGCGCCGATGAGCGGCCATTACGCCACGCTGCTGCGCGGCACCGTGGAGCGGATGCTGCCGTTCGCCGACGTCTACATCACCGACTGGCGCGACGCGAAGCTGGTGCCGCTGTCGGCCGGGCGCTTCGACCTCGACGACTATATCGATTACGTCATCGCCTTCCTCGAGAAGATCGGCGAGGCGGGCGATCCGCGCGCGCATGTGCTGGCGGTGTGCCAGCCCTCGGTCCCGGTCTATGCCGCGACCGCGCTGATGGGTGCGGACCGGCATCCCAACCGCCCGCGCACGCTGACCATGATGGGCGGCCCGATCGACACGCGCGAGGCGCCGACCGCGGTCAACACGCTCGCGACCGAACGCCCGCATGCGTGGTTCGAGCAGAATGTGATCGCGACCGTGCCGATGACCTATCCGGGCGCGGGCCGCCGCGTCTATCCGGGCTTCCTGCAACTCGCCGGGTTCATGAGCATGAACCTCGGCAGCCACATGATCTCGCATTACGAGATGTTCAAGCATCTGGTGCAGGGCGACGGCGAGGGGGCCAGCACCACGCAGCGCTTCTATGAGGAATATCGCGCGGTGTGCGACATGACCGCCGAATTCTATCTCCAGACGATCGACACGGTGTTCCAGTCGCACGCCCTGCCGAGGGGTACGATGCAGCATCGCGGGCGTCCCGTGGATGCGGGGGCGATCACCGACACCGCGATCCTCGCGATCGAGGGCGAGCGCGACGACATCTCCGGCCTCGGCCAGACACGCGCCGCGCTGACGCTGGCGACCGCGCTGCCCGAGGAGATGAAGCAGTATCACATGGCCGAGGGCGTCGGCCATTACGGCATCTTCAACGGATCGAAATGGCGCAACCGCATCGCGCCGGTGCTGGAGGAATGGATCACCCGCCACAACGGCTAGAACCCGAGGACATGCGACGTACCCGGTCGCCCTGAGTAGCGATTGAGCCTGTCGAAACGGCGTATCCAAGGACCGCCTCGGGCGGGTGCTTCGATACGAGGCTTCGACAAGCTCAGCTTCTACTCGGCACGAATGGGTCCGCCTGAAGTCGTCACGCCCTGACGCAAGGCGGGCGGGGGAAGCGCTTCCCCGCCCGTTTCATGTCCGTCTCCGGCCGGGTCGGATCAGACGTCGACCTTGGCGTGGCTCCCGGCCTCTTCGCCGCCCTTGATCGTGTGGCCGGTGAACATCTTCAGCTTGCCCAGCAGCGACTGGTCGGTTTCCCAGATTTCCGCGCTGTCGAGGTCGAAGCGCAGCATCAGCAGCGACGGGTCCTGCCGGCCCTGTTCGTACCACGCCTCGACCTGGCTCGACCAATAGCGATCGATCACCGCCGGGTCGGTTTCCTCGCTCAGCGTGCCGCTGATGCAGGCGAACAGGTCGTGCCCCTTGGCGACGAACTGCACCATCGCCGGGCCGCCCTCGGCGGCGCGGTTGTCGCGCTTGGTGTAGAACCAGAATTCGCTGTGCGCGTCCTCGTCCAGCACGGCGTACATCGGTTCGCTATGGGTGTGCTTGCCGGTCAGGCCGAGCATCACATAGGGGCTGGCAGCCATCGCCTTCCACATCGCTTCGCGGATTTCGGCAGGGCTCTTGGTCGACATCGCTCGTTCCTTGGCTGTTGTCGCAGCAGAACGGTTCAGCGCGGCGAGGTTTCCGTGGCGGCCAAACCCCATTGCGCAATCGCCCCGATCGCCCTAGGTGGACCCCCTGCCGCGACACCCGCGGCCGCTGGGGCGTCGCCAAGCGGTAAGGCACCGGTTTTTGGTACCGGCATTCGTAGGTTCGAATCCTGCCGCCCCAGCCATATTTCCATCTAAGTTATTGTTTTAGCGGCAGGAAATCGGTCGCAACCACTGGATTGGGCCGGTGGGTGTGACGGCTCCATGTGGAGATGCCGTGCCTGCGATCCAGAACGTCGAGCGCCGAGGCGCCGTCTATTACTGGCGCCGTACCGTCCGTTTTCAGGATGGTAAGCCTTTTACCCTACGCCTCAGCCTCCGAACGACCGCCCAGGCGGTGGCGCGCAGCATGGGGTGCGCGATGACGGCGAAGAGTGAGACGCTGAAGATGACCTTGGGCCAGGACGGCCGAGCCGCAAGTCTGACGACCGTCCAGAAGGCCGGAATCTTCCGTGAGGCGATGGAGGGGATGCGCGATCATCTCGAGCGGGTCCACGTCGGCTACCAGCGCACCGATCCCGACGCGACTTTTATGATCGAGGGCCTCGTCGGCATCTACGAGGTGATGCTAAGGGATTTCGTCGTGAACGGCGTTCCGGAGAACGTGGGCAGCCGCGAGCACGTCGAGGCACGCTTTTCCGGACTGACGGACGAGCAGAAGGAGACGCTGATCGACTTCTTTGCAGACCGGCCGGACTGGCGTGAACGGTCGCATGACAAGGCGGCTCAGGATCTTCGAACGGTGGGCGTCGCCGAGACCCAGGACAATCTCGACATCGCCCGGAAGGTCAATCTTGAGGGAAGGCTGGCGGCTGCACTGGAATATCGGCGTCGCCTTGTCGATCCCGCGACGATGTGGGCGACAATGACCGACGATCGTGGCCCGGCCGCGGCGATGCCCTTAGCCGCTGTTGCCGCCGCGCCCGGCGCTGTCCCTGCTCCAGTCTCGCCGCACTTGCCCGAGGTGGCCGAGCCTTGGGCATCGATGACGCCGACCGAGGCCGCAGAGCGGTTCATCGCCGACAATCCCAAGATCGTCGGTGACGCAAGACGCAAGGCGCGCTGGACGGAGAAGACTAGGACCCAGTTCCTGTCGGCGGCGCGCCTGCTCGAGAAAAGCTATGGTGCCCGCCCGATACGCCTCGTTGGGCGTGAGGACGTCGTCCGTCTCAACGAGCACTTCTCCCGTTTGCCCGTCAGCCACCACAAGTCGCGGCGCCACGACACGATGTCGCTCGAGGAGATCTGCCGCGAGGCGGAGGCTGAGATCAAGGCCGGCACGCGCGACGCGAAGACGATCGGGCTCCAGTCGACCAGCACGAACCGCCACTTCCTCTTTCTGAAGGAACTGGTGGCATGGGTCGGCAAGCAGGTCGACGGCGTCGCCACCATCGATTGGTCCGACTTCCTGTACGAGGATGACCGCGACGCGCGCGATCAGCGCGATGCGTATACCGAGGAGGAGGGGCGGCAACTGTTTCGTCTGCCGATCTGGACCGGTTCGCGATCGCTCGGGCGTCGGCTCGAGCAAGGGGTTGAAATCTGGCACGACGCGGGTTTCTGGGTGCTGCCCATCGCCTGGTACACCGGCTGCCGGCGTGAGGAGATCTGCCAGCTGACGCTTGACGACATCGGCGAGGAGAACGGAATCTGGTTCTTCACGATCACCGACGAGAACGGCGGGCGCGTCAAGAACAGGGCGGCGGTGCGACTGGTGCCATTCGCTGACGAACTAATGCGGCTCGGGCTGCCGGACTACGTCAAGGCGCTGCGCGCCGCGGGCGAAACGATGCTGTTTCCCGAGCTTCGCACCGCGTCGGGCAAGCGGAGCTATGGCGATGTCTTCTACAAAAACTGGTGGATGAAAATCGCCAGGAAGCTGGACTTCATCGAGCCGGGGCAGGCCATCCACTCGTTCCGGCACACGGTCACGACGGAACTGAAGCACCGCGAGGTTTTTCTCGAAACGCGTGCCGATCTCGTTGGGCATACCATGAGCGGGGAAACCGCCAGTCGCTATTCGAAGGCGGCACGGCTGATCCGGTTGAAGGAGGCAGTGGACCAGATCCCGAAGGTTACCGACCGCCTTCCGCCGCGACCGACGCGCCTTCTGCCCGCCTCCAGCCGCCAACCTCGTCCGGCCCGATTCAAAGCGGCTGCATGATTTTGATGTGCGGCATTCAACGGTGTCAGGTATGAAGGAAAGCGCTACCAAATTAGGCCGGTAGACATTGGTGGATTTGGCGTGATCTTAACCTTTCATCCAGCAACGATCCAAAACAGACGAATGCTGTCGCGTATTCGTTAGAGTAACGACCGAAGCCCCATCCGATCCATCTTCTTAAGCAAGCCGACCCGCGACAGGCCCAGTTCGCGCGCGGTATGGGTGTGGTTGTGCCCGGTACGTTCGAGCGCCTCGACGATGCGGCGGCGTTCCAGCGCGGCGACTTCCTCTTCGAGACTTCGGGAAGCGGCCGGGGCGACGTTTTCTGGAGGAGCGTCGCCGACCGCGAAGGCGAGGTCGGCGGCGGTGACGATCGTGCCAGCCGCGCCCGGGATCGCCAGCGCGGCGGCGCATTCGATGGCCGCGCGCAATTCGCGGACGTTGCCGGGCCACGCCCTGACAGCCAACCAATCCAGCGCATCGGGTGCGAAGCTCGCGCGCCCTTCGCTCGCCCGTCGCAGGAACAGTCTGGCCAGCAGCGGCACATCCGTCGCCCGCTCGGCCAGCGAGGGTGTGCGCAGGACGACGCCTTTGAGCCGGTAGAACAGGTCTTCGCGGAAGCTGCCCTCGGCCACGGCGGCGGCGAGGTCGCGATGCGTCGCCGCCACGATCCGCACATCGGCCTCGCGCGGCGCGCGGGCACCAACCGGCTGATAGCTGCCGTCGTTGAGGAAGCGCAGCAGTTTGACCTGCATCGCAGGCGGCATCTCGCCGATCTCGTCGAGGAACAGCGTGCCGCCATGCGCCGTCTCGATCAGGCCGGGCCGATCGACAGTGGCGCCGGTGAAGCTGCCCTTCAGATGCCCGAATAGCTCGCTTTCCAGCAATTCGGCCGGCACCGCGCCGCAGTGGATCGGGACCAGAGACCGGGTGGCGCGCGGCGAGGCGGCGTGGATCGCGCGGGCGACCAGTTCCTTGCCGGTGCCGCTCGGCCCCAGCACTAGCGCAGGGAGCCGGGTCGGCGCGACGCGGCGGATCAGGTCGCGCAACCCCGCCATCGTCGGTGAGGTGCCAACCAGTCCCATATCCTCTTCCGCCCCCGCCTGCGCCCGCAGGGTCGCGACCTCGCGCGCGAGTCGCGCCCGCTCCAGAGCGCGGCCGACGACGACGCGCAGCATGTCGGGATCGACTGGTTTGGCGAGGAAATCCCACGCCCCGGCCTCGACCGCCTTCAGCGCCAGCGCATGGTCGGCATGGCCGGTCATTACCACCACCGCGGCGGGCGCGAAGGAGGGGATCAGCGCCAGCCCTGCCGCTGGGTCGTGATGCGGCGGCATGGCGAGGTCGAGCAGGACCAGATCGACCGGCTTGGCCTTGAATGCCGCCAACGCCGCGTCGCCATCGCCGACGACCTCCACGTCGTGGCCAAGCCCCCGCAACCACGCGCCGGTCAGCCGCTGGAAGGCGGGTTCGTCATCGGCGAGCAGGATCATCGGGATGCTCCGAAGGTCAGGCGGAAACAGGTCGACCAGCCGGGTCGCTCGGCCAAGGTCACCGAGCCGCCATGCGCCTCCATGATTCGCCGGACGATGGCGAGGCCGAGGCCGGCGCCGCCGGGGCGGCGCGAGACGAAGGGGCGGAACAGGCTGCCCGAGATTTCGGGCGGGATCCCCGGGCCGTCGTCGCAGATGTCGATCGTGACCGGCGGCCCGACCTCCGCGAAGATGGCAACGCGCGTGCCGAGCGCGCGGCCGTTGTCGACGAGGTTGGTGAATGCACGCAGCAGCGCGTGGCGGTCCGCCGCCACCGTCAGGCTGTCCGGGACATGGACCTCCACGCCCAATGACGTGACAAGGTCCGCCACGATCAGCGGCTGCGGCATGATCGTCCAGGCACGGGCATAATCGAGAATGTCGGTGACGAGATGGTTCATGCGCGCCACCTGCTCGCCTATCTCGCTGCGGATCTCTGGCGGCGCGCCGGTAGCGGCCATCTGGACGATCCCGAGCGGGTTGCGCAGGTCGTGCGCGACCGTCGCCGCCAGCGCACCGAGTTCCGCCAGCCGCGTCTCCCGCTCCGCCTCGACCAACCGGCGGGCGACGGTCAGGCGGCGGGCGCTCTCCGTCACCAGTCCGGCGAAGCGCTCGGCGACGTGCCGCGTGGCGATCGGCGCGTCGTCCCAGCCGGTGAGGGTCACCGTCTCGCCGTCGACCGACAACGTCGGGCCATCCGCCGGCAGGCTCAAGCGCTGTCGAAGGAGCGAACGCGCCGTCTCGCCCAATGCCGCTTCGTCGGTCGGCTCCGCCAATTGGTCCCGCCATTCGGCCAAGTCCGCCTCGCTGATCCGCCCGCCCGGAAAGACGATCCGGTCAGCCAGTTGCTTCAATGGCGCAAGGATCGCCAGCCCCAGCGCCAGCGTCGCCGCCAGCGCCGCCCAAGTCGCGAACAGCCCCGCCGGACGCCCTGCCAGCGCCAGCGGCAGCGAGGCGATCAGCGCGCTGGCGGCCCCAGCGCCCGCGACGAGCAGCAGCCACACCAGCCCCCGGCGTGCCCAAACGTCCGCGGCCATGAAGCGGTGCCGGACGATGCCATAGACCAGCGCTATCGAGTAGAAGGGCAGCAGCAGGACCGGCCACGGATAAGCATCGATTCCCAACGCCGGATAGGCGAAGCCGGTCAGCGCGACGAGCCCGATCAGGCTGGAGACGAACACCGCGCCCGCCTGTCGGCGGTGCTGGCCGTCCTGCTCGCGCCAGGTCTGCGCCAGCCGCAGATGCCCGGCGATGGACAGTATGGCCGCGACCGCCAGCACGCACCAGCCGATCGTCGAGGGCACGAACATGCCCGGAAATTCGCGCCAAGGCACGACCGCGCCGACACCGAAGATCAGCCCGATCAGCGTCGTGAAGGCTGCGGTCGCATAGGCGGCGATGGCGACGGGCCGCAACGCGCCGCATAGCGCGAAGGCGAAGGCGAGATGGATGAACCCCGCAGCGGGCAGCGGCGACAGCGCGATTAGCGTGGTCGTCACCGGCCCGACGGCCGGACCGAAGATGGCGGGCAGGACCTGCGCGATACTCCACAGGGCGACACCCAGCAGGAACACCGCCAGCAGCGTCGATCCCGGCACGGCCCTGGCACGGAGCGCCACGAACAGCGCCAATAATGCGCTGGCGATCGCGGTCAGCGAAAGCGCGCCGATATAGGCGAAGAGGCTAACAGCTATATCCATCGTTGACGGCATCGCAGCATCTTCCGTTCACCGTGTAAACATCACAGGACATTCCGACAGGCGGAAATGCACGGATTTCCGTCGGTCGTGGCAATTGGCATGCCATTCGCAATGCCTCTCCCGAGCCGGGCGATCGTCGCCCGGCAACTGAAGGGAGACCAATCATGTTGCTGCCGATCGCAGCTCTGCTGCTGACCTATGCGCTGACCGCGCTTATCTCGTTGCTCGCCGCCGTCGTGCTCTGGCGCCCGCTGGCGATCTTGCTTGCCGAGCTCTGCGGAACGGAGGAGCGGTCACGCTTTTGGACGGTGTGGTCGACCGTGATGATGGTCGTGACGCCGATGCTGTTTGTGTCCTGGCGCGGCGTGGCTACGGAGCCGACCCAACTGGTGCAGGGCACGATGACCAGCGCGCTGCTTGGTGTCCTGATGGCGCTGGCCGGCATGGGCATGGCGGTGTGGAGCCGCAGCCCCCGCGCCGCCGCCTGACGGGAGCGAGACGTCATGCGTGTCCTGATCGTGGGCGCGAGCGGCTTTATCGGGCGGCACCTTGCCGCCCGGCTGGTGGCGGAGGGCGCCTGTGTCACCGCAACCGGTCGCGCGTCGGTTCGCTTGAGGCGGCGCCTGCCGGGGGCGGTGGCGATCCGCTGCGACCTTGCCACCGACGGGTTGGAGGACTGGCGCGAGCGGCTGGCGGGCGTCGACGCGGTGGTCAACTGCGCCGGGCTGTTCGGTGACCATCGGGGCTATGCGCGCGTCCATGCCGGTGGGGCGATTGCGTTATTCGACGCCTGCCGCGCCGCCGGAGTTGGCCGCGTGCTCCAGATTTCCGCGCTGGGCGCGGCTGCCGATGCCGCCAGCGCCTATCACCGCAGCAAGGCCGCTGCCGACGACCATCTGGCGGGGATGGGGGACGCGATCGGCTGGGCGATCGTCCGGCCGTCGCTCGTTATCGGCCATGGCGGGCAGAGCAGCGCGCTGTTCACCACACTCGCCGCGCTGCCGGTCACGCCGGGCCTCGGTCGCGCCGATGGCTTGGTTCAGCCGATCCATGTCGACGATCTGGTCGAGATACTGGTTCGGCTGCTTCGCGCCCCGCTGCCGCTGGCCGTCCGGATCGATGCGGTCGGGCCGGAGCCGATGACCACTGCGGCGCTGGTGGCGATCCTGCGCCGCTGGCTGGGCTTGCCGGACACGATGCGGGTAAGGGTTCCGCGACGGCTGATCTCGGCATTGGCTCGCCTCGGCATCGGGCCGGTGACGCGAGAGGGACTGGCGATGCTGGCGGCGGGCAACACGGCATCGGTCGAGCCGTTGGTCGCAGCGACCGGCTTTCGACCGGCGCCGATCGCCCAGGCGCTAGCCCGCTGCCCGGCGGACGATGGCGATCTGCGGACGGCACGACTTGTCCCCGTCGCGCCGGTCCTGCGCGCCGCGCTCGCGCTGGTCTGGTTCGCCGGTGGAGCGATACCGTTGTTCGTCACCCCGGCGGCGACGAACATGGCGTGGCTGGCGCGGGTCGGCCTGTCGGGGAGTGCGGCGACGATCGCCTTATGCGTAGGCGCGCTGGCCGACATCGCGGTCGGCGCTGCGTTGCTTCTGCAGATACGCGGCGCGGCGCTTGCGGGGATCGCCTTGATGGCGACCTACACGCTGATCCTGACCCATATCGCGCCCGAACTCTGGGCCGATCCCTTCGGTCCGCTCGCCAAGAACGTCGCCGTCCTCGCCCTGTCGCTCGCCGTCAACGCGCTGGAGATCCGTCGTGGCTGATTATCTGATGCTGAAAACCGTCCATATCCTCAGCTCCACCCTGTTGTTCGGCACCGGGCTCGGCACCGCCTTCCATGGCTGGATGGCGAACCGCTCCGGCGACGCGGGCACGCGCCGGGTGGTCAATCGCAACGTCGTACTCGCCGACTGGCTGTTCACGACCCCCGCCGTCATCGTTCAGCCGGTGACCGGGGTGTGGCTCGCGCAAATCGCGGGCTTTCCGCTGACGACCGGCTGGCTGGCGACGTCGATCGCGCTCTATCTGATGGTCGGAGCCTGCTGGTTGCCGGTGGTCGGCATTCAGATCCAGATGCGCCGCATCGCTGACGCCACCCCGTCCGACATGCCGCTACCGGCGCGCTATTTCCAGCTGTCGCGGATGTGGTTCCTGCTCGGCTGGCCGGCTTTTATCGGGGTGATCGTCATCTTCTGGCTGATGGTGACCAAACCGGAGTTCGTGTGGTGACCCAGCCCCTGTTCCGTCGTCTTCTCGGCAGCACGATCGATGATCTGCCGCCCGTCTTGCGCGAGGCGCATGACAGCGGGATCGACCAGCGCTGGAGCGGTCTGGCGCAGGTCGAGGCGAACCCGAACCCACTGGCCCGGCTGCTCTGCCGAATGATGCGTCTCCCCGCGCCGGGGACCGCCATTCCAGTGACGGTGCAATTCGAGCGGCGCGGCGGCGCCGAGCACTGGCACCGCGATTTCCCCGGACGCCGCTATGGCAGCACGCTTGTCGAGCGTGACGGATTGATGATCGAGCGGATGGGCATGGCGATCAACATCTTCCGCGTGTCGGTGGAGGACAGCGCACTCCGGTTGGACCTGCTTGGCTTCCGCTTCCTGGGCGTCCCGCTGCCTTCTGCCTTCCGCCCGCATTGTCACGCCCGCGAACATGAAGACGACGGGCGCTACGTCTTCGACGTGCCCGTCGACCTCTGGCCCTTCGGCCAGATCATCCGGTACACCGGACGCATGGAGCGGATCGATGACTGACGGCCCGATCATCCTGTTCGACGCGCAATGCGTCCTGTGCTCCGCCAACGCCCAGTTCATCCTCCGCCACGATCGCCGGCACCGTTTCCGGCTGGCCGCGATGCAGGGTGCCGCCGGTGCGGCGCTGTTCCATCGGCACGGGATCGACCCGACCGATCCCGACACGATCCTGGTCGTCGATGGCGACCACGTCCTGCGGGACAGTGACGCGGTGATCGCAATCTACACCGGCCTGGGCTGGCCGTGGCGCGTCGCGGGCGTGGCCCGCTTGGTGCCGAACTGGTTGCGCGACCGGGCTTACCGATGGATCGCCCGTAACCGCTATCGCTTCTTCGGCAGGCGGTCGACGTGCTGGCGTCCAGCACCTGAGGATGCCGGGCGGGTTCTATCATAGCCGCACACCTGCCCGATACCGGAAGCAGTAGTTCGCCAATGTTGCTCTGCGTTGGAGCGAAGGCGACGGGCATTGGGACAAATCCGCCGCTCGGGCCGACGGCGGCGAATGACCGTTGTTGTCGAGAAGCGGACTCGTATCTCAACCATCGCTTGAAGGCCGAAAGCGGAGGCCCATGCCCTGGCGATCAGCCCGCGGCGCGGCGACGGATCTTCATACCCTTCAGATCCATTTCCATGTCACTCTTCCCGACCAAGTAAGGCGTTAGGTGAAAGCGCGCCTTGATCGCTTCCCAACCGGCCAGGTCGACAAGAGCTAGGGTCTGTGGGGATTCATCGTGAGTTGATGACGGCGCCGACGAGGTGGATCATGGCTTCGAAGCTGCGGTCGGTTTTGCAGGCTCGCATGGCGATGCGCTTGAACTCCTTGAGCTTGCA
>NZ_JBDZDK010000013.1:0-105719 GCF_040049155.1 Sphingomonas silueang
CATTCACAATCTCTCCGCACTTCGCTCCACAGAGCGACAAAAGTGTCGCGGGGTGGAGCAGCCCGGTAGCTCGTCAGGCTCATAACCTGAAGGTCACAGGTTCAAATCCTGTCCCCGCAACCAAATATATAGAACACCACACGCCGCCCCCAGGGGCGGCGTTGTCGTTCGTCGCAAACACCACCACACCCGCAACCTTCGCAACCACCTCCGCCTCCGGGCTATCCGCCTCGCGCAGGTAGATCGTCACGCTCCCGATACGCCGCGACAGCATCTCTGCGGCCTCGCCGCCGACCTTCTCCGACGATTGCCCGCATCACAGGTCGATCGTCAGATAGGTCGAAACAATGCGTCCGGGGATGATGCGATAGGCTCCGGCGCCTTCGAGGTCGAAGCCGCTCGCATTGCCGACGTTGGTCATCTGCAACCGCAGCGTCGCGTCGCGGTCCGACAGCCGGAACCGGAACCGGGCGCCCAGATCCACGAGGGTCCGTGCCGGGATCGAAACCCGGTTGTCGCGAGTCGCGGGCAAGCTGCCGACGTGCGACACCCCCGCATCCAGCGACAGGCCGTCCGTCACCGGCGGCCGCCAGTCGAGGTTCAGGTCGAGCGAGCGCGTCGGCAACCCGACCGGTCGCCGTCCCACGCGGCCCAGGGCTACCCCTTCGCCGGTGACGCGGGGACGCAGCAGCACGCCGCCTGCCACGACGTTCAGCCGCGGCGTCACCGGCCCGGCCACCGAGAACTCGATCCCCTGGCTGACGATATCCCCCAGCAGGTCGAAGCGATTGTCGGCGTCGAGGTTGTAATAGGGTTTGCGCAGGTCGAAGACGCCCGCGACCAGCTTGATCGCATCGGTCAGCCGGTACCGGATGCCGGCATCCACCTGTCGCGTCAGGATGGCGGGCAGGGGCTGGTTGCGGTTGACGGCATTGTCGGGCGCGATGCCGCTTTCTTCCAGCCCGCGCGCGTACCCGGCGTAGAGTGCGAGACGTGGTCCCGCGAAGCCTGCGACCGTCGCATTGTACAGCAGCGGCTGCGACCGGGTTTCCCGTGCGACATCGCCCGGCGGCTTGAACCGCTTGCGGTATCCGGTGCGCGACAGCCCGAGGCTCAGTTCGCCGACGTCGCGCCAGCGACCGTCATATGCCACACCATAGGTCCATTGGCGTACCCGGTCGCGGGTCTGCGCGGAAAAGGCGAACGCCGGTTCGGGCGCGTCGAAACGTTCGCCGATCCGCGTGGCGCCATAGTCGAGATAGGCGGACCCGGCGTAGCGCTGTCGCCGGTCGCGACCGCGCAGCGACAGGTGGACGACATGCAGCCGCGCTCCCTCCGCAAGAGCGCGGCTGACGCGCAACTCGCCGGAGAGCGAGACGAAACGGCTGCGCGGATCGGCAATAATGAGCCGGTCGGCACGACCGTCCGGCGTCAGGTCGGTCAGCAGATGCGCGAAGGTCGACCGGTCGTCGTATAGCGAACGGAACAGGCCGGTCCGGATCGTCCAGTCGCGCCACGACGACAGCGTGGCGAGCACGCCCTGAAGACCGCCGACGCTGTCGTAATCGCTCCATGCCGGGCCGTCGTACCGCCGCCGCGGGACCGGTGGCGGCAGATAGGGACCGGCCGGGACATAGGTCGGCCCGGCTTCGTCGTCGATCACCTGGCTGCGTGCCCAGAAGGGGATCACCTCGACATCCGGCGACGGTCGCCACCGGATCGACACCGCCTCGTTATGCGACCAGCCGTGGATGCCGTCGGCATAGCTGGTACGCGATCCCTGCGCCCCGAATCCCATGCCGAGGGTCGGCGAGAGCGGCAACGCCCCGTCCAGCTCCAGCGCGCCGTTGCCGTAACTGTCGCCGCTCGCGAGGATGGACAGCGACGCGGTGTCGCCGGGCTTGCGGAAACTATAGTCGACGATCCCGGTCGGCGAGGGGAAGGGATAGCCCTGTGCGGACAGGCCGACGCGGATCGACGTCGACTGGCGCAATCGCTGGATCAGCGTGAGGAAGGGATCGAAATACAGCCCCTCGATCCGGACGTTGCCCGCCGCGAACGGCGAAAAGCCGCGCACGTTGGAGGAGGAGTAGAGGCCGAGGCTCTCCCGCCCCACGCTGAAGCCGAACGCATCCTCGGCCTGCCGCACGGCGTTCTCTCCGGCGCGGCCCGGTGTCGGCAGGGGCGGCGGAGCGGCCTGCTCGACCGGCACGGGCGCGACGGGCGCGTCCTGTCCCCATGCGGGGGCCGCGACGATCGCCAGCGGAAGCAGCGCCGCCTTCACGCGACCAGCTCGAAGCGGCCGAGGACAGGCGAGAAACGGACGGCTGCGGTATCGAACGCGCGGCCGACATGGCCCGCGGCGATCAGGTCCGCCGCGCTGCCGACCGCCATCCCGCCATGGCCGTCGAGCAGCCATACGCTGTCGGCCAGTTGCAGCGACAGGTCGAGGTCGTGACTGGACAGCAGCACGATTCCGCCGGTCGCGCGGGCGTGATCGCGCAGCAGCGCCATCGTTTCGACGCGCCCGGGCAGGTCGAGGAAGGCGGTGATCTCGTCGAGGATCATCAGCCGTGGCGATTGGGCGATGGCGCGCGCGATCATCACCCGCTGTCGTTCGCCATCGGACAGGTCGTCGAACAGCCGCGCCGCGAACGCGGTCGCTCCGGCCATGCCGAGCGCCTCTGCCACACGTATCCGGTCGTCCGCCGTCAGGCGACCCTGCCAGCCGGTGAAGGGCTGGCGGCCCATCGACACCACATCATCGACGGTCAGGCCGGGACTGGCGGCGCGTTCGGTCAGCACCACCGCTACCCGCTGCGCCCGTGTCTGCGGTCGCATGGCGGCGATATCCTCGTCGGCGAGCAGTGCGCTGCCCGCGACCGGGCGTTGCAGGCCGGCGATCGACCGCATCAGCGTCGACTTGCCCGCACCGTTGCGCCCCAGCACGCACACGAAGCTGCCCGGCGCGACCGCGACGTCGATCTCCGACAGGACCACTCCGCGCGGCGCGCCATAGCCGACCGACAGCGATTGCAGCGTCAGCATCAGCGCTGCCCCCGCATCGTCGGCGAGAAGACCAGCAGCGCGATCACGACGGGTGCGCCGACCAGCGCCAGCACGGCGTTCAGGTGGAGGAAGTGCTGCTCCCACGGGGCATGCACGACCAGATCCGCCGCCAGCGCCAGCACCGCCCCGGCAAGCGCGCCGAGCGGCATCAGCGGCAGGATCCGCGCGGTCCCGGCGACGGCGCGCGCCAGATGCGGTACGATAAGGCCGACGAACGTCACCGGCCCGCAATAGGCGGTGACGGGTGCGACCAGCAGCACCACCGCCGCCAGCGTCAGGCGACGCAGGCGCGTGACGTCGGTGCCCAGGCTGCGCGCATAGGTTTCGCCCAGCAGCAGCGCGGTCAGCGGCTTGGCATTGACCAGCGCAAGCGCCGCGCCCGCCAGCACCGGCACCGCGAGCATCGGCAGATCGGTCGCCGTGACGCTCGCGAAATTGCCGTCGCTCCACCCGGAGAATACCCGCCCGCCGACCCGGTTGGCGAAGTGCAGCACGATGCTGACGATCCCCTGCACGGTGAAGCCGAGCATCAGGCCGACCACCAGCAACGTCACCGTTCCCACCCGGCGTGCCAGCGAGGCCATCGCCAGCGCGAAGCCGCCGATGCCGATCATGGCGCCGACCGTGATCGACGGCCCCTCGAAGTCGCGCAGGAACGACACGGCCTGCGGCCCGGAAAAGGCTGCGGCGGTGACCAGCAGCGCGACGCCGAGCTGCCCCCCCGCGGTCAGGCCGAGCGACCAGGCGTCGGCCATCGGATTACGGAACAGCGCCTGCATCAGCACACCGCCCAGCCCCAGCGCGCTCCCGGCGATGATCGCGGTGACGATGCGCGGCAGGCGAAGCCCGGTGACGATCTGCGCCGTCCCGGGATCGCCGCGCCCCGTCAGCGCGCTCAGCACGTCGCCAGGGCCGATGGCGATCGTTCCCCATGACAGGGCGAACAGGGCGGCGGCCAGCAGCACGACCAGCAATGCCGCGCCGCCGATCGTGCTGCGGATCGCCGGGGTCATCGCGGCACCTTCGTATCGGGGCGGACGTAGCGGAACGGTTCGTTCCTGAGCGGCGGATGCAGCATCCGTATGATGTCGCCCAGCACCAGGTCGGGCCGGATGAACCCCGTTTCGTAATAGTCGAAGGCATCCGCCGCAGGCTTGTACATGCCGTCGGCCGCAAACAGGCATCCTTCGCGATACGCCCTGAACCGGCGCAGCGTGGCGACGTCACGAAAGGGCAGCGAATGGGTATCGCGCAGGATCCAGCAATCGGCGTCGGTGCCCTTTGCGATCAACTGCTCGGTCGAGATCTGGTTGAAGCTGTCCCTGCGCGGATCGTCCGGTTCCTCGAACGGGTTGCGACCGTTGGCGTCGCGCAACAGCTTGGCGTCGGCATTGCGCGTCGTCGGGTTCCACCGATCGCCGCCCGCGAACCATGCCGACATGATCGATCGGGTGGGCTGCGCCGATGCCAGCTTTTTCAGCGCGTCGACCTTGCGGGCGACCATCGCGGCGAATGCGTCCGCTTGCGACTCACGCCCCGTCAGCATGCCGATCAGGCGGACATAGTCGACCCGCCCCATATAGTCCGGCTCGTTCTCGGCGAAGACCGGCACGACGGGAATGCCGAGCGCGGCGATGCGCGGCATCGCACCGACGCTTTTCAGATCCTCCATGCTCATCAGCAGGACGTCGGGCTTCGCCGCGACCAGCGCGTCGAGGTCGGGCGGGCTGTGCCAGCCATAGCCGATCTGGCGCACCGCGCCCGAACGGACACGCGCGCGCAGGGCATCGTCCCACGACTTCACCCCGCCGACCGCCACCAGCCGGTCGTTGATGTCCAGCGCCTTCGTGATCGCTTCGTGGAAGACGGTGTTGCTGGCGATGCGCATCACCGGCGTGCGGATCGGCGTCGCGCCCGCCAGATCGCCGGTCAGCGGCGGTACCTCGCTCCCGCGCGGCACCAGGACGAGGCGCCGGAACTGTTCCTCGCCGACGGCGCCGCCGCCCCAGCTGACCACCGAAGCCTTCAGGTCGACGACGCGGTAGCCGTCGCGCTCGACCACCCGGAAGGTCTTTGCGAACGGCATGGTGATCTCGCGCCCCGCCACCGCTGCACGCGAGACGACCGGATCCGGTTCCCGGTCGCATCCGGCCAGCAGCGCGAACGCCAGCAGCATCGCCCGCATCACAAGGCCGCGCGCAGCGTGGCGCGGAACTGGCGCGGCGGACCCGGCGTGGCATAGGTCGGCGCGGTCGTCCCGCCGAAGAAAAAGCCGTAGCGCTCGTCCAGCGCGTTCAGCAGCGTCAGGTCGACCGACAGCCCGTTCCACGCAACCGGCTGAAGCCGCGCGCCGAGCGTGACCAGCGTATAGCCGCCGCCCTCGATCCGGTTGTCGGCGGTGATCTGATAGTCGTCATACCATTCGACGATGCCGCGCGCCGACAGCCACGGTGCGATCCGTTGGTCGCCCGCGATATAGACGATGTTCGGCGCGATGCCGGTCGGCGTCGTGCCGGACAGGTCGAGCGGCCCCGCGAATTCCTGAAGGACGTACTCCTTCCACCTCGGCGCGACATGGGTGTAGTTGATCTGGATCGACGTACCGTCGCGCGGACGGATGTCGAACGCGGCCTCGATCCCCTTGCTTTCGTAACGGTCGCCATAGGTGATGAGGCTCGACGGCTGCGTGAAGTCGGTCTCCGCCGCCGGGTTGGGAATGATGGACCGTCGGTTGCGCTGGACCGACCAGAAGCCGGTGAGCGCGAAGCCGAGCGTGTCGTTCAGCGTGCGTCCCTTCCACCCCAGCTCCACACTGTCGATCGTCGTCGGCCGCTGTTCGGGCCGGGCATATTGATCGGCGTTCCATTCGAAGGTCGGACCGAAGTTGGAATTGAACCCCCGGCCGTAGGACGCATAGACCTGTCCCCCGGCATAGCGCCACGACAGCGCCGCCTTGGGCGAGAAGGCGCTGGCGGTCGCGCCATCCTGCGATCCGCCGAATTTCCCGGTGATGGGAAAGAAGCGTGCCTCGCGCCGGAAACGGTCGTAGCGCCCGCCGACCGTCAGGAACCATCGCTCCGACAGGCCGATCTCGTCCTGTGCGAAGGCGGAGACATAGGTGGTGACGAGGCGGTTCCGGCTGAGCGGATCGTCGACCACGAAGCACGGCGCACCCGCATTCGCCACACCGCCCCGCACATAGTCGATCTCGACCGAATAGAAGGTGAAGCCGCACTCGGGCGTGAAGCCGTTCTGCCCGGACCAGCGATTGTCCGCGTTCGACAAGGCGCGCTCGCCGGTCACGCCCGCGACGACCTTGTGCCGCCCCGCCGCATAGCGTGCGGTCAGTTCGCCATAGGCCACGTCGAACTTCTGCGCGCCGTAGAAGCCGTTGATGCCGAAGATGCCGCGATCCGGCGCGAAGCCGAACGGATCGTAGAAGTTCAGCCGGTTGTCGAAATCGAACCGGCGATACTGTCCGGTCGCGGTCAGCGTCAGCGCGTCGCCGGCGCGATGCTCGATGCGGATCGCGGCCAGTCCGCCTTCTACCACCGAGCGCGGATTGCCATAGCCGTTGAATGCCCGCCGACCGCCGATCACGTCGATCGGCCGGCCCGATGCGTCGAGCGGCAGGACGCTGGGCGTTTCCGACCGACGATCCAGATAGCTGCCGTAGAAGGAGGCGGTCGTACGCTCGTCGAGCGACCAGGCCAGCTTGGCGAACAGGTTCAGCTGTCGCCGCGCGCCATTCTCCCGCCACCCTCCGTAATCCTCATACGCCGCCGTCGCGATCAGCCCGAGATCGTCGCCCAGTTGCCGCGACACGGCCAGTTCGCCATGATAATAGTCGTCGCTGCCGCCGGTCGCCGTCAGCTCGATCGCGTCCTTCGCCGGATCGCGCGTGATGTAGTTGACCGCGCCGTACAGCGCACCGCGCCCATACAGCGCGGACGCCGGACCCTTGACCACCTCGACCCGCGACAGCGCCGGATAGGGCACGATCCCCAGCGCGCCTTCCTCGTTCAGGTCGAACGGCATGCCGTCGATCAGCGTCAGATAGCCTTCGGTGCCGTTCGATCCCCGGATCGAGACATAGGGAAACTCGTCGCCGTCGCCCTCGCCACGCCGGAACGACACACCGGGGACGCCCCGGAACTCGTCAGTGCCGAAGGTGAAGCCGTCCCGTCGCAGGGTATCGAGCGTCTTCACCGTCACGTCGGTGGGCACGTCGACAAGGCGTTCCGCACTGCGCGTGGCGGTGACGACGATCTCCGTATCGCGGTCATCGGTCGACGACGCGACCGTCTGCGCCGGTGCCGGCATCGCAACGGCACATGCGACGATTCCGCCCAGCAGCACCGGCATCGGCGACCGGTCATGGCCCCCGCGGATTCTTGTCATTCCAACCCCCCGTCTTGCGTCGACCGTATCGACGTCGCGTATGGTTATAGTATATCATAACCGGACTTTGCCAAGTGGAGAACGTCGAGGTGTCCGAGATCGCGCATGACGCACGCCTGCCCGTAACCGTCCTGTCCGGCTTCCTGGGAGCGGGAAAGACGACGCTGCTCAACCATATCCTCGCCAATCGCGAGGGGCGGCGGGTGGCGGTGATCGTCAACGACATGTCGGAAGTGAATATCGACGCCGACCTCGTGCGCGGGGGCGAGGCGGCGCTGTCGCGCTCGGAAGAGGCATTGGTCGAGATGACCAACGGCTGCATCTGCTGCACACTGCGCGACGACCTGCTGGCGGAGGTACGGACGCTCGCCGAAGCGGGGCGGTTCGATTATCTGGTGATCGAATCGACCGGCATTTCCGAGCCGCTGCCGGTCGCCACCACCTTCTCCTTCCGCGACGAGGGCGGCGTGTCGCTCGGCGACGTGGCGCGGCTCGACACGATGGTGACGGTGGTCGATGCGCTGAACCTCCTCGCCGATTACTCCAGCCAGGATTTCCTCGCCGACCGCGGCGAGACGCTGGGCGAGGACGATACCCGCAGCCTCGTCGGCCTGCTGGTCGAGCAGATCGAGTTCGCCGACGTGGTGATCGTCAACAAGGCATCGTCGGTGTCGCCCGAACAGCTGGCCATGGTCAAGAAGCTCGTCGCCAGCCTCAACGCCGATGCCGTCATCGTGCCCGCCGATCACGGCCGGGTGGATCTCGACCGGGTGCTCGCCACCGGGCTGTTCGACGAGGAGAAGGCGTCGCGCCATCCGCTCTGGGCCAAGGAACTGTACGGCTATGCGCATCACCAGCCCGAGACCGACGAATATGGGATCGAGAGCTTCGTCTATCGCGCACGGGCACCATTCGATCCTGCGAAGTTTCATGCCTTTCTAACGACGGGCGGTCTCGATCACGTCGTCCGGGCCAAGGGGCATTTCTGGCTGGCGACGCGGCCGGACCATGTCGGCGAACTGGCGGTCGCGGGCAGCCAGACGATGACGTCGCGTCTGGGAAAATGGTGGGCGGCGCTGCCGAAGCACCATTGGCCGGACGACGGGCGGTTCGAGCAATTCGTCGCCGGGCACTGGGATGCGACATGGGGCGACCGTCGGCAGGAGCTGGTATTCATCGGTATCGGCATGGATGAAACGCGGATCCGCGCCGGGCTCGACGCCTGCCTCATGCCGGCGACCGCGTTCACGCCGGACCGGTGGACCGACTTGCGCGATCCGTTTCCGGCCTGGGGCGAGCGGCAACTGGAGGCGGCCGAATGAGCGTCGTCGCGACGACCTGCGACGTGGCGACCGGCAGGGGGGCGGACGCGCTGGACGGCATCGGGCATCCCCGCGTCGCGCTGGCGATATGGGAGCGTTCCTTGCCGCCGGTGCTGCACGATGCATTGGCGCTGCTCGATCTTGCCCGGATCGACGATGTGGTGACCGGAATCGCCGCCGCCGACGCACCGGACGAGCTTTTGCGGGACGCCGGTTATCCGGATGTCGTAGCCGATGGGCTCGCCGCCGATATCGCCGTGCTGGCCCGCCGGCATGCCCGGCTGACCGGCGCCGATCGCCTGACGCTGAAGCTCGAGGTGGTGGAAACCGACGCCTGCCGTCGCTTCCATGCCGATTACGTCACGCTGCGGATGCTGTGCACCTATGTCGGTCCCGGCACCCAGTGGCATGCCATTGCCGACCCGGACACGATCGGTCAGGTACCGACCGGCGCGGTCGCGATATTCAAGGGCCGGATGCTGCTCGATCCGCCGACCGTACTGCATCGATCGCCGCCGATTGTCGCCACCGGCGAACGTCGGCTGATGCTCACCCTCGATCCGGCCTGAGAAACCCGGGATATGCGAATGAGCTGCCCCCTTCTGAATGGTCCATCGACTATGAGAACCTGGATCAAGGAAGGGACGACGAATGCCGGCGAAGAAGCACAAGCCGGAGGCGATCATCGGCAAGCTGGGTGAGGTGGAGATCATGCTGGGGCAGGGCGGCACGACCGCGGAGACATGCCGGCGGATCACGGTCAGCGAGCAGACCTACTGTCGCTGGCGCAAGGAATATGTCGGACTTAAGACGGATCAGGCGCGGCGGATGAAGGACCTGGAGAAGGAGAACCTTCGGCTGCGCCGCGCGATCTCGGACCTGAAGTTGGACAAGCTGATCCTGCAGGAGGCGGCGCGGGGAAACTTCTGAGCCCCGCACGGCGCCGGCGGTGCATCGACCAAGTGCGGGCGTTGCTGGATGTATCCGAGCGACCGGTGTGCCGTGTGCTCGGCCAGGATCGATCGACGCAGCGCAAGGTGCCATGTGGGGCAGATGACGAGGAGGCGCTGACCGACGACATCGTCGCGCTGGCCAAGCAGTACGGGCGCTACGGCTATCGTCGGGTAACCGCATTGCTGCATGCAGCCGGGTGGTCGGTGAACCACAAACGGGTGAAGCGGATCTGGCGACGCGAGGGGCTGAAGGTGCCCCACCGCCAGCCAAAACGCGGTCGACTGTGGTTGAACGATGGCTCGTGTATTCTGCTGCGACCGGAGTATCTTGGGGACGTCTGGGCCTACGACTTTGTCGAGGCGCGGACGCACGACGGACGGAAGTTCCGCATCCTCACGATCATCGACGATGCCAGCCGCGAGTGCCTGGCGCTGGTGGTCGCGCGCCGGCTCCGCCACGAAGATGTGCTGGCGGCTCTGGCCGAGCTGTTCATTGACTGGGGCCCGCCTGCATATATTAGATCGGACAACGGCAGCGAGTTCATCGCCACCCCAGTCCAGAAATGGCTTGGGCAGATTGGCGTAAAGACACTCTACATCACGCCAGGCTCGCCATGGGAAAACGGCTACCACAAGAGCTTCAATGGCTCGCTGCGTGACCAGCTGCTTAACAGAGAAATCTTCTACAGCCTCGTCGAGGCCAAAGTGCTGATCGAGGCGTGGCGCCGTCACTACAACACCGTCCGGCCGCACAGCAGCCTGGGCTACCGCCCGCCGGCACCGGAAGCGGTGACACCGCCATTGCTGGCCTCCGGTTCCGCTTCGCTCCACCTACGCCCGGCAATCGCGGCGGAGACGACGATGCACTAACTGACAACCCGGACCACCCGGTGGGGGCTGCTCACCCTCGACCGAGATCAGCATGCCGCTCTCGACCGACGTCGCATCGCCGTAGGAGGCGAGCGCCGCCTTCAGCCGCCCGCGCGAATCCGGGGCATAGCCCATGCCGAACGCGCGCGCCGTCTCGGGCTTGATGCCCCGCTTCGCCAGCGCATCGCGGGCGACCGCGCCGTCGTCGCCGAGCCGCTCGGCGAACCACGTCTGCGCGTCGGCCATCAGGTCGTGCAACCCCTTAGCGCGCTCGCCCCGCTGCTGCGACTGCCGGTCCTGCTGCGGCATCTCCATGCCCGCCGCCGCCGCCAGTTCCTTCACCGCATCGATGAACGGCAGGCCCCGCTGATCGGTCATCCAGCGGATCGCATCGCCATGCGCCCCGTAACCGAAGCAACCCTCGACTGCGACACTCAGTCGGGCAGATATAGCGCGGGCACGGGAATATTCCCCGTCCGTAACGAAATGGAGAGCGGCAGCGGCCAGCCCGCCACCACGATCTTGCGCCGCCAACGATAGCTGCCGCCGCGCCGTTTCAGGTTCGGCAATCCCATGCCTTGGCCCCCGATGGGTACAGCGATGGGTGCAACGGTTCCCGATCGCCGGGTTGCCGACGTGAAATCAACGGCTTAGCGTGAGTTGGTCGGGGAGACAGGATTCGAACCTGCGACATCCTGCTCCCAAAGCAGGCGCGCTACCAGACTGCGCCACTCCCCGACGTAGAGCGGGTGGCCTTAGGGACAAAGCGACGCCAAGACAAGCGCTGGTGGGCCCGGCAGGACTCGAACCCGCAACCTAGCCGTTATGAGCGGCCAGCTCTAACCATTGAGCTACAGGCCCCGCCAGCCGCCGTCCGATAGCGCCGCCGAGCGGGCAGGGGCAAGTGCTTGTTACAGGCCGCGCACGATCCGCCGGGCGAGGCCCGGTCCTTCGTAGACCAGCGCGCTGTAGAGCTGGACGAGCGCCGCCCCCATGTCGAGCCGCCGCCGCGCTTCCTCCGCCGAGCCGATGCCGCCCGCCGAGATCACGGGGATCGCGCCGTCCACGATCGCCAGCGCCTCGGCCAGCTTCGCGCGGGCGAGGGGGGCGAGCGGTGCGCCCGAGAGGCCGCCCGTCTCCCGCGCCTGTGGCGAACGCAGCGTGTCGGGCCGCGAGATGGTGGTGTTCGACACGATCAGCGCGTCGATTCCGCCGTCGATCGCGGCGCGGGCAGCGACTTCCAGCCCTTCGCGCGAGAGGTCGGGCGCGACTTTCAGGAACAGCGGCACCCGCTTTGCCCCGACGTGACGCGCGGCGTCGCTCGCGGCGATCAGTTCGCCCAGTTCGGGCTGCGACTGGAGGTCGCGCAGGCCGGGGGTGTTGGGGCTGGAGATGTTGATCGTGACATAGTCGGCCAGCGGCGCGGCCTTGGCCACCGCCGTCGCATAGTCGGCGATGCGGTCGGTCGAATCCTTGTTCGCGCCGACGTTGATGCCGATCACGCCGGGGCGGCGAGCGAGGTTCGCGATCCGGGCGAGCGCGGCGTCGATCCCGCCGTTGTTGAACCCCAGCCGGTTCACCACGCCCCTGTCCTCGGGCAGCCGGAAGATGCGCGGTTTGGGATTGCCCGGCTGCGGCCTGGGGGTGAGCGTGCCGACCTCGACGAAACCGAACCCCAGCCCGAGGAAGCCACGCACCGCGCGCGCGTCCTTGTCGACGCCCGCCGCCAGCCCGACCGGATTGGGAAAGCGGATGCCCGCCACCGTCACCGCATGCGCATCGTGCGTGGGGGGCGCGAGCGGCGCACCTGCCTTGCCCCATGCTTCCAGCATCGCGATGGTGATCCCATGCGCGCGTTCGGCGTCGAGGGCGAAGAGGAGCGGGTGATACCAGGCCATAGCGCGGCTCTATCGCCGCGCGGGGCGGGTGGGAAGTCGATATGCCGGGAAAGAGGGGCGGTTGCCGCCCGCAGCGCTGGTGACCCCTACGAGAATCGAACTCGTGTTTTCGCCGTGAGAGGGCGACGTCCTAACCGCTAGACGAAGGGGCCGTGAGCGGAGCGCGGGCACTACGCCCGAACCGGGGCGGCGTCAAGCATCTTCTGCGCCTCGTACCGCGATGAATCGTGCCCTGTCAGCGGTGAAGCGAAAAAAGTTGTAAATCGCTATTCATCCGCCCGAAACCTTTCGCGCGCTGCGGCTTTGAAGCGGGGAAGCAGTTTCATTGGATCCGATCATGAGCAAGGCCGTCCCCGTCATCCTCTCGCTGATCCCGCTGGCCGCCGTCATCGGCGCCTGCGTGGCCTGTCCCTGATACCGTACCGCCGGACGCACAGGAAAAAAGGCCGCCGGGATCGCTCCCGACGGCCTTTTCGTTATCCGACGGACAGGGCCAGATCAGCCCTGCTGACCCTCGTCCGCGTCGTCGCGGGCGATCTCGCCCGGCTCGGCGTTGGGATCATAGTCCTCGGTGAAGCCCGCGTCGTCACGCTCGAACATCGAAGCCATGACGTCGACGCCCTGCGCCTGCATCTCGGCTTCTTCCGGCGAGCGGGCGACGTTGACCTTGACGGTCGTCGACACCTCGGGGTGCAGCGCCACCTTCACGTCGTACAGGCCGATCGCCTTGATCGGACGGTCGAGCACGACCTGCGACTTGTCGACCTTGTGGCCGTCGGCGACCAGCGCCTCGACCAGATCGCGCACCGCGACCGAACCATAGAGCTGGCCGGTGTTCGACGACTGGCGGATCAGCGTGACCGACACGCCTTCCAGCGTCTTGGCCTCGGCTTCCGCGTCGGTGCGGCGGGCGGCGTTCTCGGCGACGATCCGCTCGCGGTTCGCCTCGAACACCTTCTTGTTGGCTTCGTTGGCGCGAAGCGCCTTCTTGCGCGGCAGGAGGAAGTTACGGGCAAAGCCGTCCTTCACCTTCACCACGTCGCCGATGGCGCCGAGCTTCTCGACGCGCTCCAGCAGAATGACGTCCATGTCTGCCTACTCCTTACTTGACGATGTAGGGCAGCAGGCCCAGGTGACGGGCGCGCTTGATGGCCTGGGCCAGTTCGCGCTGCTTCTTGGCGCTCACCGAAGTGATGCGCGACGGTACGATCTTGCCGCGTTCGGACACGAAGCCCTGCAGCAGACGTACATCCTTGTAATCGATCCGGGGAGCGTCCTTCGCGGAGAAGGGGCAGCTCTTGCGGCGGCGGAAAAACGGACGTGCCATGGGTGCTGCTCCTTACGCTTCGGCGTCGGCGGGGGCCGACTGCTCGCGGTCGCGGCGCGGGCCGCGGTCGTCACGGTCGCGACCGCCGCGACGTTCGCCACGCTCCGAACGCTCGCTCTTGCGCATCATCACGGTCGGACCTTCCTCATGCGCATCGACCTTGACGGTCATGAAGCGGATGATGTCCTCGTTGATCTGCGTCTGGCGCTCCAGCTCGGCCACGACGTCGCCCGGCGCGTCGATCTCGAGCATGACGTAATGGGCCTTGCGGTTCTTCGCGATGCGATAGGCGAGGCTGCGCAGGCCCCAGGTCTCGGTCTTGACGACCTTGCCGTTCATGTCCTGAACGATCTTGGTGGCGGTTTCCGCCAGCGCGTCCACCTGCGCCTGTGCCAGATCCTGGCGCGCAAGGAACACGTGCTCGTAGAGAGCCATGTGTCTTTCTCGTCTGTTGGCCGATCGCTGACGCCGCGCCTGTCGCGGAGCCCCTCCGGCTGTCGTCTTCAAATGCAGTCCGGGGCGGCAGGTCGAACCCACCACCCCGAAGATGTGCTCCCTTACCCGAATCGGGCGGAAAGGCAAGGCGTAAGGTCGCGTCCGAGCCGCTTCGTCATCCCCGCGAAGGCGGGGATCCATCGACGCTGACGTTGGCGATGGCGCCGAACCCGTAGCGGTTATGGATTCCCGCCTGCGCGGGAATGACGATCCTTCGGGATCAGTTCAGCACCGCGCCGCCGATCACCGCGCCGATCAGGCCGCTGGCGATCGCGACCAGCACCGCGTCATTGCCCGAGCGCACCCACTGATAGCCGCGCGGGGGCGCATAGACGCCGCGCTGGCGATAGGCGCGATAGTCGATGACGCGGTAGTTGGCGGCACGGTTGCGGTCGAACCGCTGGCCGCGCTGCCACCGGACGGGCTGCCGGCGGACGACGGTCTTGCGGACGTTCTGGCCGTGGCGGTTCTTCTCGACCACGACGGTGCGACCGGGGCGTTCCTTGATGACGGTGCGGCCCTGCGCCGATGCGGCCATCGGGGTGGCGAGCAGCGATGCGGTCATCGCGGCGAGGATCAGCTTCTTCATGGCAAATGCTCCTGTCTGCGTTTCGATGGAGCCAAGATGGGCACCGCGTGTCGCAGGCGTTTGTCGCAGACGCGCCGAAATGGTCGCAGGCTGTGGCAAGCCGCCCCCTTGCGTTCAGCTTGGCCGAGCGACTAGGCCGCGCGGCTTGATTTGCAGGAGATTTGGGCGATGCGGGCATTCCTCTTTTCAGGGCAAGGCAGCCAGTCGGTCGGCATGGGCGTGGGCCTCGCCGCCGCCAGCCCCCATGCGCGCGAGGTGTTCCAGGAGGTCGACGAGGCGCTGGGCCAGCACCTCTTCCGCCTGATGGCCGACGGTCCCGACGCCGACCTGATGCTGACCGAGAATGCCCAGCCCGCGATCATGGCCAATGCCATCGCGACGCTCCGGGTGCTGGAGCGCGAGGGCGGGGTGCGGCTGTCGGAAAAGGCCGATTTCGTCGCGGGCCATTCGCTGGGCGAATATAGCGCGCTGTGCGCGGCGGGCTCGCTGGACCTTCCCACCACCGCGCGGCTGCTGAAGCTGCGCGGACAGGCGATGCAGGCGGCGGTGCCGGTGGGCGAGGGCGCGATGGCCGCGCTGCTCGGCGCCGATCTCGCCAAGGCGCAGGCGCTGGCGGAAGCGGCGGCGGAAGGGCAGGTCTGCACCGTCGCCAACGACAATGATCCGTCGCAGGTCGTGATCTCGGGCGCGAAGGCGGCGATCGAGCGTGCGGTGCCGCTGGCCAAGGAAATGGGCATCAAGCGCGCGGTCGTGCTGCCGGTGTCGGCCCCGTTCCACTGCCCGTTGATGCAGCCCGCCGCCGATGCGATGGCCGAGGCGCTGGCCGGTGTCACGCTGTCCGCCCCGCTCGTGCCCGTCTTCGCCAACGTCACCGCCGCACCGGTGGCGGATGCGGAGACGATCCGCCGCCTGCTGGTGGAGCAGGTGACGGGCATGGTCCGCTGGCGCGAATCGGTGCTGGCGATGCAGGCGGCGGGCGTCACCGACTTCGTGGAACTGGGCGGCAAGGTGCTCGGCCCGATGGTCAAGCGCATCGCCCCCGACGCGACCGTGGCGAGCGTCGTGACGATGGCCGACATCGAGGCGCTGGTGGGGCGGTTGTGATTTAGATTTCGCGCAGAGACGCGGAGGCGCAGAGAATGCGGGATATCGACGCGATCAGCGGGGATGTGGTGAATGTCGCACTGCGCCTGCACCGTGATCTGGGACCGGGCTTGCTGGAGAGCGTCTACGAAGCCGTGCTTGCGGCCAAGTTGACCGAAATGGGTTATGGTGTCGTCCGACAGCGTCCTATCGACATCGAGTTCGAAGGACTGCGTTTTGAAGCAGCCTTTCGGATCGATCTGATCGTCGATGATAGGTTGCTCGTGGAAATCAAGTCCGTCGAGCGACTGACGGCGGTACATGCCAAGCAACTGCTAACCTACCTTCGCCTCACGCATCAGCCCGTAGGGCTTCTCATCAACTTCGGCGGCGCCACCCTGAAGGAGGGGCTGCGCCGCTTGGTCAACAACCATCACTCCTCTGCGTCTCCGCGTCTCTGCGCGAACCCCTAACTTCTTCTGGAGATACCCATGTTCGACCTCACAGGAATGACCGCCCTCGTCACCGGCGCCAGTGGCGGCCTCGGTTCCGCCATCGCCAGGGGGCTTGCCGCACAGGGTGCGCGGCTGGCGCTGTCGGGTTCCAACCAGGCCAAGCTGGAGGCGTTCGCCGCCGAGCTGGGCGGGGACCACGTCACGCTGGTCTGCGACCTGTCCGACGGCGCACAGGTCGATGCGCTGGTGCCGCAGGCGGTGGCCGCGCTCGGCAAGCTCGACATCCTCGTCAACAACGCCGGGGTCACGCGCGACAACCTCGCCATGCGGATGAAGGACGAGGAGTGGGATCAGGTGATCCGCGTCAACCTCGAGGCTGCGTTCCGCCTGTGCCGCGCCGCCGCGCGTCCGATGATGAAGGCGCGCTTCGGGCGCATCGTCTCGATCACCTCGGTCGTGGGACAGACCGGCAATCCGGGGCAGGCCAACTATGCCGCGTCCAAGGCGGGCCTCGTCGGCATGTCGAAGGCGCTGGCGCAGGAATATGCCAGCCGCAACATCACCGTGAACTGCGTCGCCCCCGGTTTCATGGCCTCCGCGATGACCGACGTGCTGCCCGAGGCGCAGAAATCCGCCCTGCTGGGCCGGATTCCCGCCGGGGCGCTGGGCACGGGCGATGACGTGGCGGCGGCGGTCGCCTATCTTGCCAGCCGCGAGGCCGGTTACGTCACCGGCCAGACGATCCATGTGAACGGCGGGATGGCGATGGTATGAGCGTGATGATGATGGCCATGGCACTGGCGGCGGCGGGCGATGCGAACGTCGTCAGATGCGCGGTCGCGAAGATGCCCAAGGTGGAACTCGCCAAGCTGCAACAGGGCATGATCGTCGGCGTGCTGGAGGGCAGGAAGCCCGCGCCCGCCACCGAAGCGCTGGTGAAACAGGCCCGCGCCCATGCCGCCGCCTGCCAGCCCGGCACCGGCAAGGCGGATGTGCGCGCGGGCGAGCTGGTCGTCACCAGCATCGCGGTGGAGGCGCTGGCGTCGGGGCTGTCGGCGAACGGCGTCGATCCGGTCGCGGTCAACCGGCGGCTGAGCCAGACGCCGCCCGCCGTCCTCAACGCCTTCCTCGCGCGCAGGCAGACGCCCGAGGTCGATTCCTTCATGAACGGCATGATGGAGATCGCGGGGGCGAAGAAGGCGCAGGTCCGCGTGCAGCGGCTGATGGGCGGCTATGCCTATAACGCGGCGACGCTCGCCCGGCTGTTCGCGACGCGCCCCGCGTGACATTGGCGGCCCTTGCGCGCGGCCTGCCCGCGTTCTAGGGGCGTTCAGGTACATGACACCACGCATGTGATAGAGGGAATGATTATGAGCGAGACCGCCGACCGCGTGAAGAAGATCGTCGTCGAGCATCTCGGCGTCGAAGCCGAGAAGGTGACCGAGGACGCGAGCTTCATCGACGATCTGGGCGCGGACAGCCTCGACATCGTCGAGCTGGTGATGGCGTTCGAGGAAGAGTTCGGGGTCGAGATTCCCGACGACGCCGCCGAGAAGATCACGACCGTCAAGGACGCGATCACCTATATCGACGAGCACAAGGGCTGATCCGGCCGGGGCGGCCCGTGCCGCTCCGCCGACCCGCCGACCAGAGTTTCCGGCCCCCCGTCCCGGCGTTCAGCCATGGGCGGGGGGCCGTTCGTATAGCCGCCGAATGAAAGAGGAATGCCCATGCGCCGCGTAGTCGTGACCGGCCTCGGCCTCGTGACCCCGCTGGGTGCCGAGGTGGAGACCGCCTGGAAGAACCTGATCGCCGGAAAGTCGGGCGCCGGTCCGATCACGCATTTCGATGCGTCGAACCAGAAGTGCCGCATCGCCTGCGAGGTGAAGCCCGCGGGCCATGAATATGGCTTCGATGCGGGGCTGCGCGTCGATCACAAGATCCAGCGGCAGGTCGATCCGTTCATCGTCTTCGGCATCGACGCCGCCGGACAGGCGCTGGAGGACGCAGGGCTCACCGACATGTCGGAGGAGGAGCGGCTGCGCGCGGGCTGTTCGATCGGTTCGGGGATCGGCGGGCTGCCGGGCATCGCCAGCGAATCGCTGGTGTGCGAGAACAAGGGGCCGTCGCGCGTGTCGCCGCACTTCGTCCATGGGCGGCTCATCAACCTGATCTCGGGACAGGTCTCGATCAAATACGGGCTGATGGGGCCGAACCATGCGGTCGTCACCGCCTGCTCGACCGGCGCGCATTCGATCGGCGACGCCGCGCGGATGATCGCGATGGACGACGCCGACGTGATGCTGGCCGGGGGCGCGGAGGGCGCGATCTGTCCGCTGGGCATCGCCGGGTTCGCGCAGGCGCGCGCGCTGTCGACCGCGTTCAACGACCAGCCCGAAAAGGCGTCGCGCCCCTATGACCGCGATCGCGACGGCTTCGTGATGGGCGAGGGCGCGGGCGTCGTCGTGCTCGAGGAATATGAGCGGGCCAAGGCGCGCGGCGCGAAAATCTATGCCGAGGTGATCGGTTACGGCCTGTCGGGCGATGCCTATCACGTCACCGCGCCGCATCCGCAGGGGTCGGGTGCGTTCCGCTCGATGGAAATGGCAATGCGCAAGTCGGGCCTGTCGCTGACGGACATCGACTATATCAACGCGCACGGCACCTCGACGCCGCTGGGCGACGAGCTGGAGCTGGGCGCGGTGCGGCGGCTGTTCGGCGATGCGATCGGCGACCTCGCCATGTCGTCGACCAAGTCGGCGATCGGCCACCTGCTGGGCGGCGCGGGCGCGGTGGAGAGCATCTTCTGCATCCTCGCGATGCGCGACGGGATCGTGCCACCGACGCTCAACCTCGACAATCCGTCGGAGAATTGCGCGGGCGTCAACCTGGTCCCCCACACCGCGCAGGAGCGCAAGGTGAAGGCGGTGCTGAACAACTCGTTCGGCTTCGGCGGCACCAACGCCTCGCTGGTGATGAAGGCGCTCTGATCCCATGCGCCGGATCGGATGCCTCGGCCTGATCGTCGGACTGCTCGGCATCGCCGCGCTGTTCCTCGTGATCCAGAGCTGGGGCGGGCCCGGTCCGGCGCAGCGCAACCTGACCGTCGTCGTTCCCGAGGGGGCGAGCCTGACCGCGGCGGCGGCGGAACTGGAAAAGGCGGGGGCGATCCGCTCCGCCGGGCGCTTCCGCCTGTTCGCACAGGTGCTGGGGAGCGACGATCCGATCCGCGCCGGGGAATATCAGATCCCGGCGGGGCTCAGCCAGTCGGACATCCTCAAGCTGTTGCAGGGCGGGCGGACGATCCGCCGCTTCGTGACGGTGCCCGAAGGCTGGCCGTCGGTGCTGGTGCAGGAGGCGGTGGCCAAGGCGCCGCAGCTCGACGGCCCCGCGCCGTTGCCGCCCGAGGGCAGCATCCTGCCCGACAGCTACGACTATCAGCGCGGCGATACCCGCGCGGCCTATATCGCGCGGATGCAGGCGGCGATGGACCGCTACCTCAAGGACGCCTGGGCGAAGCGCAAGCCGACCACCGTCGCGAAAACCCCGCGCGAGGCGATCATCCTTGCCTCGATCGTCGAGAAGGAAACCGGCAAGCCGTCTGAACGACGGATGGTCGCGGCGGTCTATTCCAACCGGCTGCGCATCGGCATGCCGCTCCAGGCCGATCCGACGGTCATCTACCCGATCACCAGGGGCAGGCCGCTCGGGCGGCGCATCCTGCGCTCGGAACTGACCGCCAAGAACGGCTACAACACCTATGCGTCGCGCGGGCTGCCGGTGGGGCCGATCGCCAATCCGGGGCGCGCCTCGATCGACGCGGTGCTCGATCCGGCGGACAGCAAGGCGCTGTACTTCGTTGCGGACGGCAGCGGTGGGCATGTGTTCGCCGACACGCTCGCCGAACATAATGCCAATGTGCAGAAATGGTACGCGATCCGCCGCGCGCGCGGCGAGATGTGATGCGGCGGGCGCTGCTTGCCGCCGCGCTGGTCATCACGGTGCCGCCCGCCGCGGCCTGTACCGTATCCGCCCCCTATCGGCCGCTGACCGCCCGTCCGCCGGGCACGCAGACGGTGCTGACGGTCGATGTCCTCGCGCTCGACCTGCGGCGCTATCCTGCGATCGCGCGGGTGCGGGTGGTGGGCGGCGGCAAGCCGGGCGTTACGCTGGCGATATCCTATAAGCGTGCGCCATGCGGCGGCGCGCGGGAGCCGGTCAGGGACGAACGGCTGGTGGTGTTCCTGCGCGGTACCGAAGCGCTCCGCTGGGCCACCCCGGCAGAGGCACGCGCGATCCGCTGAAAATCCTCCCCGGCACGGGGAGGGGGACCGTCGCCGAAGGCAATGGTGGAGGGGGATCGCCGCGAAAGCGACGGTGCCGTATGCGGGCACCCCCCTCCACCATGCTGCGCATGGTCCCCCTCCCCGTGCCGGGGAGGAGCTTTGGCGTTACCCCCGCAACCCGCTCGCCGCGTGGGCGCGGGTCTGGGTTTCGGCGTGGGTCGGGCCGACGATCCAGCTGCCGCCGACGCACAGCACCGGATCGAACGCCAGCCATTCCGGCGCGCTCGCCTCGGTGATGCCGCCGGTCGGGCAGAACTTCGCCTGATAGAAGGGGGCGGCCAGCGCCTTCAGCGCCTTGAGGCCGCCCGCCGCCTCGGCCGGGAAGAATTTGAAATGGGTGAGGCCGAGGTCCAGCCCGCGCATGATGTCGCCCGCATTGGCGATGCCGGGCAGGAACGGCACGCCGCTGTCGATGATCGGGCGTGCGATCGTCTCGGTCAGGCCGGGGGAGACGATGAACTCGGACCCCGCGTCCATCGCCTGCGCGAACTGCTGCGCGTTGACGACGGTGCCCGCGCCGACGATCGCGCCGTCCACCTTCTTCATCTCCGCGATGGCTTCGAGTGCGGCGGGGGTGCGCAGCGTCACTTCAAGGACGCGCAGGCCGCCCTTGACCAGCGCCTCCGCCATCGGGCGGGCCTCGGCGGCGTCGTGGACCACCAGCACCGGGATCACCGGGCTGGTCTGCATGATCTCTGCAATCGAAACGGTCATCGTGCGTGCTCCTGCGCAAAGGCGGCGGCGGCCCCGAACAGGCCGGGTTGGGGATGGGTGATCAGCTTGACGGAGATGCCCGCCATCAGGTTCTGGAACCGGCCCTTCGCCGTAAAGCGCGTGCCGAAGCCCGATTCGAGCAGATGGTCCTTGAGCCGCAGGCCTAGCCCGCCCGCGATCACCACCGCCTTCGCGCCATGCCCCAGCGCGAGGTCGCCCGCCACCGCGCCGAGCGTCAGGCAGAAGCGGTCGAGCGCGGCAACGGCGATGCTGTCGGTGCCGTCCAGCGCGGCGGTCCAGATCGTCTTGTCGTCGGTATGCGGCACCGACACGCCCTCGATCTCGGCCAGCGTTTCGTACCACGCGACGATCGACGGCCCGGCACAGGCGCGCTCGGTCGATCCGCGGCCGTGCGCCTTGCGCAGGCGGCGCAGCAGCGCGTCCTCGATCGCGTCGAGCGGCGCGAAGTCCTGATGCCCGCCCTCGGTTTCCAGCACGTGATAGCGATCGTCGGCGCGCATCAGCTGCGCGACGCCAAGGCCGGTGCCCGGACCGCAGATCGTCACCACGCCGCGCTCGGGCAGCGGGCCTTCGGGGCCGCACAGGTGGATGAAGTCGCTGTCCGCCACCTGCGCCACGGCATGGCCGACCGCACCGAAATCGTTGATGATCGTCCACACATCGACGTCCAGCCGCTCCTGCATCAGCGGCGGGCGGATGATCCACGGATTGTTGGTGAACTTGATGAGCGTGTCGTTGACCGGCGATGCGACCGCAAGGCTGGCGGCACGCGGCAGCGGGCGGCCCAGATCGCGCTCGAACGCGCGCCATGCCAGTTGCAGGCTGCCGTGTTCGGCGACCTTCTGCGTGACGGGGTCGCCCAGACGGACGACGCGCCCGTCCTCGACCTCGGCGATCGCGAAGCGGGCGTGGGTGCCACCGATATCTACCGCAACGACTTCCATGACCTCTTCCCTATAGCCCGGTTGCGTATCCCCGCGAAGGCGGGGATCCAGGGTTGCGCGGGTCGACGCTCGTTGCCCTGGACCCCCGCCTGCGCGGGGGTACGGTTGATGGTTCGCTCCGGCGGTTACAGCCCCGCCGCCGCCAGCATCGCCGATCCGCCCGCTTCCGCCTCGCTGGCGCCCTGGCGCATCATCGCGAAGATTTCGCGACCGGTGCCGTCCGCCGCCGGGGGAACCGGCGCGTGGTCGCGCGCGTCCCATTCGTCCGCCGGGACCAGCGCCTGGAGCGTGTTGGCGTCCGCGTCCAGCCGGATCACGTCACCGTCGCGCAGCTTGCCGATCGGGCCGCCGCCCAGCGCCTCGGGCGACAGGTGGATCGCGGCGGGCACCTTGCCCGATGCGCCCGACATGCGTCCGTCGGTGACGAGCGCCACCCGGTAGCCACGGTTCTGGAGCACGCCCAGCGCCGGGGTCAGCTTGTGCAGTTCGGGCATGCCGTTGGCGCGCGGTCCCTGATGGCGCACCACCACCACCACGTCGCGGTCCAGCTCGCCCGCCTTGAACGCCGCCTGCACCGATGCCTGGTCGCTGAACACGCGGCACGGCGCCTCGATCACCCAACGGTCGCGGTCCACCGCCGACACCTTGATGCAGGCACGGCCGATATTGCCCTCGAGGATGCGGAAGCCGCCTTCGGGGCTGAACGGATCGTCGATGGTGCGCACGATGCTGTCGTCGCCGCTCTTTGCGGCATGATCGCGCCAGACCAGCCTGTCGTCCTCGATCACCGACTGGCGACCATAGGCGGCCATGCCGTCCTTCGCGATGGTCAGCGTGTCGGCGTGCATCAGCCCGCCGCGCAGCAGCTCGCGGATCACGAACGACGGCCCGCCCGCATCCTCGAAGCCGTTCACGTCCGCCGATCCGTTGGGATAGACCCGCGTGAGGAGCGGCACGACCTGGCTCAGGCGGTTGAAATCCTCCCAGTCGATCACGATCCCCGCCGATCGCGCGATCGCGGGCAGGTGGATCAGGTGGTTGGTCGAACCGCCCGTCGCCAGCAGCACGATCGCGGCGTTCACGATCGCCTTTTCATCGACCACGCGGCCGATCGGGCGATAGTCGTCGCCGTCCCAGCCGATCTCCGCCAGCCGGTGGACGGCGGCGCGGGTCAGTTCCTGCCGCCGCTTGGTGGTCGGGTTGGCGAAGGAGGCGTCGGGGATGTGCAGCCCCAGCGCCTCCATCATCATCTGGTTGCTGTTCGCGGTGCCGTAGAAGGTGCAGGTGCCCTTGCCGTGATAGGCCGCGATCTCGGCGTCGAGCAGTTCCTCGCGGCCCACTTTCCCTTCGGCATAGGCTTCGCGGACCGCCGCCTTCTGCTTGTTGGGGATGCCGGTGCGCATCGGGCCGCCCGGGATCAGCACCATCGGCAGATGGCCGAAGCGCAGCGCGCCCATCAGCAGGCCCGGTACGATCTTGTCGCAGATGCCGAGCAGCGCCGCGCCCTCGAACGTGCCGTGGGACAGGGCGACCGCGGTCGACAGCGCGATGGTGTCGCGGCTGAACAGCGACAATTCCATCCCCGCATAGCCCTGCGTCACGCCGTCGCACATCGCGGGCACGCCGCCCGCGACCTGCGCCGTCACGCCCGCTTCGCGCGCCCAGACCTTCATCTGTTCGGGATAGCGGTAATAGGTCGCATGCGCCGACAGCATGTCGTTGTAGGCGGTGACGATGCCGATGTTCATCCGGTTGGCTGGACGCATCAGGTCGCGGTCCTCGTCGGTCCCGGCATAGGCGTGCGCCAGGTTCGCGCAGCCGAGCATCGGGCGGTCGACGCCGCTGTCGCGTTCGCGGTCGATCAGCGCGAGGTACGCGGCGCGCCTGTCGCGCGACGCTTCGATGATGCGGTCGGTGACGGCGGCGATTTCGGCGTGAAGGGCCATTATTCGCTCCAGTGGATATCGACGGGAAGTTCGACTTCGGCCAGCACCCGGCCGATCGGATAGGCGGACGATGCGCCCTGATCGATCGCGCGTTCGAGCACGGCCTTCTTTTCCGCACCGGTGATCGCGATCATCAGCGCGCGGGCGGAAGCGATGGCGGCGTGGCTGAGCGTCACGCGCGCCACCGGCGCCTCGGGCGGCAGCGGATCGGGCAGGACGCCGAGCGCGCGGCGCTCCTTCGGGCCGGTCAGCGCTTCGGTCAGGTCGGGGCCGGGGAAGATCGAGGCGGTGTGCCCGTCGGCACCCATGCCGAGCAGGCACAGGTCGAGCGGCCAGTGCAGGTCCTGCAACCGGGCATCCGCCGCGCGGCCCGCCGCCTTGTAATCCGCCGCCTTCTCGGCGGTCAGCGGGATCACCCGCGCGCCCTTGGGCAGGAAGATCTTGGCGAGGCCGGTGACGTTCGACAGCGCGTCGCCCATCGGCACGATGCGGTCGTCGGTGGGGACGATCGTGACGCGCTTCCAGTCGAGCTTCGCCTTGACCAGCTCGGCATAGATCGGGGCGGGGGTACGCCCCCCGGCCAGCGCGATCACCGCCGCGCCGCGCGCATCGATCGCCGATTCGATGATGAACTGGATATCGCCCGCCAGCGCGGCGGCGAATTCGGCGGGTTCGTCATATTCCCACCATTCGATCTCGGTCATGTGCTTCTTTATCCTGTGAAAATCCGTTTGGTTCGAGCTTGTCGAGAACGCCTTCTCGACAGGCTCGAAGCGAACGGGGGACGGGAAGGGAGCGCCTCAGCCGCTCACTCGTTCCACGTCACCCCGTCGCGCTCGGTCAGCGCCACGCTGGCGTTCGGACCCCAGCTGCCCGACGGATAGGGCTTGGGGTGGGTGCCGTTGGCCTTCCACCCCTCGCGGATCGCATCGATCCACTGCCACTGCGCCTCCACCTCGTCGCGGCGGACGAACAGCGTCGGATCGCCCTCGATCAGGTCGAGCAGCAGCCGCTCGTACGCGATGCGCCGCCGCGTCCCCGCGAACGCCGTCGTCAGCGACAGGTCGAGCGGCACCTCGCGCAGGCGCACGCCGTCGCGGTCGAGCCCCGGCTCCTTGGCCATCACCAGCAGGCGGACATATTCCTCGGGCTGGAGGCGGATGACCAGCACGTTCGGCTGCAACCGCCCGCCGCGATCGGCGAAGATCGAATGCGGCACCGGCTTGAAATGGATCGAGATTTCCGAATGGCGATCCTGCATCCGCTTGCCGGTGCGCAGGTAGAAGGGCACGCCCTGCCAGCGCCAGTTGTCGACATGCGCCTTCACCGCGACGAAGGTCTCGGTGTCCGAATCCTTGCCCAGTTCCTCGTCATAGCCGCGGACGATCTCGCCCTTGACCGCGCCCGCGTCATACTGGCCGGTGACGGTGTGGCTGCCGACCTCGTCCGCGCCGATGCGACGCAGCGAACGCAGCACCTTCACCTTCTCGTCGCGGATCGCGGTGCCGTCGAACTTGGCGGGCGGCTCCATCGCGATCAGCGCGACCAGTTGCAGGACGTGGTTCTGCACCATGTCGCGCAGCGCGCCGACCTCGTCGTAATAGCCCGCGCGGCCCTCCAGCCCGACCGTCTCCGAGATGGTGATCTGCACGTGATCGATGCCGCGCGCGTTCCACACCGGCTCGAACATCGCATTGCCGAAGCGCAGCGCGAGGATGTTCTGGACGGTTTCCTTGCCGAGATAATGGTCGATCCGGTAGGTCCGCTCCTCGGGGAAGGCGGCGGCGACCAGATCGTTGATCTCGCGGCTCGACTCGAGATCCTTGCCGAGCGGCTTCTCGAGGCTGATCCGCACGTTCGGCCCGGCCAGCCCGGCGCTCTTCAGCCCGGTGATCGTCGGCCCGAACAGCCACGGCGCGGTCGACAGGAAGATCGCGAGCCCGCCCGAGATGTCGCCCAGCTTCTCGGCCAGCGCGCCGAAGCCGTCGACGTTCGACGCATCGAGCGGCTGATAGTAGAGCCGTGCGAGGAACCCCTCGATCGCGGCCTCGTCCTTGCGGTCGTCGGGCAGGAACTGGTCGAGCGCCTGATGCGCGAAGGTGCGGAAGCCCGCGTCGTCATACTCGTGCCGCGCGGTGCCGGTGATCGTCAGCCCCTGCGGCAGCAGTCCGTCGGCATGGAGGCCGTAGAGCGAGGGGAGCAGCATCCGCTGCGACAGGTCCCCCGTCGCGCCGAACAACAGCAGCTTCGCTACCGCTTGCCTCGTCATGCCTGCTCCTTCGTCTCGTATCGGTCTCGCGCGCTCCTAGCAGCCTATTTCGCAAACGCGAAGGTGGCATAGGTATGCGGGTAGTGAAAACGATTGCGTGGCGCCGTCCTGGGTCATCCCGGCGAAGGCCGGGATCCATGGATACGGAACGTGTTGCCGGAACCGCATCGGCCCGCGTCCATGGATTCCGGCCTGCGCCGGAATGACGAAGTCGCGGCTACAGCGTCAGTCCGGCGGTCTGGTCGAACCCGGCCATCAGGTTGAAGTTCTGCACCGCGGCGCCTGCCGCGCCCTTGCCGAGATTGTCGAGCGTGGCGATCAGCCGGGCCTGCCCCGTCTCCATGTTGCCGAACACGCGCAGCGACAGCCGGTCGGTCCCGGCGTCCGCCTCGATCTCCACGACCGACTCGTCGGCGGGGAGCACCCGCACCACCGGCAATTCGCGATAGGCGTCGTGCAGCGCCTGCTCGATCGCGGTCAGGCTCGGGCGGCGGTGGAAGGCGAACAGCGGCAACGGCACCTCGACCACCATGCCGCGATAGGTGTTGGCGACGGCGGGCGTGAACAGCGGCGGATGGGCGAGCCGGGCGTGGCGCTGCATCTCCGCGACATGCTTGTGGGCGAGGCCGAGGCCGTAGCCGCGAAAGGCGGTTCGCGTATCGCCGCCCTCGAACTCGGCGATCATCGCCTTGCCGCCGCCCGAATAGCCCGACACGGCATTGACGCTGACCGGCCAGTCGTGCGGGATCAACCCGGCGCGGACCAGCGGGCGCACCAGCGCGAGGAAGCCGGTGGGATAGCAACCCGGATTCGACACCCGCATCGCGGTGGCGATGGCGCCGGGCTGTGACGGCTCCAGCTCGGCCATGCCATAGGTCCAGCCGTCCGCCACCCGGTGCGCGGTGGAGGCGTCGATCACGCGGGTACGGTCATTGTCGATCAGCGCCACCGCCTGTCGCGCGGCGTCGTCGGGCAGGCACAGCACGACGAAATCGGCGTCGTTCAGCGCCTCGCGCCGTGCCGCCGGGTCCTTGCGCCGGGCATCGTCGAGGGTGATGAAGTCAATCTCCGGGCGACCGCCCAGCCGGTCGGCGATCTCGAGGCCGGTGGTGCCCGCCGCCCCGTCGATGAAAACACGCACGCTCATGCCGGGCGCCTCCGCGCGAGAATGGGGCCGAACCGGTCGAGCGCGGCGACATCCTCGCAGCGCACCGTGCCGTCGGCATGGATCGCGGTACCGGCATCGACCAGCATCGCGACATGATCGGCAAAGAACAGCAGGTCGCCGCGCGCGGGCACGTCCCCGGCGGACAATGGCGTGCCGATCGTTTCCGCCTGAAGATCGGCGAAGCGCGGCACGGCTTCCCCCGCCAGCGTGCACGCGAGGAACACGAGGCCCGCGGCATCGACGCCCGCGCCCGACCGGCCGCCCGCAACCTCCGCGACGCCTTGCAGACGCAAGGCGATCGCGACCGGATCGCCGCCGGGCGAGTCGAGCGGCAGCAGGTCGTCGGCGCGGACATAGCCGCCGTCGACCTCGACCCAGTCGCCGCCGCCGCTCGCCGCGACGCGCGCGCCCATCGGCAGCGTCAGCGGCAGGGGGCGGGCAGGGGAGGGATCGCCGTGCACCACCGTCTCTCGCACCGCGACGACATGGGTGGCGGCAAAGGCGGCGCACAGCCCGTCGCACGCGACGAAGCCGACCGCGCCGTCGATCGGCGACCGGCCCCAGCCATGGCCGGAGGTGAATTCGAGCACGTCGAACGGCTCGCCGGGCAGCAGTTGCGACAGGGCGGGGCCGCCGGGCGTCTCGGTCAGCGGCGTCACGACACCGACGGTCCGGCGCACCGGCACCGCATAATGCGGGGCGAACACCCGGTCGGCCATGCGGATATCGGCCAGATCGCGCCGGACTGCCTCGATCCGCGGATCGATCGCCGCCGAGCGGGTGCGCAGCGCGAAACGGCTACGCGTTGGCGTGACGTCGGTTGAAGTCGCCGACTCCGTCGCCGCCCATGAACTGCCCGAACTCTGCAAGAAAATTGGCCCCTTCGCTCGTCTGCGCGACGAAGATGTTGCGCTTGTCGGCATCGTCGCGTTGGCGGCGGAGATAGCCGAGCGTGCCCAACCGATTCAAGGCGCGTGTCACGACCGGTTTCGACACGTTCAGCGCCCGCGCCAGCCCGCGCACCGTATGGGGCCCCGGTTGCAGATAGACGATCATCATCAGCGCCATCTGGCGATTGGTAAGATCGGGTTCGCCGGACCGCACGTAATCGACGAGTCCGTCCATCCATTTCTTCAGCAGCGTGCTCGGAAACATACAGGAGCCTTACCTGGAAAATGGCCTTGTTCGGGCGGGATCGGAAACAGGAACGTCGCACTTGTGCGCTTGGTTTCCGCTTCGGAACGATAATGTTACGGATTCGCAGTACGGCTTCGTACCCGGCCCGTCGGGGCGGGTCCGGTCGGGCACGGCGCGCCCCGGTTGATCGCGGGGCGCGGCTCGCCTATGTGCCCGGCTTCGGTCGTGCGATCGCCAACTTTCGGAAACGTTCCCAGCCCATGTTCACTTTCCTGCTCGTCGTCCATGCGATCATCGCCGCGCTGCTCGTGACGGTGATCCTCATGCAGAAGTCGGAAGGCGGCGGGCTGACCACCGGCGGCAGCCCTTCGGGGCTGATGTCGGCGCGCGGGGCGGCCGATTTCCTGACGCGGGCGACGGCGATCCTCGCCGGGCTGTTCATCGCGATGAGCATCGCGCTGGCGGTGATCGCGGCGAATCGCGGGTCGGGCTCGATCGACACCTCGCTCGCGCGGCCGACGACTCCGCCGCCCGCCGCGACCGGCCCGGCCAATCCGGCGGCCGATCCGATCGGCAACCTGACGGGTGCCGACAACGCCGCGGTCCCGCTGGCGCGCTAACCGCCCTTTTCCATCAACCGGTCATCGTGTTTCGCGGGCGCGGGGGCAACCTCGCGCTTGGCGGCGATGGCGTTCGACGCTAGGCGATATCTCCCATGGCGCGGTACATCTTCATCACCGGCGGCGTGGTCTCGTCGCTCGGCAAGGGCCTCATGGCGGCCTCTCTCGCAGCACTGTTGCAGGCGCGCGGCTACAAGGTCCGCATCCGCAAGTTCGACCCCTATCTCAACGTCGATCCGGGCACGATGTCGCCCTATCAGCACGGCGAGGTCTATGTGACCGACGACGGGGCGGAGACCGACCTCGACCTCGGCCATTACGAGCGCTTCACCGGCGTCGCGGCGCACCAGTCCGATAACGTCACCTCGGGCCGCATCTACCAGACTATCATCCAGCGCGAGCGGCGTGGCGACTATCTGGGCGCGACGGTGCAGGTGGTCCCGCACGTCACCGACGCGATCAAGGCGTTCGCGCAGGCCGATACCGTCGACGACAACGGCGACGACCTCGACTTCGTGCTGTGCGAGATCGGCGGGACGGTGGGCGACATCGAATCGCTGCCGTTCATCGAGGCGATCCGCCAGCTCAAGAACGAGCTGGGCCGGGGCCGCTCGATCAGCATCCACGTCACGCTGGTGCCCTATATCGCGGCGGCGGGCGAGCTGAAGACCAAGCCGACGCAGCATTCGGTGCGCGAACTGGCGGCGCTGGGCGTGCAGCCCGACGTACTGGTCTGCCGCTGCGAAAAGCCGCTGCCGCCGAGCGAGCGCGCCAAGATCGCGCTGTTCTGCAACGTGCCCGCCGCCGCCGTCATCCCCGCGCTCGACGCGCCGAGCATCTATGCGGTGCCCGAGCAATATCATGCCGAGGGGCTCGACGCCGAAGTGCTGCGCGCGTTCGGCATCGAACCCGGCCCCGCGCCCGACCTGTCGCGCTGGAGCGACATCATGGACCGGTTGCAGAACCCCGAGGGCGAAGTCACCATCGGCGTGGTCGGCAAGTACGTCGGGCTGCAGGACGCCTACAAGTCGCTCAACGAGGCGCTGGTGCACGGCGGCATCGCCAACCGGGTGAAGGTCAACATCCGCTGGATCGACGCCGAACTGTTCGAGGGCGAGCACGACATGGTCGCCGCCGAACTGGAGCCGTGCCACGCGATTCTCGTCCCCGGCGCGTTCGGCGAACGCGGCGCGGAGGGCAAGATCGCCAGCGTCCGCTTCGCGCGCGAACGGCGCGTGCCCTATTTCGGCATCTGCTTCGGGATGCAGATGGCCTGCATCGAAGGGGTCCGCGACCTGGGCGGCATCGCCGATGCGTCGTCGACCGAATTCGGCCCGACCGACGAACCGGTGGTCGGCATGATCACCGAATGGATGACCCCCGAGGGCATCCAGAAGCGCGAATCGGACGGCGACCTCGGCGGCACGATGCGGCTGGGGGCCTATGAAGCGGCGCTGGCGGGCAATTCGGTGGTGGCGTCGATCTATGGCGGCACGACGATCAGCGAACGCCACCGCCATCGCTATGAGGTCAACACCGCCTACCGCGAGATGCTGGAGCACGGCGGGCTGGTGTTCTCGGGCATGTCGCCCGACGGCATGCTGCCCGAGATCGTCGAGCGGCCCGACCATCCGTGGTTCGTGGGCGTGCAGTTCCACCCCGAGCTGAAGTCCAAGCCGTTCGACCCGCACCCGCTGTTCGCGAGCTTCATCGCAGCGGCGGTGAAGCAGTCGCGGCTGGTCTGACCGACCCGCACGAACCCTCGTCATTCCCGCGTAGGCGGGAAGCCATATCCGCCGACGTGGCAATGGGGCAGGGGCGGTAGAAAAGCAGTTTGGTTCGCGCAGAGGCGCGGAGGCGCGGAGTAGGTGTTGGACGCGGCAGCGTCCTTCCCGGAATCGCGAGCGGCAGGGATGCGATAGCCTGCGGTGCGCAACCTTCGGAGGCCACACCCTCTCCGCGCCTCCGCGCGAACCAACCCTCTTCTTACCCGCCCAAAACCAGAACGGGCGCCCGGACCCATGTCCGGGCGCCCGCCCACGGCGCGCAAGGGAGCAACGCGCCGTAGGGGTTACGCGGCCTGCCTGGTGTCGTTCTCGAGCACCGGATTGACCTGCGTTTCGTCGCCGATGGCGACGCGGCGCGGCTTCATCGCGTCGGGCACTTCCCGCCGCAGTTCGATGGTCAGCAGGCCATCGGCGAGGTCGGCGCTTTCCACCACGATGAAATCGGCCAGCTCGAACCGCCGCTCGAAGCTGCGGTTGGCGATGCCGAGGTGCAGCACCGCGCTCTTCTGCGCATCGGTCTGCTCGGCCTTGCGACCGGCGACGACCAGCAGGTTCTGCTGCGCGGTGATCTCCACCTCGTCGCGCTTGAACCCGGCGATCGCCAGCGTGATGCGATAGCGATCCTCGGCGACGCGCTCGAGGTTGAACGGCGGATAGTTCTCGCCCGCATTGGTGCGCGCGTTGTTCTCGAGCATGTCGAACAGCCGGTCGAAGCCGATGGTCGAACGGCGATAGGGGGTGAAATCGAAGCTACGCATGTCAAATCCTCCTGATGAAGCGAATTGAACGGCTCGGCATCCGTTACCACGCAATGCCGGTTCGTGAGCGACCCATAAGGCGTCGCCCGAAAACCCATATGGTTCGTCGTCACCGGGTTTCAAGCGGCCGGCGGCAACAATCCCTGCTTCACGCCGCCCGCAGCGCTTCTTTCTACCATAATCCCATGGGTGAAATAGGATTAAGGAAAGACAAGCATCGCTCAGGGGGTTTTGCCATGCGCCATCGCCGTTCGCTCGCCGTGCTCGCCGCGGCCACGATGTTCACCCAGCCCGCCTTCGCCCAGGCCGGACCGCCGGGGCAGTTGGCGATGCTGGCACCGCCCGCCGCACCCGCGGCGGCGGCGCCAACCGTCGCCCCCGAGGAGGAGCCGGCCGCCCAGCGTGGCGGCGACGAGATCGTCGTGACCGCGCGTCGCCGCGAGGAGAATGTGCAGGACGTGCCGGTCGCGGTGTCGGTGCTGGGTGCCGCGACGCTGGAGGCGCAGGGCACCTACAACCTCAACCGGCTGACGCAGTTGCAGCCGACGCTGCAATTCTTCTCCACCAACCCGCGCAACACCTTCATCAACATCCGCGGGCTGGGCGCGCCGTTCGGGCTGACCAACGACGGGTTCGAGCAGGGTGTCGGCATCTATATCGACCAGGTCTATTACAACCGCATCGCCGCCGCGACGCTGGACTTCGTCGATGTCGAGCGGATCGAGACGCTGCGCGGGCCGCAGGGCACGCTCTACGGCAAGAACACCACGGCGGGCGCGATCAACATCACCACCCGCGCGCCGAGCTTCACCTTCGAGGGCCGGGCCGAAGTGTCGGCGGGCAATTACGAGTTCAAGCAGGGCAAGGTGTCGGTATCCGGCCCGCTGACCGACAAGCTGGCGGCGCGCATCAGCCTGTCGACCACCGACCGGCGCGGCACGATCTACAATGTCGCGACGCGCCAGTGGATCAACTCGCAGGACAATATCGGCGTGCGCGGCGCGCTGCTGTGGAAGCCGACCGACAGCCTGAACCTGACCCTGTCGGGCGATTTCAACCTGCAGGACCCGATCTGCTGCGGCCAGATCTATGCGCGGGTCGGCACCACCCAGCGCGCCGCCAACCGGCAATATGCCGCGCTGACCGCGCTGTTCCCCGGATATCGCGTGCCGAGCACCGACCCGTTCGACCGGCTGACCGATCTCGACGCCGCGCTGCGGGCGCGCAACGAGATGGGCGGCGCGTCGCTACGCGCCGAATGGGACGTAGGCAGCGGCACGATCACCTCGGTCACGGCATGGCGCTACTGGGACTGGCAGCCCGCCAACGACCGCGACTTCACCGGGCTGCCGGTCTATACCCGGGTCAACAACCCGACCAAGCAGGACCAGTATACCCAGGAAGTCCGCTATGCCCATGCGGGCACCGGCTATGACTTCGTGGTCGGTGCGTTCGGCTTCTACCAGAAGATCCACACGACCGGCGTGCAGGAAACCGGCACCGCCGCCAGCGCGTGGCTGCTCAACCCGACCAGTGCCCTGTCGCGCAATCCGGCGGTGCTGAACGGGGTGCTGGCGCTCAACGACATCCGGCTCGACAATCTGAGCGTCGCGACCTTCGGCAAGCTGAACTGGGAGGTGAACGACCGCTTCACCGTCTCCCCCGGCATCCGCGTCAATTACGATCGCAAGGACGGGCGGTACGATTCGGTCGTCACCGGCACCGCGTCCGACGGCACCCGCCAGGTGGTGAGCGCCACGCCCGGCAGCCCCTATTACAACGACCCTTGGACCGCGGCACAGCGCGGGGTGCAGGCGTCGCAGTTCTTCGAGCCGAAGTTCAGCGCGTGGAACCTCTCCTACGACCTCAACCTGTCGTACAAGGTCACGCCCGACGTGCTGACCTATGCGACCTATGCGCGATCGTTCAAGACCGGCGGCATCAACCTGAACGGCGTGCCGAGCCGCAGCGACGGCACCCCCGCGCTCGACGTGGCGCAGATCGATCCGGAAAAGGTCGATCATTTCGAGATCGGGGCCAAGACGCAGTTCTGGGACAAGCGGATCACGCTGAACCTCGCCGCCTTCTGGACCGGCATCAAGGATTTCCAGGCGAGCGTCATCAGCAACGTCAGCGGCAGCCAGGTGCTGCGCGGCTATCTCGCCAATGCGGACCGGGTGCGGACGCGCGGCGTGGAGGCGGACTTCTCGATCCGGGCGACCGATCGCTGGAACGCCTATTGGAGCGGGGCCTTCACCGACGCGAAGTTCGTCCGCTTCGTCGATGCGCCGTGCCCGCCCGAGCTGGCGGGCGGCGGCACCGGCACCCCGCCGGGACGCCCTGCGACGCCGGGCGCGAACAGCCCCGCCAATTGCGACGTGTCGGGCCAGTGGCTGCCGGGCATCTCGAAATGGGCGTTCTCATGGGGAACCGAATATCGGCTGCCCACGAAGCTTCTCGACCGCGACGGCGACTTCTACCTCGGCTATGACGCGAGCTACCGCTCGAAATTCTCGTCCAACGCCTCGCGGTCAATCTATACCGACATCGACGGCTATTCGGTCCACAACTTCCGCGCGGGCTATCGCACCGGGCAGTTCGACATCTTCGGCTGGGTGCGCAACGCCTTCGACCAGGATTATTTCGAGTCGCTGGCGGTCACGCCGGGCAATACCGGGCTGATCTCGGCGCAGCTGGGCGATCCGCGGACGTGGGGCGGGACGGTGAAGCTGTCGTTCTGAAGGTGCGGGGCGGGGTTCGCTCAGCCCTCCGCAGGCAGCGCAAGGCCCTCCCGCGCAAAGGCGCGCCGCACCGCGGGCCTTTGCGCCATCCGGAGCGCATGCGCGGTCCATTGCGGGAAGTCGTTTGCCATGTCGAAGCCGAGCGTGGCCCCGCGCCCCCATGTCCAGAATACCAGCAGATAGGCATCCGCCACGCTATAGTGCTTGCCGATCGCCCATGGACCCTCGCCGATCCGTGCGTCGACGGCGCCCCACAGGTCGCGAGAGGTCGCGAGGCCCTTGGCGCGCACGTCCGCCAGTGCCGCCGCGCTGTCGGCATAGCGTTCCGCGCGGCGGACATGGGCGTAGGCGACATGCACGGTCGATGCGATCCACGCCAGCCATTCGGCGACCCGCGCCTGGTCGCGCAGCTGCGCCGGCCACAGCCCGGCATCGGGGAAAGAACGCGCGATGAACTGGAGGATCGCGGGGTTCTCGGTCAGCACCCAGTCGTCGACGGCAAGTGCCGGGACGCGCGCCTTGGGGTTGATGCGGAGAAATTCGGGACGACGTTGCTCGCCCGCGGCCATGTCGATGCGGATCGGCTCGAACGGAGCGCCGGTTTCCTCCAGCGCGATGTGCGGCGCAAGCGAGCAGGCACCGTTGCTGTAGAATAGCCGGAACGTCGTCGACATCGCGATCCTCCTTTGCGTCGGCTGCGGAGACTATCGCCGTTGCGGCCGGAAAGGAAAGCGCCGACAGGCCCCGAAACGGCAAACGGCCGGACTGTCGCCAGCCCGGCCGCCTGCGTGACGATCGCTCGTCAGCCCCCTTGGTTGCCACCGCTTCTACGCCCCTTCCCCCCTTCCAGGGCGGAGCCGGTTGGCCTCCCCGAACCGTGGCCTGTTTTGCCTGCGTTTCGTGGGGACACCGATACGTGTCCCGACTGTTGCTGTCACCAGCGTTGCAAGGCGGCACTTACGCTTTCCTTCACCATGTGTTCATTGTGCAACAGCCGGTCTTGCGGGGGGCAAGAAGCGTACCTACAGCGGGAAACAACGTCGCCTGAGGATCATTACCGCCGCCATGCTGCTGTCGCGTTACGAGCGGATGATCGCCCGCCGATATCTGTTGCCCGGACGGGGCGAGGCGTTCATCGCGCTGGTCGCCTCGATCAGCCTCGTCGCCGTCATGCTGGGCGTCGCTGCGCTGGTGATCGTCATGAGCGTGATGAACGGCTTCCGCGCCGAGCTGTTCGACAAGATCGTCGGACTGAACGGCCATGCCATCATCCAGGGATATAACAACCAGCTGCCCGACTGGCGGCGGATCGCCGAGGAAGCGCGGCGGACGCCCGGCGTCACCAGTGCGACGCCGCTGATCGAACAACCGCTGTTCGCGACCTATAACGGGCGGTCCGAATTCATCCTGACGCGCGGCATGCGGGTGAGCGACATCCGATCGACCCCGACGATCCGCGACAATGTGAAGCTCGGCTCGCTGAACGCGGTGACGCCGGGCAGCGGCAACGTCATCATCGGATCGCGCCTTGCGCAGGCGCTGGGCGTGACGGTCGGCAGCGAGCTGACGATCATCAGTCCGCAGGGGCCGACGACCCCGTTCGGCACGATGATCCGCCAGGTGCCGTACCGCGTGGCGGCGATCGTCGAGGTCGGCGTCTATGATTACGACAAGGCGTTCGTCATCATGCCGATCGAGGATGCGCAGCAGCTGCTGCTGACCGGCGATTCGGTCGGCATGGTCGAGATCGAGACGAACGACCCCGACGATATCGACCGGATCATGGCACCGCTGCGGGAGAAGTTCGTCGCGCAGGCGCAGATTTCCGACTGGCGGCAGCTCAATTCGGAGCTGTTCCAGGCGCTGTCGGTCGACCGGATCGTGACCTTCACCGTGCTGTCGATCATCATCCTGATCGCCGTGTTCAACATCTTGTCGTCGCTCATCATGCTGGTGCGCGCCAAGACGCGCGACATCGCGATCCTCAGGACGATGGGCGCGACGCGCGGCGGCATGCTGCGCATCTTCATGACGGTCGGCACCACCATCGGCGCGCTGGGCGTGGGGGCGGGGCTGGTGCTGGGATTCATCTTCCTTGCCTTCCGCCAGCAGGTGATCGGGGCGATCGGTGCGGTGACGGGGATCGAGATATGGGACCCGACCATGCGCTATCTGACCGAGCTGCCGTCGAAGGTCGATCCGGTCGAGATCGTCGCGATCGCACTGACCGCGCTGCTCTTCTCGTTCCTCGCCACGCTGTATCCGGCGTTCAAGGCGGCCAATACCGATCCCGTGCAGGTGCTGCGCTATGACTGAGCCGGTTCTCCAGACCCGCGACCTGAAGCGCAGCTTCACGCAGGGGGAAGCGACGATCGACGTGCTGCGCGGGGTCAACCTGACGATCGCGCCGGGCGAGATCGTCGCGCTGCTCGGGCCGTCGGGATCGGGCAAGTCGACCTTGTTGCAGGCGGTAGGCCTGCTCGAAGGCGGGTTCGAGGGCAAGATTTTCGTGTGCGGGCAGGAGGTCGCAGGCTTCGGCGCCAATGCGCGGACCGAGGTGCGGCGCGATGCGATGGGCTTCATCTATCAGTTCCACCACCTGCTGCCCGACTTCAACGCGCTGGAGAATGTCGTGTTGCCGCAGATGGTGCGCGGGGCCGAGCGCAGGGAGGCCGATGCGCGGGCAAGCGAATTGCTGACCGCGCTCGGCCTCGGCAAGCGGCTGACCCACCGCCCGAGCCAGTTGTCGGGCGGCGAGCAGCAGCGGGTGGCCGTCGCGCGCGCGCTGGCCAACCGCCCGGCGCTGGTGCTGGCGGACGAGCCGACCGGCAATCTGGACGAGGCGACGGCGGACGTGGTGTTCGCCGAATTCCTGCGGCTGGTGCGCGGACAGGGATCGGCGGCGCTGGTCGCGACGCACAACGAGCGGCTGGCGGCCCGGATGGACCGGGTGGTGCGCCTGCACGACGGGGTGCTGCAATGAGCGACCTGTTCACCTTGCCGGTCGAGGCGGCGGACGGGAGCATGACGACGCTGGAGGCCTGGCGGGGCCGGCTGCTGCTGATCGTCAACGTCGCGTCGAAATGCGGCTTCACCCCGCAATATGCGGGCCTTGAGGCGCTGCACCGGCGGTACGGACCGGCGGGGCTGGCGGTGCTCGGCTTCCCCTGCAACCAGTTCGGGGCGCAGGAGCCGGGCGATGCGGGCGAGATCGCGCAATTCTGTTCGCTGACCTATGACGTGACCTTCCCGGTATTCGCCAAGGTGGAGGTGAACGGACCGGATGCCGCACCACTGTTCCGCACGCTGAAGGCCGCCGCGCCGGGCGTGCTGGGCAGCGAAGGCGTGAAGTGGAACTTCACCAAGTTTCTGGTGAGGCGCGACGGATCGGTGAAGCGGTACGCGCCGACGACCAAGCCCGAGGATCTGGCCGGGGATATCGAGCGGGCGCTCCGGTAAATCGCTCCCCTCGCTGACAAGGGAGGGGCCGGGGGTGGGTAGGCTTGAGGCGGGCACAACCTTCTCTCGCGGGCTGACCCACCCCTTCCAGGGAGGGGAGAATGTCAGGCCGTCTTCCTGTCCCCGAGCGCCGCCAAGATCGCCACCACCCCGCTGAACAGGAAGCTGGCTCCCAGAATATAGCCCGGCAGCGTCAGCGCCGACCACGGCACGGTGGCATAGAGCAGGATCGCCAGCAGCAGGTTGAGCGCGCCCAGCGCCAGCATCGCGACACGCAGCCGCTTCACCCGGAAGCCGATCACCAGTTCCATCACCCCGCGCACCGCCAGCCATACGATGACCATCAGCGTCAGCGACAGCGCGCCGCCGACCGGCTGCACGATCATATAGCCGCCGACCAGCACCGACAGCAGCCCGAGGAAGATCGCATAGCCGCGGTGCCCGTGCCGCGCGCGGAACCCCGCCACCAGCGACGCGATGCCGCCCGCGAGAAAGAAGAAGCCGACCACCAGCGTCGCGGCGATCGTCGCCGGGAAAGGCGCGGCAAAGGCGAGGATGCCGACCAGCACCGAGACGATGCCATAGGCGAGCGTCCAGCCCCAGCCGGTGGTGTTGCGCGTTCCGGGCGTGGATCGGGCGAAATCGGTCATGGTCGCGGACCTCCCTGTCCGCCCCCGAACGGGTGCCGGGACAAGGGGTTCCGTCGCGCCCGCACTGGTCGAATCATGACATCAGGGTTACGTGTACCCCCATGTCGCATTCCGGGTTCGTGCCGCTCCGCATCTTTTCGTCCTACACCATGCTGGAAGGCGCGATCGATCCCAAGGCGATCGCCAAGACCGCGCGCAAGCTCGGCTTCCCCGCCGCCGGGCTGACCGATCGCAACGGCCTCTATGCCGCGATGGCCTTTTCCGACGCCTGCAAGGATCAGGGCGTCCAGCCGATCGTCGGCACGCTGCTGGCGGTGGCGCGGCCCGGCGCGGCGGAGGGGGCGGAGCCGGTGATCGACTGGCTGGCGCTCTATGCGCAGGATGCGGCGGGCTATGACAATCTGTGCGCCTTGGTGTCGATGGCGCATCTCGACCGGCCGGTCGAAATCCCGGCGCATGTGCCGCTCGACGCGCTGATCGGGCGCAGCGACGGGCTGGTGGCGCTGACCGGCGCAGGCGACGGCGCGCTCGCCCGGCTGCTGGCCGAGGGGCAGGTCGATGCGGCGAACGCCTATGCCGACCGGTTGCAGGCGCTGTTCGGCGACCGGCTGTATGTGGAGATCGCCCGGCGCGGCGAGCCGGTCGAGCAGCGGTCGGAGGCGGCGCTGATCGACCTCGCCTATGCCCGCGACCTGCCGCTGGTCGCGACCAACCCGTGCTGCTTCGCCGAGGCCGATTTCCACGACGCGCATGACGCGATGCTGTGCATCGCCAGTTCCAGCTATGTCGTCAGCGAGGACCGGCAGCGTTCCTCGCCCGAGGCGTGGCTGAAGCCCGCAGCCGTCATGCGCCACCTGTTCGCCGACCTGCCCGAGGCGCTGGCCAACACATTGGTCGTCGCGCAGCGCTGTGCGGTGGCGGCCCCGAAGCGCAAGCCGATCCTGCCCAGCCTTGCGGGCGACCGCGAGGGCGAGGCGCAGAAGCTGCGCGTCGATTCGCGCGCGGGCCTCGTCGATCGCCTCCGCAAGATCGTCGCATTGGACGCCGGGCTGGTGCAGGCCGAGGTCGAGGCGGCCGACCCCGCGCCATGGGAGGACGCGCCCGCCGCCGTGGTCGCGGCGCCGACCGGCGTGATCCCCGACCTTACCGAAGCGGAATTGCAGGCGCGCTTTCCCGACTATTTCGCGCGGCTCGAGTTCGAGCTGGACGTGATCTGCCAGATGGGGTTCCCCGGCTATTTCCTGATCGTCGCCGACTTCATCAAATGGGCGAAGGATCACGACATTCCGGTCGGGCCGGGGCGCGGATCGGGCGCGGGTTCGGCGGTCGCATGGGCGCTGACCATCACCGACCTCGATCCGATCAAGCTGGGGCTGCTGTTCGAGCGCTTCCTGAACCCCGAGCGCGTGTCGATGCCCGACTTCGACATCGACTTCTGCGAAACCAGGCGCGGCGAGGTGATCCGCTACGTCCAGCAGAAATACGGCCGCGATCAGGTGGCGCAGATCATTACCTTCGGTAAGCTCAAGGCGCGAGCGGTGCTGAAGGACACGGGCCGCGTGCTCCAGATGAGCTATGGCCAGGTCGATCGCCTTGCCAAGCTGGTGCCGAACCACCCGACCGATCCATGGACGCTGGACCGCGCGATCAACGGCGTGTCCGAACTGCACCAGATGTATGCGCGCGAGGACGACGTGCGTCGCCTGCTCGACCTCGCGATGAAGCTCGAGGGGTTGCCGCGCCATTCGTCGACCCACGCGGCGGGCGTGGTGATCGGCGACCGCCCTTTGGCGCAACTGGTGCCGCTGTACCGCGATCCGCGCTCCGACATGCCGGTCACGCAGTTCGACATGAAATATGTCGAGGGCGCCGGGCTGGTGAAGTTCGACTTCCTTGGCCTCAAGACGCTGTCGGTGCTGAAGTTCGCGGTCGAACTGCTCGCGCGGCGCGGGATCACGGTCGATCTCGACAGCCTCGGCTGGGACGATGCAGAGACGTACGAACTGCTCAAGCGCGGCGATACGGTCGGCGTGTTCCAGCTTGAATCGGAGGGGATGCGACGGACGCTCACCGCCGTGCGCCCCACCAATTTCGGCGACATCATCGCGCTCGTCTCGCTGTATCGTCCGGGGCCGATGGACAACATCCCGATGTTCGGCGCGCGCAAGGCGGGGCGCGAGCCGATCGTCTATCCCCACGACGCACTCGAACCAATCCTGAACGAGACCTACGGCATCTTCGTCTATCAGGAACAGGTGATGCAGGCCGCGCAGATCCTCGCGGGCTACAGCCTCGGCGGCGCGGACATGCTGCGCCGCGCGATGGGCAAGAAGGTACAGGCGGAGATGGACGCGCAGCGCTCGATCTTCGTCGAGGGCTGCGCCAGGGTGAACGGCATCCCGGCGGCCAAGGCCAATGAGCTGTTCGACCTGATCGACAAGTTCGCCGGATACGGCTTCAACAAGAGCCACGCGGCGGCATATGCGCTGCTCGCGTACCAGACCGCGTGGCTGAAGGCGCATCACCCGCACGAATTCTTCGCCGCGTCGATGGCGTTCGACTATGCCCAGACCGACAAGCTGGCGATCTTCGTCGACGACATGAAGCGGCTGCGCATCGACTGCCTGCCGCCGTGCATCAACGCCAGCGACGCGACCTTCGGCGTGGAGGAAACCGAGCGAGGCCTCGCGGTGCGCTATGCGCTGTCGGCGCTGAAGGGCGTGGGCGAGCGCGCGATGGAGCTGATGGTCGAGGAGCGCGCGGGCAAGGGGCCGTACAAGTCGCTCGACGATTTCGCGCAGCGGGTCGACCCCAAGCTGCTCAACAAGCGCCAGATCGAGACGCTGGCGGCGGCGGGCGCGTTCGACTGCATCGCCGCCGATCGCGCCGCCGTCCATGCGCTGGCCGACACGCTGATGGCAACGGCGCAGCGCACCGAGGCGAACCGGTCGAGCGGGCAGGGCGGGCTGTTCGGCGAGGCGACCGGCGCGGCGGAGGCGGCGATCCGCCTGCCCGACGTGCACTGGTCGCTGACCGAGGCGATCGGGGCGGAGAAGGATGCGTTCGGCTTCTATTTCTCGGCGCATCCGCTCGACCGCTATGCCCATCTGGCGAGCGCGCACGGTGCGCGGCAGATCGCCGACCTCGCATCGACCCCGGTGCCCGAGGGCGGGCGCGTCGGCGCGACGGTGGCGGCGCTGGTCGAGGATGCGCGCTGGCGCACTTCGGCGCGCGGCAAGCGCTACATGATGGCGACACTGTCCGATGCGTCCGGGCAGGTGCCGGTGACGTGCTTCGACGAAGGTCCGGCGGCGGACCTTGAGGCGGCGGGCAAGATCGGCGGGTGCGGGCTGTTCACCCTCGAACTCGATCGCCGCGCGGGCGACGAAAGCGCGCGGGCGACGGTGAAGGCACTGAAACCCTTCGACGCGATCGCGCGCGACGTGCGGCTGCGCCTCGACCTCAGTGTCGAGGATGCGGCGGCCTATCCGGCGCTCTCCGCGCTGGTGGCGGAGGAACGCGGCGGGCGCGGCGAAATCTGGATCGCGGTCCCGGCGGCGGACGGGATCGAGGCGCGGCTGTGCCTCGGGCGCACCTTCCGCATCGACGGCGAACTGGCGGAGCGGGTGCGGCGGCTGCCGGGCGTGACGGCGGCGAGCTTCGATACGGTCAAGGCGACGCTGGCGGCGGTGGGGTAGGGGTTCCGGTTCGATTCCTCCCTCGCCCGTTCGTGTCGAGCGCAGTCGAGACACCGCGCGGTGCGCTGGCGGCACGTCCCTCGACTTCGCTCGGGACCAACGGGGCGGGAGTGGCTCGGGGCGGAACGGGGGTGACTTGTTTCCCACCGTCCGTTCGTCCTGAGTAGCCATTGCGCTTGTCGAAATGGCGTATCGAAGGACCGCCAAGGATGCCGCGCAGGGGCTTCGACAAGCTCAGCCGCGACGCGGCACGAACGGATGGCAGCCGCTTCGCTACCCCAGCACGCCGTCGTCGAACAACCCGGTCATCACGGTGGACGCATAGAGCTTCACCGCCCGGTCGCGCGGCATCGTCGCCGCCCAGCCGCGCATGTCGAATGCGGCGTTCTGGATCGCCATCAGCGCCTGTGCCGCGACCAGCGGGTCGACCGCGCGCAGCGATCCCTCCGCGATGCCGTCGCTGATCGTGCCCGCGAACCGCCGGGCGATGCGGTTCGAGCGGTCGACCATCGCCTGCCGCACCGACAGCGGCAGGCCCGACAGCGCCGTCGTGCGCAGCAGCGGGCCTGCATCGGCGAACTGCGCATCGACCAGCGTCGCGATCGCGCTCGACAGGCGTTGCCAGTGGCTGCCCCCGGCGCGGTCGGCGGCGCGCTGCGCCTCGGTGATCGTGTCGAAACTGCGGCGGTAGCAGGCGGTGACGAGGTCGTCCTTGGCATCGAGATGATGGTAGAACGACCCCTTGGTGACGTTCAGCTCCGACGCGATCCGCTGCACCGACGCGCCGCGATAGCCCAGTTCGTTGATGAGCCGGGTGGCGGCGCGCAGGAAGGAGTCGCGCCCCGCCTCTTCCGTCACCGGGCTCAGGTCGAGCCGGTCGGGCGCCCATTGCTGCCCCGGTCCGGCAAGGCCATGGGCGAACACGTCCATCAGCCGCGCCTGCACCCGGCCATACTGGTCGGGTTCGTAGCGATCGAGCCAGATCGTCAGCCAGAAGCTGTTTTCCAGTAGCACATGCGCCCGCGCGCCGTTCAGGTCGCGGGTCGCGCGATCGGGCGTGTCGCCCCACAGCGTCCGGGTCTTGCGGAACACCTCGCGCCAACCGGCGAGCAACCGGCCCCGGAACGGTTCGTCCATCGCGCGCAGGTCGGACAGCATCGCGACGGGGCGCTCGTCCCCGGCGAGGATCGCGCGGTGCCGGTCGAAATGAATGGCGAGGAAGCGTTCGACCCGCGCCTGCGGCGTGGGCTGCCCAAGCGCGTCGTCCAGCGCCGCCTGCAACCAGCCGAGCGTATGGTCGAAGGCGGCGGCGGCCAGATCCTCCTTGCGCCGGAAATAATAGGTGACGCTGGTGGTGTTCAGCCCCACCCGCCGCGCGACATCGGCGAAGGTCATGCCCTTGGCGCTGGCCTCGTTGATCGCTTCCGCCGCGGCGGCGAGGATGGCGTCACGCTTGGCGCGATAGCGTTTGGTGGCCTGGGGCGGGCTGTTCATGGGGCGACCCTAGCAGATCGGGTGTGCGCCCCAAGCCCCTTTTTCGTTGGAATGGCGCGCTCCGTGCCCAAATCCCGAACATTCGGTATGGTCGTGCGCCGAACGGACACCCGATCGGCGGCGTACCGATCCACGGCGGCGGCGGAACGATATCGGTGCCGCAGGGCTTGTGCTGGCCGATCCCCTAGCCGGAGCCCGTTGCATGGCGCAATCCTTCAAGCCCCCCGTCCGCTACACCCCCACGCTCGAAGCGGTCGCACCCGACGAGGCGGAGACGGTCGCCGATCTGGAAGCGTCGTTCGACACGATCCTGACCACGACCTCGAGGGATTACGGCAAGGCGGTGCGCGCGGTGCACGCCAAGGCGCACGGCATCGTCCAGGCCGAGCTGACGATCCATGCCGACCTGCCGCGCGAGCTTGCACAGGGGCTGTTCGCGCTCCCCGGGCGGCATCCGGTATGGATGCGCTTCTCGACCAATCCGGGCGACATCCTCGACGATGCGATCGGCCTGCCGCGCGGCCTTGCGTGGAAGGTGATGGATGTCGAGGGCGAGCGGCTGGAGGAGGCCGAGGGGCGGACGCAGGACTTCGTGATGGTCAACGCCCCTGCCTTCGCCGCGCCGACGCCGAAGAAGTTCGCGGGCAACCTCAAGCTGCTGGCGAAGACCACCGACAAGGCGGAATTGGCCAAGAAGGCGCTGTCGTTCGTGTTGCGCGGCGCGGAAGCCGCGCTGGAGGCGGTCGGCACCGAAAGCACGCTGCTCAAGACGATGGGCGGCGCGAAGAACAGCCATCCGCTGGGCGAGACCTATTTCTCCGCCACGCCGTTCCGCCACGGCGAATATGTCGCGAAATATCAGCTGGTGCCGGTGTCGCGCGATCTGGTCGCACTCACCGACACGGTGATCGACACCGGCGGGCGGCACGATGCGATCCGCGAGGATGTGCAGGCAGCGATGCGCCGTGCCGAGGCGGTGTGGGAGGTCCGGGTGCAGTTGCTGCGCGACCCCGAGGCACAGCCGATCGAGGATGCGGCGACGGTGTGGGACGAAAGCGTCAGCCCGTTCGTGACCGTCGCCACGCTGGTCGCGCTGCCGCAGGACAGCTGGAATGCGGCGAACGTCGCACAGGTGGACGAGAATCTGCGCTTCAGCGTGTGGACCGGCCTTGCCGCGCACCGGCCGCTGGGCGGGGTCAATCGCGTGCGCAAGCCGGTGTACCAACATTCGGCGGAGTATCGGCGGCGGTTCAACGGGTGCCCGATGCACGAGCCGGGGTGAGGGTTTCCATCGGCCGAACCGTTCGTGTCGAGCGCAGTCGAGACACTGTGCGCAGCATCTGCGGCCCGTCCCTCGACTTCGCTCGGGACGAACGGGGCTCCGGGCGACACCCGCGCCCTACCGCACCCGGATCAGCCCCTCCTGCGCCACGCTCGCCACCAGCCGCCCGTCCTGCGTGAAGATGCGCCCGCGGTTGTGGCCGCGCGCATGGCCTGCCCAGCTGCTGTCGGTGGCGTAGAGCAGCCATTCGTCCACCCGGAACGGTTCGTGCAGCCACAGTGCATGGTCGAGGCTGGCGACCTGCACGTTCGGCATCAGCCAGTTGAGGCCGTGCGGCAGCATCGAGGTGCCGAGCAGCATCGCGTCGCTGGCGTAGGCGAGCAAGGCGCGGTGCAGCGCAAGGTCGTCGCCTGCGGGGGCGACCACGCGGAACCATGCGAATTGTTCGGGCGCGCGCGGCGTGGGGTCGAGCCAGTGGAGGCCGGACACCGGGCGGAACTCGATCGGGCGGGGCCGGTCGAGCAGCGGGGTCAGCCGCGCAGGTATCCGGTCGCGCATCGCCTCCAGCAGCTCGGCCTCGGTCGGCAGCGCGTCGGGCGGGGCGACGTCGGGCATCGCATCCTGATGGTGCAGGCCGTCCTCGGGCAGCTGGAACGACGCGGTCAGGTTCAGGATCGCCTGTCCCCGCTGCATCGCGATCACCCGCGCATTGGCGAAGCTGCGCCCGGCGAAATCGCGCTCGACGCGGTAGAGGATCGGATGCGCCTCGTCGCCGGGCCGCATGAAATAGGCGTGGAGCGAATGGGCGACCTTGCCGTCGCCGATCGAGCGTTGCGCCGCCTGCAGCGCCTGCGCGATCACCTGTCCGCCGAACACGCGGCCCACGCCGCCGGGATTGCGGGGGCCGCGATACAGGTCGGTGTCGATCGTCTCGATATCGAGCAGCGCGGTCAGATGGGCGACGAGGGTGGCGGGATCGGTCACGGGCGGTCCTGTATCGGGGCGGGTGGACGAAGATTGCGCGGCACCCCGCGCCGGTTCCGCATCAGGCGAAGCGGCCGCCGCCGGCCGCCGTCTCGCGCAGCAGGGGGGTGACGGCGAAACCGTGCCGGTCGAGCGCGGCGACGATCCGGTCGAGGCCCTCGGTCGCGGCCCAGAACATCGGCCCGCCGCGCCACGCGGGCCAGCCATAGCCCTGTACCCAGACGACATCGATGTCGGACGCGCGCTGCGCCTTGCCCTCGGCAAGGATCGCGGCGGCTTCGTTGACCATCGGATACAGGGTGCGCTCGATGATCTCCCTGTCGTCGATCGCACGCTGCGGCGTGGCCCCGCGAAACCCGGCGAGGATTTCGGCCACGCGCGGCGAGGGGGTGGGCGTGCGCTGCGCGTCGTAATCGTAGAAGCCCGCCCCGGCTTTCTGCCCCAGCCGCCCCTCGGCGCACAGCGCGTCGCGGATGCTCTCGATCCGGGTCGGGTCGCGGTGCCAGCCGATGTCGATTCCCGCGAGGTCGCTCATCTGGAACGGCCCCATCGGCATGCCGAAGCCGACATGGACCCGATCGACCTGTTCGGGCGTCGCCCCTTCGAGCAGCAGCTTGGTCGCCTCCTCCTGTCGCGGCAGCAGCATCCGGTTGCCGATGAAGCCGTGCGCCACCCCGGCGACGACCGCCGTCTTGCCGATGCGCTTCGCCAGCGCCATCGCGGTCGCCAGCACGTCGTCGGCGGTATGGTCGGCGCGCACCACCTCCAGGAGCTTCATGACATTGGCGGGGGAGAAGAAATGCAGCCCCAGCACGTCCTGCGCCCGCCCGGTGACGGCGGCGATCGCATCGACATCGAGGAAGCTGGTGTTGGTCGCAAGGATCGCGCCGGGCTTCGCGACGGCGGCGAGACGGCGGAACAGGTCCTGCTTCACCGCCATATCCTCATACACCGCCTCGATCACCAGATCGCAGTAGGCCAAGGCCGAAAGGTCCAGCACGGGATCGAGCAGCGCCATCGCCCCCTCGACCGCGTGCGGTGCCATCCGCCCCTTGGCGGCGGTCGCTTCGTAATTGCGGCGGATGGTGGCGACGCCGCGGTCCAGCGCGTCGACCTGTGTCTCGACGATCGTCACCGGCAGCCCGGCGGACAGGAAGTTCATCGCGATGCCGCCGCCCATCGTCCCCGCGCCGACGATCCCGACCCGGCGGATGGGGCGCGGTGCAACGTCGTCGCCCAGCCCCTCGATCCGTGCCGCCTTGCGCTCGGCAAAGAACAGGTGGCGCAGCGCCGCCGATTCGGTGCTGCCCATGCGTTCGAGGAACCGCGCGCGTTCATAGGCGAGTCCCTCGGCGAACGGCAGTTCGGCGGCCTTGACCACGCAGGCGATGTTGGCGGCGGGGGCGGCGTACCCCCGGAAGCGCCGGGCATTGGCCGCCTCGAACGCGGCGACCGAGTCGGGATCGGGCGTCACCGGGCGGTCGGCGGTGCGCGGGATCGGGCGGACGTCGGCGACCTCGCGGGCGAAGGCGATCGCATCGGCGAGCAGGCGGTCCTCGGCGGCGAGACGGTCGATCAGCCCGGCCTGCAATGCGGTGGCGGCGGAGACCGGCTCGCCCTTTGCGGTCATCTCCAGCGCCAGCGGGATGCCGACCAGCCGGGGCAGCCGCTGCGTCCCGCCCGCACCGGGCAGCAGCCCCAGCTTCACCTCGGGCGTGCCGAATCTGGCGGAGGGTACCGCGATGCGATAGTGGCAGGCGATCGCGACCTCGCACCCGCCGCCCAATGCGGTGCCGTGGACCGCGGCGACGACCGGCTTGTCGCTGCCCTCGATCCGGTCGACCAGTTCGGGCAGCAGCGGTTCGACCGGCGGGCGGGTGAATTCGGTGATGTCGGCCCCGGCGAAGAAGGTGCGCCCCGCGCAGGCGATCACCACCGCGCGTACCCGTTCGTCGGCGGCGGCCTGATCGATCGCGGCGTTCAGCGCGATGCGCACCGGCGCAGCGAGCGCGTTGACCGGCGGATGGTCGGTGATGGCGACCAGCACCTCGCCATGGCGTTCGATCGTCACCGGCATTGCCCTGCTCCCCTTGGTTCGGCGCCATACCCGTGGTTCTAAGCCACGTCGCGCCGGACCCGACTATTGCGTTCCACGGCATGATAATCAATAGTGCGGACCGGTTTCGGGGCAAACCCGATATTCTAGGGCGAGGATGCCGGATGACCGACGCGGGATGGCCGCGCATGGGCAACGATGCGGTACGCGCCGCGCTGACCGCGCCGGACGCACCGTTCGAGATGGACGAGGCGATGATCGGCGGCGTGGCCACGCGGGTGTGGAAACACGCGCCCCCGACGCTGCGCCACCTGCTGCTGGCCAGCCGCGCGCATGGCGACCGGGTGGCGACGATCCTCGGCGACGACCGGGTCAGCTACGATGCGCAATATCGCGCGGCGGCGACGCTTGCCCGCCATCTGCGGACGCTGGGGATCGGCAAGGGGGACCGGGTGGCGCTGGCGATGCGCAACCTGCCCGAATGGCCGGTCGCCTTCTTCGCGATCGCCGCGATCGGCGCGATCTGCGTACCGCTCAACGCATGGTGGAGCGCGGGCGAGCTGGCGTTCGGCCTCGCCGATTCGGGCGCGCGGCTGGTCCTGTGCGACGGCGAGCGGCAGGCGCGCATCGGCGCGTGCGACGTGCCGATGCTGGTCGCGCGCGGCGACGGATCGCTCGAAGGCGTGATCGGTCGCCCCGCCGACTGGGCGACGCTGCCGGAGGTCGCCCTGCCCGAAGTCGATCTCGCCGCCGACGATCCCGCCACCATCTTCTACACCAGCGGCACGACCGGGCGACCGCGCGGGGCGCTGGGCAGCCATCGCAACCTGACGACCAACATCCTGTCGTCGGCCTATGTCGCGGCGCGGGCGATGCTGCGCCGGGGCGAGATGCCGCCGTCCCCGCCGCCGCCGCGCACCGGGCTGATGGTCATCCCCTTCTTCCATGTGACCGCGTGCAGCGCGGTGCTGATGTACATGACCGCCAGCGGCGGCACGATCGTGCTGATGCACAAATGGGACGCGGGCGAGGCGCTGGCGCTGATCGCGCGCGAACGGGTGCAGCTGACCGGCGGGGTGCCGACGATCGCATGGCAGCTGCTGGAACATCCCGATCGTGCCGCGCACGACCTCTCCTCGCTGGAGCAGGTCAGCTACGGCGGCGCGCCCGCCGCATCCGATCTGGTGACGCGCATCCACGACGACCTGCGCGCGATGCCCGGCAACGGCTGGGGCATGACCGAGACGATGGCGACCGTCACCCAGCACAGCGGCGAGGATTATCTGGCGCGCCCCACCAGCTGCGGCCTGCCGGTGCCGGTCGCCGACCTGAAGATCATGGATCGGGACGGGCAGGTCGAACTGCCCGCGAACGCGGTCGGCGAGCTATGGGCGCGCGGGCCGATGATCGTGCACGGCTATTGGCGACGCCCCGAGGAGAGCGCGGCGACCTTCGTCGACGGATGGGTGCGCACCGGCGACATCGCCCGGATCGATGCCGAGGGCTATCTCCACATCGTCGATCGCGCCAAGGACGTCATCATCCGCGGCGGCGAGAACATCTATTCGATCGAGGTCGAGGAGGCGCTCTACGCCCATCCCGCCGTGACCGATGCGGCGGTGGTGGCGCGGCCCCACCGGACATTGGGCGAGGAGCCGGTGGCGGTCGTCCACCTCTCGCCCGGCGCGGATGCGGGCGAGGCGGAATTGCAGGCGTTCGTCCGCGCGCGGCTGGCCGCGTTCAAGGTGCCCGCCGCGATCCGCTTCAGCGACACGCTGCTGCCGCGCAACGCCAACGGCAAGATCGTGAAGGACGCGCTGCGGCGGAGCCTTATCGGGGAAAACGGGGTTACGCCTCCTTAAGCCCTGCATGGTAAACGGGGATGCGATGCGAATCCTTCACGTCCTCGACCACGGCCTGCCGCTGCACAGCGGGTACAGCTTTCGCACCCGCGCGATCCTGACCGCGCAGGCGGCGCGCGGGTGGGAGCGCGCCGCCGTCACCGGCCCGCGACAGGGGGTGACGACCCGGCCGTGCGAGACGATCGACGGCATCGATTTCCACCGCACCGTGCCGCCGCGTCCGCTGCCCGCGCCGCTGGGCGAGCTGAACGAGGTGCGCGCCTTCGCCCGGCGGATCGACGCGGTGGTGGCGGACTATCGTCCCGACATCCTCCACGCCCATTCACCGGTGTTGGGCGCGCTCGCCGCGCTCCGGGTGGCGCGGGCGCGGGGCCTGCCGCTGGTCTATGAGATCCGCGCCTTCTGGGAAGATGCCGCGGTCGGCAACGGGACCGGCACCGAAGGGTCGTGGCGCTACCGCGCGACGCGCGCGCTGGAAACCCATGCGGTGCGCCGTGCCGACGGGGTGGCGGTGATCTGCGAGGGGCTGCGCACCGACCTGATCGCGCGCGGGATCGATGCCCGAAAGATCATGGTGTCGCCCAACGGCGTCGATCTGCACATGTTCGGCGATCCGCCCCCCGCCGATGCCGCGCTCGCCGCCGAACTGGGGCTGGCGGGGCGCGAGGTGCTGGGGTTCATCGGCAGCTTCTATGATTACGAGGGGCTCGATACGCTGATCGCGGCGATGCCCGCGCTGGTCGCGGCACGGCCGGGCGTAGCGTTGCTGCTGGTCGGCGGCGGCCCGCGCGAGGCGGCACTGCGGGCGCAGGCCGCGGCGTCGGGTGCGCGCCAAGCGATCCGCTTCGTCGGGCGGGTGCCGCACGACCAGGTAGAGCGCTATTACAGCCTCGTCGACATCCTCGTCTATCCGCGCAAGGCGATGCGGCTGACCGAACTGGTCACGCCGCTCAAGCCGCTGGAGGCGATGGCGCAGCGGCGGCTGGTCGCGGCGTCGGATGTCGGCGGGCACCGCGAACTGATCCGCGACGGCGACACCGGCACGCTGTTCCCCCCCGACGATCCGCAGGCGCTGGCCGAGCGGGTCGCGGCGATGCTCGCCGATCGTTCGGGCTGGAACGCGATGCGGGACCGCGGTCGCGCCTTCGTCGAGCGGGAACGCAACTGGGGGGCGAACGTCGCCCGGTACGAACCGCTCTATCGCCGCTGTATCGCCGACAAGGGAGGCCGTGTGCATGGCCGGGACACGTAGCGCCGCGCGGCACGGATTGCCGCTCGCCCCGGTCGTCGCAGGCGCGGCGGGGCTGGCGATCGCACTGGCGGTCGCGTTGATCCCGGCATGGCGGGTGGAGGCGGCGGTCGCGGCGAGCGGCCTGTCCGGCCTGATCCCCGCCGCCGCGCCGCCGCTGGGAGTCACGGCGCGCCTCGGGCTGATGCTCGGCTTCGGCGGGATGGTGACGGTGTTGCTGTGGGGCGCGCTGGTGCTGCTGTTCCCCGGCGCGGTGATCGGTCGCCGCGTCCGGCGGACCCGGCCCGCCGCGGACGACCCGCGGCTGCTCGCGCCTGCCGGGCCGGAGCCGCCGGTCGTGCGCCGCGCCGATGCCCATCCCGACGCGCCCCCGCGCCCGCCGATGCGCGCCACGCGCGATCTGGGCGCGCCTTTTCTGGCGGGGGCGGAGCCGGTGACGGGCACGGTCGACAGCGGGATCGAACTGCCGCGCGATCTCGACACGCCGCTGGCGCTGTTCGATCCGCTGGCCTTGCCGAGCGTGCCCGCCGCGCCGCATGCGACGGTCAAGCCGCTGTTCCGCAAGGCAGCGCCGCCCGCCGCCGATCCGCCGCCTGCGCCGCCCGCCGCGCGCGATGCACCGCCGCTGTCGGTGCTGCTGGCGCGGCTCGATGCCGGACTCGCGAAGCGGGGCGCGGTCGAGCGGCAGGACGCGCCGCCGCCGCCGCCGAGCGCACCGCGCCTGCCCGCCGGGCTGGCGGCGACGCTGGGGCAGTTGCGACGAATGGCGACGCGCGACTGACTCCCCGGGGCGCTCAGCGCTCCTCGACGGTCAGCACCTCCACCTCCGCCGCAGCGGCATGCCGTGCGGTGACGACGATGTCGGCGACCAGATGCCCGCGCAGCGGCAGGTCGGCATCGCCCAGTCCGGCCAGCCATGCATCGAACCCCGCATCCGCGCTCGCCAGCGTCAGTCGGTGCCGCGCGCCGGTGAAGGTCGCGCTCGACCAATGGGTCCAGTCCGACACGGTGATCGCGATGGCGACGCCCGCCGCCTCGGCGGCGATGCGCAGGCGACGCTCGAGCAGCGTCGCGGCGTCAGGGCCGCGGCTCATCGATCCTGCCCGGCGCGTTCGATAAAGGCCTCGATCCGCGCGACCATCGCGCGGCGCGGCTGCCGCCCGTTGCGCAGGTCGCCGATCAGCCGGGGATCGCCGACCGCACGGCGGCCGAATCGCGTCTCCGACATGCCGGTCGCCTGCAGATACTGGCTGATCTGATGCAGGATCATACTCATGAACGCCTCCCATAGTCTCCACCACCATGTTGATTCGTTCTTGATCTGTTCCTTCAAATCCAACTTGTCGAGGATTTTTCCTATGACTATATGCGATGCATGAATCAGGATGATCCCCGCGCGGTGCTGGCCCGCACGGCGCAGGCGCGCGGCGCGAGCTTTGCCGAACTGTCGCGGCTGATCGGGCGCAACCCGGCCTATATCCAGCAGTTCGTCGAGCGCGGCAGCCCGCGCCGCCTGCGCGAGGAGGATCGCGGCGTGCTGGCGCGCTACCTTGGCATCGCCGAAGCGGCATTGGGCGGCGGGGGAACGCGCGAACTGGTGGCGGTGCCGCGCATCGACGCGCGGGCGTCGGCGGGGCCGGGCGGGCTGGTCGAGGAGGATCGCGGCGACGGGGTGCTGCGGCTCGATGCGGCGCTGCTCCGGCGGTTGCGGGTGCGCCCCGATGCGATATCGACGATCACCGTGGCGGGCGATTCGATGCTGCCGACGCTGGCCGACGGCGACACGATTCTCGTCCACCAAGGCGACCGGCGCGGGGTGTCGGGCACGATCCATGTCGTGCGCCACGACGGGGTGCTGCTGGTCAAGCGGCTGGCGCGGGTGCCGGGCGGCGTGGAACTGGTGAGCGACAATCCGGCCTATCCGCCGATCCCGGTCGCGGGCGACGCGGATATCGTCGGGCGGGTAGTGTGGCTGTCACGGACGCTGTGAAAGTCCGTCTGGAAACTCGCGGAAGCGCGAGTTTCGAGGCGGTGCCGGCCCGCTCCCCCAGCCGGCCACCCATCAAGGATACACTGTGGGTGGCCGGGTGGGGGAGCGGGCCGGTACCGCAAAACGTGCATCGGCACGTTTTCAAACAGCCGCTGCGTGCGGCGTCTACCGCCTGGCGTCGCTCCGCCAGATCAGCAGCGCGACGGCGATGCCGACCGCCAGCCCGACCAGCAGCCCGATCGTCGCCTGTCCGACCACCGCGCCGCCGATCGCCCCGGCCAGCGTTCCGACGGCGATGGGCATCCCGCCGGCGCGGGGGGTGTGGGGAGGGCGCTGCATGGCCGCGATGTGCCACAGCGCCGGTCCCCGCGCCAGCGCCGCCGGACGACCGGGCGCGAATCCGTCGCATTCCGGCGCGGACGCACGGATTCAGCCCCTTGGCGCGGAGGGGCCGCAGCGGCTAGGACGAACCCATGTCGAGCTGCCGGCTTGTGTTGCTGTTGGGCGCCGGATGGCTCGTGGTCGCGGGTCCGGGAGTCGCTTGCGCGCAGGAGGTGCCGCTCGCCCCCGACGCGCCGCTGGCCGACCTGCCCGACATCGGCGTCGCCTGGCCCGAGATCGCGCCCGAACCGGCCGACCCGCTCGCCGCGATCCGCCCGGTGCAGGCGACCGGCGAGGCGCGCTACAACTACCGCATCACCGGCATCGACGGCATCGGCGACGAGCTGTTCCGCCAGCGGTTCAACGAACTGTCCACACTGCGCGCGAACGAAGGCGAACCGGCCAATGCCGCGCAGATCGATCGCCGCGCGCGCGAGGATGCGCGCACGCTGGACGACCTGCTGCGCAACGAGGGCTATTTCGACGCGCGCATCGCCACCAGCGTACGGCCCGAGGGCGACCGGCTGATCGTCTATCTGGAGGTCGAGCCGGGCGAGCGCTACCGCTTCGCGCAGGTGCGGACGCCGGGGATCGCGGCGGCGGGGACCAAGGCGGACGAACTGCGCGCGGCCTTCCCGATCGCCCCCGACATGCCGGTACAGGGCGACAAGGTGGTCGCCGCGCAGGAGAAGCTGGAAACGACGATCGGGCGCGAGGGCTTCCCTTTCGCGAAGGTGGGTGAACCCGAGATCACCGTCGATCACGCGACCCGTACCGCGACGATCGCGGTGAACGTGGCACCGGGCGGGGAACGCCGCTTCGGGCGGATCGTCACCCGGCCCAACCGCATCTTCGACGGGGAGCATGCACAGGACATCGCCCGGTTCCGGCCCGGCGAAACCTATGATTCGACGCTGGTCGACGACCTGCGCCGTGCGATCGTACAGACCGGCCTCGTCTCGCAGGTGCGCCTCACCCCGGTCGAGGGGCAGGCGCCGGGCACCGTCGATCTCGACCTGACGATGGAGCCCGCCCCGCCGCGCACCATCGCCGCCGAACTGGGCTATGGCACCGGCGAGGGCGCGCGGGTCGAGGGGAGCTGGACCCACCGCAACCTGTTCCCGCCCGAAGGCGCGCTGACGCTGCGCGGGGTGCTGGGCACGCGCGAGCAGGTGGCGGCGGCGACCTTCCGCCGCAACAATTTCCACGGGCGCGACCGGCTGCTGACCGCGCAGGTCGCCGCGACCCATCTGGTGCGCGATGCGTTCGAGGCGAACACGCTGTCGCTCTCGGGCAGCCTCGAACGGCAGACCAACATCTTCTTCCAGAAGACCTGGACCTGGTCGCTGGGCGGCGAACTGCTGGCGACCGACGAGCGCGACGTGATCGTCAGCACCGGCGAGCCGCGGCGGCGGACCTATTTCATCGGCGCGCTGCCCACCAGCCTCAATTATGACGGGTCCGACGACCTGCTCAACCCGACGCGCGGCTTCCGGCTGGGCGGGCGGCTCAGCCCCGAACTGTCGTTGCAGGGTGCGGTGTTCGGCTATACCCGATTGCAACTCGACGGCAGCGTGTACCGCCCGTTCGGCGACCGGGTGGTGCTGGCGGGGCGTACCCGGATCGGATCGATCCTCGGCGCGCCGCGCGATGCGGTCGCGCCGTCGCGGCGCTTCTATGCCGGGGGCGGCGCGTCGGTGCGCGGCTACGGCTTCCAGAGCATCGGCCCGCGCGATCCGAACAACGATCCGATCGGCGGGCGCAGCCTCGCCGAATTCTCGATCGAGGCGCGGGTGAGGGCGTTCGGCAATTTCGGGGTCGTGCCGTTCCTCGATGCGGGCAACATCTATACCTCGACGCTGCCCGAATTCTCGGGGATGCGCTACGGCGCGGGGATCGGCGTGCGCTACTACAGCAATTTCGGGCCGATCCGCATCGACGTCGGCACGCCGGTCAACCCGCAGCGCGGCGACCCGCGCATCGCCGTCTATGTCTCGCTGGGGCAGGCGTTTTGAGCGAGGGCGAGACCGCGCCCGACGCCCCGCCGCAGCGCCGCATCGGCTGGCTGCGGCGGATCGGGCAGTGGCTGCTGGCGATCGTCGTGCTGGCGGGGGTGCTGCTGATCGCGATCGATACCGGCCCCGGCCACCGGCTGATCGCCAACCGCATCGCGACGCTGAAGCCCGCCAACGGCATGCGTTATCGCATCGGGCGGATCGAGGGGTCGATCTATCGCAGCGCGCGGCTGGTCGACGTGCGGATCTACGACAGCAAGGGGCTGGTGCTGCGCGCGCCGCTGGCCGAACTCGACTGGCGGCCGTGGGAATTCTGGTCGAACCGGCTGAGGATCGACCGGCTGCACATCCCGCGCGCGGTGCTGGCCAAGCTGCCGCAGCCGCTCAGGACCGGGCGCAAGGCCCCGATCCTGCCGTCGTTCGACATCCGCGTCGCCCGGCTGAGCGTCGACCGGCTGGAACTGGGCAAGGCGGTGACGGGGACCGCGCGCGTCGGGCAACTGGCGGGACAGACGGACGTCCGCTCCGGCCGGGCGCTGGTCGATCTGGCGCTCGACATCGCCGCCAGCGATCGCCTCCGCCTGCGGCTGGATGCCGAGCCGGATCGCGACCGCTTCGACCTCGAGCTGCGCGCGCGGGGGCGGGGCGACGGGCTGCTCGCCGCCGTCAGCGGCATCCGCCGTCCGCTTAGCGTGGAAGTGACCGGCGACGGGCGCTGGTCGGCATGGGACGGGCGCGCGCTGGCGGATGCGGGCGGGCGGCGGATCGTCGCGCTGACGCTGGGGGTGCGCGCCGGGCGCTATACGCTGGGCGGCACGCTCGCGCCGTCGGTGCTGCTTCAGGGTAAGCTCCAGCGGATCACTGCGCCGCAGGTGCGCGTGAGCGGTGCCGCCACCTTCGCCAACCGGCGGATCGACGGCGTGCTGGCGCTGCGCAGCCCGGCGCTGGCGCTGGAGGCGGACGGGATCGTCGATCTGGGCACCGGCGCGTTCCGCGACCTGCGCCTGCGCGCGCGGCTGCTGCGTCCCGCCGCACTGTTCCCCAACATGACCGGGCGCGACATCGAGTTGCGGGCGATCCTCGACGGGGCGTTCTCCACCGCGAAGTTCGACTATCGCCTGCGCGCCGCCCGCGTCGCGTTCGACCAGACCGGGTTCGAGGGTGTGGTCGCCGCGGGGCAGGGCCGCTTCTCGCGCGCGCCGGTCACGGTGCCGATTCGCCTCGCGGCGCAGCGCGTCACCGGCATCGGCGAGGTGGCGGGGGGCATATTGCGCAACCTGTCGGTCAGCGGCGTGCTGCGCGTCGATGCGCGCACCCTCGTCGGCAACGACCTGATCGTGCGGTCGGACAAGCTGAACGGGCGGATCATGCTGACGCTCGACCTCGCCACCGGGCGCTACGAGGTGGGGGTGAGCGGCGCGCTGCAACGCTATCTGATCCCCGGCCTCGGGCTGGTCGACGTGCAGACCCGGCTGACCGCCGTGCCGATCCCCGGCGGCGGCACCCGCATCGTCGGGCGGGGAATGGCGCAGGTTCGGCGGCTCGACAACGGCTTCTTCCGCTCGCTAACCCAGGGGCTGCCGCGGATCGAGACGGGGCTGGAGCGCGGGCGCGACGGCACGCTCTACCTCCGCGGATTGCGGCTGGTGTCGCCGGGTCTGACACTCAGCGGCAACGGCTATCGCCGCCGCGACGGGACGTTCCATATCGAGGCGGTGGGACGACAGGCGACCTATGGTCCGGTGCAGCTGGTGCTCGACGGTGATATCGCGAAGCCGACCCTAGACCTGCGCTTCGCCCAGCCCAATGCGACGCTGGGGCTGGCGCAGGTGCAGGCGCATCTCGATCCCACGCCGGAGGGTTTCGCCTGGCGCGCCGCCGGGGGCTCGCGGATCGGGCCGTTCACCGCGACCGGGCGCATCCTGTTGCCGAGCGGCGGCACCGCCCGCATCGCGGTCGACGCGCTGGAGGTCAGCGGCACCCGCGCGACCGGCGGCGTGGATATCGTGCCCGAAGGCTTTCTCGGGCAACTGGCCGTCGCGGGCGGCGGGATCGACGGCACGATCGATTTCCGTCCGCAAGGCAGCGACCAGCGGATCGACATCGCGCTGAATGCGGTGCGCGCGCGGCTGGGCACACTGGGACAGGTGCGGCGCGCCCGGTTGGTGGCGGGCGTCGTGTTGCAGGGCGGCGGCACCACGCTCGACGCACAGCTCAACGCGCTCGGCTTCCGTCGCGGGCAGCTGTCGCTGGCGCGGATCGAGGGAAGCGCCCGCCTGATCGACGGGGTGGGCGAACTCCGCGCATCGATCGCCGGATCGCGCGGGCGCGCCTTCGCGATCGATACCGTGACGCAGATCGGCGCGGACGAGTATCGCATCGCCGCGCAGGGCACGCTCGATCGCCGTCCGCTGAAGCTGGAGACGCCCGCGATCGTCCGGCGCGAGGGCGAGGGATGGCGGCTCGCCCCCACCCGGTTCAGCTTCGCCGGGGGCAGCGCGACGGTGGGTGCGGCGTTCGGCGGGGCGGCGACCGACGTGACGCTCGACGTGGCGCGGATGCCGCTGGCGGTGCTCGACATCGGCTATCCGGGGCTGGGGCTGGGCGGCACCGCATCGGGTACGATCCGCTATGGCCAGACCGGCGAGACGCCCTCGGGCAAAGTCGACCTGACGGTGCGTGGGCTGACCCGCTCGGGCCTCGTCCTCTCCTCGACCCCGATCGATGTCGGCGTGGCGGCGGTGCTCGATGCCAACCGCGCGGGGCTGCGCGCGGTGATGGCGAGCGGGGGCAGGACGATCGGCCGGGCACAGGCGCGGCTGGCACCGCTCGGGCAGGGCGACCTCGCCACCCGCCTGTCGAACGCGCCGCTGTTCGCGCAGCTGCGCTACGGCGGCCCCGCCGATACGCTGTGGCGGCTGACCGGGATCGAGCTGTTCGACCTGTCCGGCCCCGTCGCGGTCGGCGCGGACGTGACCGGGCGGCTGGCCGACCCGCGCATCCGCGGCGTGGTGCGCTCGACGGGCGCGCGCATCGAAAGCGCGATCACCGGCACCGTGCTGACCGGCGTCGAGGCGCAGGGCCGGTTCGACGGGTCGCAGCTGGTGATCGATCGCTTCGCCGCCAGCGACGGGCGGCAGGGGCGCGTCACTGGCACCGGCAATTTCGAGTTCGCGGCGGTGCGCGGCTTCGGCATCGACCTGTCGCTGAGTGCCGATCGCGCCCGGCTCATCAACACCGATTCGATCGGCGCGACCGTCACCGGCCCGATCCGGGTGCACAGCGACGGCGCGGGCGGGCTGATTTCGGGCGAGGTGCGGATGGACGGCAGCCGGTACCGGCTGGGCCGCGCGACCGCCACCGCGCCGATCCCGCGGCTCAACATCCGCGAGATCAACCGCCCCGACGGCGATGACGAGGATGTCGCGGCGGCGGCCCCGTGGCGGCTCGACCTGCGCGCACGCGCACCCGGCGGGCTGATCGTCACCGGCCTCGGCCTCACCAGCGAATGGTCGGCGGACCTGCGCATCGGCGGCGAGCCGACCAACCCGGTCATCAACGGGCGCGCCGACCTGATCCGCGGCGATTACGAGTTCGCGGGCCGCGAGTTCCGCGTCGATCGCGGCGCGCTGCGCTTCAACGGCGAAGTGCCCGCCGACCCCGCGCTCGATATCGTCGCGGCGGCGGATACGCAGGGGCTGAACGCCACGATCCGCGTGGCGGGCACCGCGACCAGGCCCGAGATCAGCTTCCAGAGCGTGCCCGCGCTGCCCGAGGACGAGCTGTTGTCGCGGCTGTTGTTCGGCACCTCGATCACCAACCTGTCCGCGCCGGAAGCGTTGCAGCTGGCGGCGGCGGTGGCCGCGCTGCAGAACGGGGAGGGCGGGCTGAACCCGATCAACGCGGTGCGCCGCGCGGCGGGGCTCGACCGGCTGCGCATCCTGCCCGCCGATCCGCAGACGCGGCAGGGTACGTCGGTCGCGGCGGGCAAATATCTGACGCGGCGCTTCTATGCCGAGATCGTGACCGACGGGCAGGGCTATTCCGCGACCCGCATCGAGTTTCAGGTCACGCGCTGGCTGTCGCTGCTGTCGTCGATCTCGACGATCGGGCGCCAGAGCGCCAACGTGCGGGTATCGAAGGATTATTGAGGGAGCGACCTACGCGCCACGCCGTTCGTCCCTCGACTGCGCCCGACACGAATGGTCGAGCGTAGCGTTCGTATGTCGATTGCTCTGCGAACGTCCTTTTCCGTACCCCCGCGCAGGCGGGGGTCCAGAAGCCGCGGACGCAAGCCGCTGTTTTACTTGGCTCTGGACCCCCGCCTGCGCGGGGGTACGACAGGATCAGGCACTTACCTTGGACTTTCTCAGAGCAATCTATGCGGGAGCCCTACTGCCCGAGGAACCGCCCCTGCGCCGCATCGGTCGCGCTGACCGCCAGCACCGACCGCGCCTCCGACGGCGCGCGGACATGGCCGTGGCCGTCTCCGGAAGCCGCGATCACCCGGTCGAGCAGTTCCTGCCCCTCTTCCCACCAGCCGATGCCGCTGGCGGCGTTCAGATGCCCCTGCGCGCCCGCATCGACGAAATGGCTGCCCCAGTCGACCGCCATCGAATGGGCGCGCTCGATCGACACCCACGGATCGTCGGTCGAGGCGACGACGATCGACGGGAAGGGCAGCGGGATGCGCGGCGCGGGCGCGAAGCCCTGCAACTCGATCGGCGCACCCGCGCGATCGACATCGGCAGGCGCCACCAGCAATGCCCCCGCGACCGGCCAGCCATAGGGCTGCCCCGACAGCTGCGCCCACCACGCCACCGCAAGGCAGCCGAGCGAATGCGCGGCGAGCACCACCGGTGCCTGCGCCTGCCGGATCGCCTGGTCGAGCTTCGTCACCCACGCATTGCGCAAGGGCCGCGACCACAGCCCCAGTTCGACCCGCGCGGTGTCGGGGCGGGACTGTTCCCACAGCGTCTGCCAGTGCGACGGGCCGGAACCGTTCAGGCCCGGCACGGTCAATACGGTCGGCGGACCGGCGGAGAGACTGGAGAACTGCGCCATCGTCATGCTCCTTCTGGGGGGCGGATATCGGGTGGAAGCCGGCCCTCCGTAGCTCAGGGAAGGATCGGATCGGGGTCGGCTTCCGATACCCAAGATATTCCTACCGAATGAATAGGCAATAGCCCTGCCGACGAATCGAACGCCGCTTGCGACCAGCCGAAAGCCGCGTCATGGAGGCGCATGGCCAAGCAGCGCGCAGACCAGCTCCTCGTCGATCGCGGCCTCGCCGAAAGCCGCACCCGCGCGCAGGCACTGGTGATGGCGGGCCTCGTGTTCGTCGGCGACCGCAAGGTGGACAAGCCCGGACAGCAACTGTCCGCAGACGCGGCGATCGACGTGCGCGGGCGCGACCATCCATGGGTGTCGCGCGGCGGGATCAAGCTGGCGCATGGCCTCGACCGCTTCGGCTGGGACGTGGCAGAGGCGGTCGCGATCGACGTCGGCTCCTCCACCGGCGGCTTCACCGACGTGCTGCTGACCCGCGGGGCGGCCCGGGTCTATGCGGTCGACAGCGGCACCAACCAGCTCGCATGGAAGCTGCGCCAGGACCCGCGCGTCATCGTCCATGAACAGCTGAGCGCGCGCCTGCTGACCGGGGCGCAAATCCCCGAGCCGATCGACCTGGTAGTGTGCGACGCCAGCTTCATCGCGCTGGAAAAGGTGCTGGCGGTCCCTTTGCGCTTCGTGAAGCCCGGCGGGCGGCTGCTGGCGCTCATCAAGCCGCAGTTCGAGGCGGGGCGGGGCGAGGTCGGCAAGGGCGGGGTGGTCCGCGATCCCGCGGTACACGACCGGGTATGCAAGGCAGTCGCCGACTGGCTGGAGGGCATCGGCTGGCGGGTCGCGGGGATCGACGCCAGCCCGATCACCGGCCCCGAGGGCAATGTCGAGTTTCTCATCGCGGCACATGCCCCGGCAGGCCCGGCACCGTCCGATATTGACGCACCCGGCACGACAAGCCATTCGCCCTGACGCCGACGCGCAACGGGCGGGTCGCAGCGGGAGGGCCGGACATGCGTGAGATCGCATCGCAAGGGCAGTTGCGTGCAGGCTTCCTGCGCCGCGCGGTCGTGGTCGTGCCGCTGATCCTGCTGCTCGGTTTCCTGTCGGGCCGGATGGTGCCGGTGGGCAGCGAGAATCGCTGGTACCAATTGCTGACGCTGCCCGCGATCCGTCCGCCCGACTGGGCGTTCCCTATGGTGTGGAGCACGCTGTACATTCTGATGGGCGTGGCGCTGGCGCTGGTGCTCAACGCGCGTGGTGCGCGGGGGCGGGGAGTGGCGGTCGCGCTGTTCGCGGTGCAGCTGCTGCTCAATCTCGCATGGACGCCGCTGTTCTTCGGCCTGCATCAGGTGACGGCGGCGCTGGTGCTGATCGTCACCCTATGGGCGGCGGCGCTCGCCACGACGATCGCCTTCGGGCGCATCCGCCCGCTCGCGGCGTGGCTGCTGGTGCCCTATCTCGCGTGGCTGACGGTCGCCGCGGCGCTCAATTGGCAGATCGACCGGGCGAACCCGGACGCGGAAACCCTTGCGTCGCCGCCCGCCTCCACCCAAATCGAGCTTTAGAGCCGGACGGGGCCTTCCCGCCCGCACCCAATTGCCTGAAGGAACGCCCATGCAGTCCGACAATCGCCTGTTCGACGATTTCGCCAAGTTCGTGAACGGTGCCGCGGGCACGCTGGCAGGCATGGCGCGCGAGGGCGAGGCCGCCGCGCGCGAGCGGGCCAAGACCTTCCTCGGCGGCATGGACTTCGTCAGCCGCGACGAGTTCGAGGTGGTGAAGGCGATGGCCGTCGCCGCCCGCGACGAAGCCGATGCGCTCCGCGCGCGACTCGACGCACTGGAAGCGAAGCACGCGGCCCCCGAGCCGGCCGCGCCGACCAGCTTCGACCGCGAACCCGCCGACAGCCCCGGTGCGGGCGAAGGCGCGCTCTGAGCTTTATCCGCCGCTCCCCGCGTGACGTCGGCCACGCGGGGCGCTACAGCGGGCGATGATGTTGGACGAAGTGGAAGAAGACGGCGACGACGCCGTGCCGATCGATACGCTGGAGCGCTATTTCGCCGCGCACGGCTGGCGTCACGAACGCGACGGCGACGAGATCGTCGGCCATGTGAAGGGCAGCTGGACCGAGTTCGAGCTGCGCGCGATCTGGCGCGGCGAGGACGGGGTGCTCCAGTTCCTCGCGCTGCCCGACGTGCGCGTGCCCGACGAGCGGCGGCAGGCGATCTACGAGACGATCGGCCTCATCAACGAACAGCTGTGGATCGGCCATTTCGAGCTGTGGTCGTCGAGCGGCATCCTGTTGTTCCGCCATGCCGCGATGCTGGGCGACGAGCCGCAATTGACGCTCGACCAGTGCGAGATGCTGATCGACGCCGCGATCGACGAATGCGAGCGCTTCTACCCCGTGTTCCAGTTCGTGATGTGGGGCGGCAAGACCCCGAAGGAAGCGATCGCCGCCTCGATGATCGAGACGCAGGGCGAGGCGTGAGCGCCGCCGCCGATGCGCTGTGGCTGATAGGCTGCGGCAACATGGGCGCGGCGATGCTGGCGCGCTGGCTGGCCGACGGGATCGATCCTTCGCGGATCACCGTCGTCACCCGTTCGCCCCGTAATCTGCCGCCGGGCGTGACGAATCGCACGACGCTGCCCGAGGGACCAGTGCCGGGGATCGTCGTGCTGGCGGTGAAGCCGCAGCAGCTGGACGATATCGCCCCCGGCCTCGCCCCGCGCATCGCGGGCGTGCCGCTGCTGGTATCGATCCTCGCGGGCGTGGAGGAGGGAGCGCTCGCCCGTCGGTTCGCCGCGGGCAGCATCGTGCGCGCCATGCCCAACCTGCCGGTCGCGATCGGGCAGGGGGTGGTGGCGCTCCATTCGCATTCGCAGGATGCCGCCGCGCGCGACCGGGCCGAGGCGCTGATGCGCCCGCTCGGGCTGGTCGAATGGATCGACGATGCTGCGCTCTTCGATGCGGTGACGGCGCTGTCGGGCTGCGGCCCGGGCTTCGTGTTCCGCTTCATCGATGCGCTGGCGGCGGCGGGGGCGGCGCTGGGCCTGCCCGCCGATCAGGCGCAGCGCCTCGCGATCGCGACGGTGCAGGGGTCGGCGACGATGGCGGCAGGGGCGGATGCCTCCCCCGCAGTTCTCGCCGACCGGGTGGCCAGCCCCGGCGGTTCGACGCGGCAGGGGCTGAACGTGCTTGACGAAGGCGATGCGCTCAAGGCGCTGCTCGCGGTGACGCTGGCGGCGTCGGAGCGGCGCAACGCCGAAATGGCGGCGGCGGCGCGCCGGTAGCGAACCATGGCCTACGCGATCGGCAGGTGGCGTGCCATCCGCGCCCGCAGCAGCGCGATCAATGCCGGTTCCATGAAGTCGTAATCATCGGGAATGTCGAGGCAGACAATCCGCTTGCCGTTCAGGCTGCGGCGGAAATGGCGCTGCACCCGGTTCCGATGTGCTCGCTCCATGACGAAGATGGTGTCCGCCCACGCGACGAGCTCATCCGTCAGCGGGTTTTCCGCATCATGATTGGTGCCCGCCGACGACACCTCGATTCCGGGGGCCTCGGCAAAAATTTGCTCGGCGGTCGGGCTGCGCAGCTTGTTCTGGCTGCACACGAACAAATAGCGCCTCACCCCTTGTACAGCGCGTCCAGCCGCTCGCCGTACACGCCCTTCAGCACATGCCGCCGGATCTTGAGACTCGGGGTGAGCTGCTGGTTCTCGATGGTGAAGGGTTCGTCGGCGATGATGAAGCGGCGGATGCGTTCCGTCACCGACAGGTCCTTGTTCACCCGCTCCACCGCCGCGCCCAGCGCCGCGCGGTAATCGCTGTCCTCGCGCAGCCGCGCGAAGTCGCAGCGCGCGCCACCCTTGGCGCAGAATTTCTGGGTCCATTCGGCGTCGGGCACCAGCACCGCCACCATATAGGGCCGCCGGTCGCCCGCGATCATCGCCTGCGCGATCTCGTCCTGGAGCGTCAGCATCCCCTCGACCTTCTGCGGCGCGACGTTATCGCCCTTGTCGTTGACGATGATGTCCTTCTTGCGATCGGTGATGCGGATGCGCCCGCGCGCGTCGATCTCGCCGATGTCGCCGGTGTGAAGCCAGCCGTCCTTGAGCACCCGCGCCGTTTCGGCCTCGTTGCGCCAGTATCCGTGCATCACCAGCTCGCCGCGCACGAGGATCTCGCCGTCGGCGGCGATGCGCACCTCGGTATTGGGCAGTGGCGGGCCGACCGTGTCCATCTTGATCCCCGCCGCCGGGCGGTTGCAAGAGATGACCGGCGCCGCCTCGGTCTGGCCATAGCCTTGCAGGAAGGTGAGGCCGAGCGATTCGAAGAAGTTGCCGACCTCCGGGTTCAGCGGCGCGCCGCCCGACACCATCGCCTTCAGCCGCCCGCCGAAGCGCTTGGCGATCTTCGGCTTCAGCAGCGTATCGACCAGCAGCCTGGCGGGACGGTCGATCAGGCGCGGGCCGCCCTCGCGCCCGCCGATCGTCACCGCGCGGTCGAGCAGCCAGCTCGACACCTTTCCCTGCTTCTGAACGCCCTTGGTGATGCGGGTGCGCAGCACCTCGAACAGGCGGGGGACGACGACCATGATCGTCGGACGCACCTCCTCGATATTGCTCGCCAGCTTGTCGAGCCCCTCGCTGTAATAGATCTGCCCGCCCAGCCCGATCGGGAAATGCTGTCCGCCGGTATGTTCATAGGCATGGCTGAGCGGCAGGAACGACAGGAACACCTCGTCCCCCCAGCCGAAATCCTCGGAGATGACGGCGCAGCAGCCGTTGACGTTGTGCAGGATCGCGCCGTGATGCTGCATCACCCCGCGCGGGGAACCGCCGGTGCCCGAGGTATAGATGATGCACGCCAGGTCGCCGCGCGCGAAGTCCGCCCGCGCCGCGATCGTCGCGGGCTCTGCGGGATGCTCGGCGATCAGCCTGTGCCAGTCGTGGAATTCGAGACCGCCGTGCTGCGCCGATTTGAAGGGTTCGATCGTGATGATCTTCTCCGACGACTGCGACGTGCGGAGCGCGGCGGGCAGCACGGTGCGCGCCAGCTTGTCGGTCGACACGATTATCGCGCAGGCGCCCGAATTCTCGATGATATGCGCATGATCGCGCACGGTGTTGGTGACATAGGTCGGCACGGTCACGCAGCCCGCCGCCATGATCGCCAGATCGCTGATGCACCATTCGGGCCGGTTTTCGCTCACCAGCATCACCCGGTCGCCGCGCTTCAGCCCGAGGGCGTTGAGCGCATTGGCAAGGGAGGCGACCTGCCGCGCCGCCTCGGCCCAGCTGGTGCTCTGCCATTTTCCGCCGGTCTTGGCCCACAGGAACGGCGCGTCGCCGCGCTCGGCGGCGCGGGCGAAGAACATCGCGACCAGATTGGGGAAATGTTCCAGTTGGCGGGCCATCGTACTTCCTTCTCCTGCGCCCCGGTGTAGGCAGCGCTTGCGGATACGGCAATGTTCCTGTGGCGGCACCGCGCCCGACTGGGTAAGCGTGGCCGCATGAGGATCATCGCCACCGCGCTCGCCACCGTCGCCGCCCTCTCGCTCGGCGGCTGTTTCGGTCTGGGAGGGGATCGCCCGCAGACCCCCGCCGCCGCCGCACCTTCGACAACGGCGCCCGCCGCCGCCACGACGCAGAAGTTCGTGATCGCCGCCAACCGCCAGGCCGCCGAAGCCGGGATGGCGGTGCTGCGCAAGGGCGGCAGCGCGGTCGATGCGGCGATCGCGGTACAGGCGATGCTCTCGCTGGTCGAACCGCAGAGTTCGGGCATCGGCGGCGGCGCGTTCCTCACCTATTTCAACGCCGCCACCGGCAAGGTCGAGGTGTTCGACGGACGCGAGGTCGCGCCTGCCGGGGCGACGCCGACGATGCTGCTCGACGCGCAGGGCAAGCCGCTGCCCTTCGCCACCGCCGTGCTCTCGGGCCGGGCGACCGGCGTGCCGGGCGCGGCCCGGATGCTGGCGCTGGCGCATGGCGAGCATGGCAGCCTGCCGTGGCGCGACCTGTTCGACGATGCCGAGCGTGCCGCCGCCAAGGGGTTCATCGTCTCCCCCCGGCTCGGACGGTTCCTGGCGGGCAAGTCGCCGCAGCTCGCCGCCGAGGACGTGCGCCGCTATTTCGGGGGCAAGGGCGATACGCTGGTCACGGCGGGCGCGCGGATCAGGAACCCGCGCTATGCCGACTTCCTCGAACGCCTCGCCAAGCGCGGACCCGATGCGCTCTATACCGGCAAGACGGCGGAGGCGATCGTCGCGCGCACCACGCAGGGCGACCTGCCCGGCACGATGACGCTGGCGGACCTCGCCAATTATCGCGCGGTCAAGCGGTCGCCGCTGTGCGGCAACTGGCGCGTCTACATCGTCTGCACGCCGCCGCCGCCCTCGTCGGGCGTCGGGCTGCTCGAACTGCTCGCCATCCTCGGGCGCACCGACATCGCCCAGCGGAACCAGAACGATCCGCAGGCATGGTATCTCTTCGCCGAGGCCAGCCGGCTGATGTACGCCGATCGCGACCGCTATGTCGGCGATTCCGCCTTCGTCAACGTGCCGATCGCCGGGCTGCTCAGCCCGGCCTATATCGAGGCGCGTGCCAAGCTGATCGCGCCGGTCGCCGGGCCTGCTCCTGCGGCGGGCAATCCCATGGGCACGGTGACGGCGGGGATCGACGCCACGCAGGAGCCGACCGGCACCTCGCACTTCATCGTCGGCGATGCGAAGGGCAATGTCGTGTCGATGACGACGACGGTGGAGAGCTTCTTCGGTACGGGCCGGATGGTCGACGGCTTCTTCCTCAACAACCAGATGACCGACTTCTCCTTCGCGCCGACCGATGCGAGCGGGCGGGCGGTTGCCAATGCGGTGGCGCCGGGCAAGCGCCCGCGCTCGTCGATGACGCCGCTGGTGATGATCGACCGGCAGGGCAAATTCGCCGGAGCGCTGGGATCGGCGGGGGGCAATGCCATCCTCGCCTATGTCGGCAAGTCGCTGGTCGGCGCGGTCGAATGGAAACTGCCGATGCAACAGGCGCTGGCGCTGCCCAACCTCGTGGCCAGGGGCGACAGCTTCCAGGGCGAGGTGACGAAATTCTCGCCGGACATCCTCGCCGCGCTGGCCGCGAAGGGCGTGCGGTTGCAACCGGGGCAGGGCGAGGATTCGGGGCTGCACGGGGTGATCGTGCGCGACGGGCGGATCGACGGCGGCTACGATCCGCGGCGTGAGGGCGTGGTGCTGGTGGAATAATTACATGCGTCCTTCCCGCGCAGGCGGGAATCCATACACGCTAGCGCGTGCGAACGATCGCTGACGCTGGTGCATATGGATTCCCGCCTGCGCGGGAAGGACGACCGGTAGCGGCATTCCAGACCCCAGGATTATGATTCCCGTGCTCGGACCGGAGACACCTACCGCCCGGTCCCCAGCAACAACGGCGTCAGCATCGGATCGCCCCGCTGTCGACCGATCCAGCGTATCTGCGCAAGGCGCGTTTCGGCCGGATCGGTCCCTATCCCTACCGTTCGTGTCGAGCGCAGTCGAGACACCCTGCGCAACGCATGCCGCCCGTCCCTCGACTTCGCCCGGGACGAACGGGGGGTGTAGAGCGAACCCCGCCCGTGCCTACCGCCCCGTCCCCAGCAACAGCGCCGTCAGCACCGGATCGCCGGTGCGGCGCGGGTCGGCGCGGATCGCCGCTTCCTCGCGCCCGATCGCGCGGAAGATCGATCCCGCCGCCTGATCTGCCGCACCGCGGGCAAGCGCAGCATAGTCCACCCCGGTCTGCGCGGTCAGGATCACTGACAGCACCTCGCCCACGTCCGATCGCAGGCCGCGCCCGAATTCGGGGAACATCGCCTCGATCACCGCGCCGCGCGTCTGGCGCGCCAGCAGGTCGGTCGCCGCCGTCGGCCCGCCGCGCAGCACCGCCAGCGCATCGCCGAGCGTCATGCCCCGGATCGCGTCGAGCACCACCGGCGTCGCCCGGTCGGCGGCATCGGCGGCGACCAGATTCAGCGCCCGCTCCACCCGCGACCGCACCGCCTCGGTCCGCAGCACCGCCGCGGTGACATTGCCCCGCCCGCCGAAGTCGGGCGCGGTCAGCCGGGTCAGCTGATCGTCGTAGAACCCGCCCGGCCGGGTCAGCCGCGCCAGCGCCCGCTCGCTGGCCAGCGTCAGCAGCCGCCGCACGCCCTCGTCGACGCCGTAACTGCCCATCGGCGTGGCGCACCCGCCGAGCGCGGCCAGCGGGGCGACCAGTGCCGCTGCGCCGAGGATGCGCCGCCGGGTGAACTGGGATTGCAGCATGTCGGTTCTCTCCGATCGAACGTATACGCCGCTGAACGCAGCCGATGCGATCCGGTGCCGTGTCCGCCGTGAACCGTCGTTGAACCGGGGATCGTTTTGCTGCCGTTTCGGCCCGGCGGACCATTGCCGATCGCCCGATCCGCCCCTAGCTACCGTGACATGGCAGACCCTTATGCAACCCTGGGCGTGGCGCGCGACGCCAGCGAAGCGGACATCAAGAAGGCGTATCGCAAGCTCGCGAAAGAGCTGCACCCCGATCGCAACAAGGACAACAAGGCCGCCTCGGACCGCTTCTCCAAGGTAACGCAGGCGTACGACCTGCTGACCGATAAGGACAAGCGCGCCCGCTTCGACCGGGGCGAGATCGACGGCGAGGGCAATCCGACCGCGCCGTTCGGCTTCGGCGGCGGTGGACCCGGCGCGGGCGGCTTCCGCCCCGGTGCGGGCGCACGCGGCGGTTTCGACATGGGCGGCGCGGGGCAGGGCGGCGACTTCTCCGACCTGTTCGAGGGGCTGTTCGGCGGGCGCGGCGGCGGCAATGCGGGCGGCGGTTTCGCCAGCGGCTTCGGACGCAGGCCCCAGCCCAAGGGCGCGAACGTCGCCTACAGGCTGCGCGTGCCGTTCGAGGATGCGGCGCGGCGCAGCCCGCAGCGGATCACGCTGGCCGACGGCAAGACGATCGACCTGAAATTGCCCGCCGGAGTCGAGAGCGGCACGCAGATGCGCCTGTCGGGCAAGGGCGAGCCCGGACCCGGCGGCGCGGGCGACGCGATCGTGACCGTCGAGGTCGAACCGCACCGCTTCTACACCCGCGACGGCGACGACGTGCGCCTCGACCTGCCGATCAGCCTTGCCGAGGCGGTGCTGGGAGGCAAGATCCGCGTGCCGACCGTGGAAGGGCCGGTGATGCTCAGCGTCCCCAAGGGTTCGACCTCGGGCAAGACGCTGCGCCTCAAGGAACGCGGCTTCCACCGCAAGGACGGGACGCGCGGCGACCAGCTCGTCACGCTGATGGTCGACCTGCCGGTGGACGACGACGCGCTGGTCGAGTTCGTCCAGCGCTGGGACGGGCGGACGATGGACCCGCGCGGGCGCTTCGGCGTTTGACGGGAGCGTGATCCCCCGGCTGGAGCAGCCATGAACCAGCCTTCCCCCGAAAGCCCCGAGGCGCGCCATGTGCGCGGCCGTCCCGCGCTGTCCCGCCTGCGCCCCTCGGCCCGCGCGATCGAGGTGGTGAAGCGCGTCGCGATCGGCACGTTCAACGACGGCTTCACCCATGCGGGCAACCTCGCCTATCTCTCGCTGCTGACGCTGTTCCCCTTCTTCATCGTCGCCGCCGCGATCGCCCGGGCGTTCGGGCGCAGCGGCGACAGCATCCATGCGGTGATGGCCTTCCTCGACACCGTGCCGAAGGAAGTCGCGACCGTCCTCCAGCAACCGATCCTCGACGTGTTGCAGGCCCGCTCGGGCTCGCTGCTGTGGCTCGGCGCGCTGGTGGGCTTGTGGACCACCACCGGCTTCATCGAAACGGTCCGCTCGATCCTCCGCCAGGCCTATGGCATCCCCTTTTCGCGGCCCTTCTGGGAATATCGGCTGGGGTCGATCGGGCTGATCGTCGGGTCGGTGGTGATGCTGATGATCGCGTTCAGCCTTCAGGTCGTACTGGTCGGCGTGGAGCAGTTCATCTACCGCGTGCTGCCGTTCCTCGAATCCTATGCCGCCTATCTCTCGATCGCGAAGCTGTTGCCTGCCGTCGCGCTGTTCGTCGCGCTCTACACGCTGTTCTATTCGCTTGCCCCCAAGAAATACCGCCAGTCGAAATGCCCGAAATGGCCCGGCGCGCTGGCGACCTCGGTCGTCTGGATCGGCACGACCCAGCTGATGCCGCTCGCGATCGATGCGCTGGGCGGCTACGACCGTACCTACGGCAGCCTTGCGGGGGTGATGATCGCGCTGTTCTTCTTCTACATCGTCGGGCTGGGCGTCGTGATCGGCGGCGAGTTGAACGCGGCACTGGCGGAAACGCCGGACCCTGCGCTAGAGGGGGCGGCAGAAGACGAAAGAGGGAAAGTCGCGTGAACGGTTTGATGCAGGGCAAGCGCGGGGTCATCATGGGACTCGCCAATGATCGGTCGCTCGCCTGGGGCATCGCCAAGCAGCTTGCCGCGCAGGGGGCCGAACTGGCCTTCACCTATCAGGGCGAGGCGCTGGAGCGCCGCGTCCGCCCGCTGGCGACCGAACTGGGGTCGGACTTCCTGATCGAATGTGACGTCAGCGACATGGCCGCGCTCGACACCGCGTTCGACACCATCGCCGCGCGCTGGCCGACGATCGACTTCGTGGTCCACGCCATCGGCTTTTCCGACAAGAACGAGCTGCGCGGGCGGTATTACGATACCAGCCTCGACAATTTCCTGATGACGATGAACATCAGCGTCTATTCCTTCACCGCGGTCGCCAGGCGCGCCCGCGCGCTGATGCCGAACGGGGGCACGCTGCTGACGCTGACCTATTACGGTTCGGAAAAGGTCGTGCCGCACTACAACGTGATGGGCGTGGCCAAGGCGGCGCTCGACATGTCGGTCAAATATCTGGCGATGGACATGGGGCCGGAGAATATCCGGGTGAACGCCATCTCCGCAGGCCCGATCAAGACGCTGGCGGCCAGCGGCATCGGCGATTTCCGCTATATCCTCAAGTGGAACGAACTGAACTCGCCGCTCCGGCGCAACGTCACGATCGACGATGTCGGCGGGGCCGGGCTGTATCTGCTGAGCGACCTGTCGAGCGGCGTCACCGGCGAGATCCACCATGTCGACGCCGGGTACAACGTCATCGGCATGAAGGCCGAAGACGCCCCCGACATCGCGCTCAGCTGATGGCGGTCATCCGCGCCGCCACCGCCGCCGACGCCCCGGCGGTCGACGCGCTGCTGCGCGCCTGCTTCCCGCGCGATGAGGAGGCGCGGCTGGTGCAGCGGCTCGCGATCGACGGCGATCTCGTGCTGGTCCTCGTCGCCGAGGATGCGGGCGCGATCACCGGCATGGTCGCCGCCAGCCGGATGCACGTCACCGCCGACACGCGCGAGGTGGCGGCGGTCGCCGTCGCCCCGCTCGCCGTCGCGCGTGAGGCGCGCGGGCAGGGCGTGGGCGAGGCGCTGATGGCGGTGGCGATCGCGCATCTGCGTGAGGGTGGCGCGGAACTGGCGTTCGTGCTCGGCGACCCGGCCTTCTACGACCGCTTCGGCTTTTCCGCCGATGTCGCGCGCGGCTTCGACAGCCCCTATGCGGGCGACTATCTGATGGCGCTGCGGCTGAACGAGGGGCCGTGCATCCGCGCGCCCGGCACGGCGGCGCATGCGGCGGCCTTTGCGGCCCTGGGGGAAACGGCGTGAGCCACAACAGTTTCGGGCATCTGTTCCGCTTCACCACCTGGGGCGAGAGCCACGGACCGGCGCTGGGCGCCGTCGTCGACGGCTGCCCGCCGGGGCTGCGCTTGAGCGAAGGCGATATCCAGCCGTATCTCGACGCGCGCCGTCCCGGCACCAGCCGCTTCACCACCCAGCGGCGCGAGCCGGACGCGGTCCGCATCCTCTCCGGCGTGTTCGACGGGCGCACCACCGGCACCCCGATCAGCCTGATGATCGAGAATGTCGACCAGCGCTCGAAGGATTATTCGGAGGTCGCCAAGGCCTATCGCCCCGGCCATGCCGATTACGCCTATGATGCCAAATACGGCTTTCGCGACTATCGCGGCGGCGGGCGGTCGTCGGCGCGGGAGACGGCGGCACGGGTCGCGGCGGGCGCGGTCGCGCGGCTGGTGATCCCCGAAGTGACGATCACCGCATGGGTCGAATCGATCGGCGGCGATGCGATCGACCCGGCGAACTTCGATGTGGAGGAAATCGCCCGCAACCCGTTCTTCTGCCCCGATCCCGTCGCGGCACAGCGCTGGGAAGCGCTGGTCGACGGCGCGCGCAAGGCCGGATCGTCGCTCGGCGCGGTGGTCGCGTGCGAGGCGCGCGGGGTGCCCGCGGGCTGGGGCGCGCCGCTCTATGCCAAGCTCGACGCCGAACTGGCGAGCGCCGCCATGTCGATCAACGCGGTCAAGGGCGTCGAGATCGGCGACGGGTTCGCCGCCGCCGCACTGTCGGGCGAGGCGAACGCCGATCCGATGCGCCCCGGCGCGGACGGCCCCGAATTCCTCGCCAACCATGCGGGCGGGATCGCGGGCGGCATCTCCACCGGGCAGCCGGTGCGGCTGCGCGTCGCGTTCAAGCCGACCAGCTCGATCCTGACGCCCGTAGCGACGATTTCCCCCACCGGCGAGGCGACGACGATCGCCACCAGGGGGCGGCACGACCCTTGCGTCGGCATCCGCGGCGTGCCGGTGGTCGAGGCGATGGTCGCGCTGGTGCTGGCCGACCAGAAGCTGCGCCATCGCGGCCAGACGGGGCGGTAGCTCGTCCCGGAGCGGCCACGGCTCGCCCCGCCGCCGTGGCCTGGGCGCGACCAGTCGAACGGTCGCTTCGGATCATTTTGTATTTTCAGGACTTTCCCTATCCGCCCCAAAGGCAAAGGAGAGTTCCGATGCGCAAGAGCACTTTCGCAAGCCTGCTGATCCTGTGCGGATCGACCGCCGCCATCGCGCAGGTCACGACGCCGCAGACCGACCCGACGATGCAGAGCAACACCATCGACAACACCACGCTCGGCTCGCCGGTGCCGCAGACCACCGGGCCGACCAACCCGGTGCCGACGACGCCGACAGATCCGACTCGCCCGACCGATTCGCAGGCGCCGACCACCGACGACACGACGCCGCCGGACACGACCGGCACGACCCCCGGCACGCCGGGCGGCACGACCCCGCCGGGCACCACGCCGCGGTGACGCAGAAAGGCCCGCCCGGGACATGCCGGGCGGGCCTTTTTTCGTGGACGCGCCGCTGAACCGTTCGTGTCGAGCGCAGTCGAGACACCGTGCGTTGAGCTACCGGCACGTCCCTCGACTTCGCTCGGGACGAACGGGTGCGGATCGATCGGACGGCAGCCTGGCCGCCGCCGCCGCCCTCAATCCGCGAACGGATCGCGCACCAGGATCGTGTCGTCGCGCTCGGGGCTGGTCGATACCAGCGTCACCGGGCACTGGATCAGTTCCTCGATGCGGCGGATGTACTTGATCGCCTGTGCCGGAAGCTCGGCCCAGCTGCGCGCCCCTGCGGTCGATTCGGACCAGCCCGGCATCGTCTCATAGACCGGCTCGACCGCCTGCTGATCGGCGGCATGCGCCGGGAAATAGTCGAGCGTGCGATCCCCCAGCCGATAGCCGGTGCAGATGCGGATCTCCTCGAACCCGTCGAGCACGTCGAGCTTGGTGAGCGCGATGCCGGTCACGCCGGACACCGCCGCCGCCTGTCGCACCAGCACGCTGTCGAACCAGCCGCAGCGGCGCTTGCGGCCCGTGACCGTGCCGAACTCATGGCCCCGCTCGCCCAGCCGCTGGCCGGTCGCATCCTCCAGCTCGGTCGGGAACGGCCCCGAACCGACGCGGGTCGTATAGGCCTTGGCGATGCCCAGCACGAAGCCGACCGCGCCCGGCCCCATGCCCGAACCGCCCGCCGCCGTTCCCGCGATGGTGTTGGACGAGGTGACGAAGGGATAGGTGCCGTGATCGATGTCGAGCAGCACGCCCTGCGCGCCCTCGAACAGGATGCGCTTGCCCTGCTTGCGCGCGTCGGCCAGCACCCGCCACACCGGCTGGGCATAGGGCAGCACGAAATCGGCGATCTCGCGCAGTTCGGCCAGCAGCGCGGCGCGATCGATCATCGGCTCGCCGAACCCGGCGCGCAGCGCGTCGTGATGCGCGGTCAGCCGGTCGAGCTGGGGCTCCAGCGCGTCGAGGTGGGCGAGGTCGCACACCCGGATCGCGCGGCGACCGACCTTGTCCTCGTACGCCGGGCCGATGCCGCGCCGGGTGGTGCCGATCTTGCCCGCGCCGCTCGCATCCTCGCGCAACCCGTCCAGATCGCGGTGGAACGGCAGGATCAGCGTGCACGTCTCGGCGATCATCAGCGTGTCGGGCGTCACCGACACGCCCTGGTCGCGCAGCCGCTCGACCTCGGCCTTCAGCGCCCAGGGATCGAGTACCACGCCGTTGCCGACGATCGAGGGCGTGCCGCGCACGATGCCCGAGGGGAGCAGCGACAGCTTGTAGGTGGTGCCGCCCACGACCAGCGTATGGCCCGCATTGTGCCCGCCCTGGAACCGCACGACCATGTCGGCGCGCTCCGCCAGCCAGTCGACGATCTTGCCCTTGCCCTCGTCGCCCCATTGGGCGCCGATCACCGCCACGTTCGCCACGTCCGTACTTTCCCGATGCTGTCCGTATCGCGGCTGCCCTAGGCGTGTCGGGCGCGCGCGTCCACTAAAGCCGGGGGAATATGACGATCGAGTTGCGATTCCCCGCCGCCGATCCGCCCGGACAGCCTCGACTTTGCGCCGTCCCCCGCGCAGAACGGGGGAACAACGATAAAATCCGAAGGAGAGCGCCCCCATGAAACTCGCCAGTCTGAAGCACGGCCGCGACGGTCGGCTGGTCGTCGTCTCGACCGATCTCGCCTGGTATGCCGATGCGAGCGCGATCGTGCCGACGTTGCAGGCGGCGCTGGACGATTGGGACCGGGTGTCGCTCGATCTCGCCAATCTCGCGACCGATCTCGACCATGACGTGATCCCCAAGCACCGCTTCCACGAACGCGACGCCGCCTCGCCGCTGCCGCGGGCGTATCAATGGGCGGACGGATCGGCCTATGTGAACCATGTCGCGCTGGTGCGGCAGGCGCGCGGCGCGGAGATGCCCGACAGCTTCTGGCACGATCCGCTGATGTACCAGGGCGGCTCGGACGGGTTCCTTGCTCCCCGCGATCCGATCCCGCTCGCCGACGACGGCTGGGGTTGCGACTTCGAGGGCGAGGTGGTCGTCGTCACCGGAGATGTCGCGGCGGGAGCCTCGCGCGAGGAGGCGCTGGCGGCGATCCGGCTGGTCGGCCTCACCAACGACGTGTCGCTGCGCGGCCTGATCCCGCAGGAACTGGCCAAGGGGTTCGGCTTCTTCCAGTCCAAGCCCGCGTCGGCCTTCTCGCCGGTGTTCGCGACCCCCGATTCGCTGGGCGACTGGTGGCGGGACGGCAAGCTCCACCGGCGGCTGTGCGTCGACCTGAACGGCAAGCCCTTCGGCCGGGCAGAGGCGGGGGAGGACATGACCTTCGACTTCGGCACCCTCGTCGCGCATGCCGCGCGCAGCCGCGCGCTGGGGGCGGGGACGATCATCGGCTCCGGCACCGTCTCGAACCGCGATGCCGACGGCGGGCCGGGCAAGCCGGTGGCGGAGGGCGGCGTCGGCTACAGTTGCCTCGCCGAGTTGCGCACGATCGAGACGATCCGCGGCGGCGCGCCGGTCACGCCGTTCCTGAAATCGGGCGACACCGTGCGCATCTGGGCGGAAGACGACCGGCATCACCCGATCTTCGGCGTGATCGAACAGACGGTGGGGTAGGCGGCGTTTTTCCGGCTGGATCGGTGTTTCCCGGCGAAAGCCCGAAGTCAGCCGCTATCCTGCCGTACCCCCGCGCAGGCGGGGGGCCAGAGCCAAGCAAGACCGCCGTTTGCGCTTCTGGCCCTGGCCCCCCGCCTGCGCGGGGGTACGGGGAGGGGGCGTTCGCCGGGGTATCGCGAAAAGGGAGATGAGCACGCGACAGCCATCGCGACGGAACGCGCCGCAACGCTTGCGAATTGATCCGTGCAGATCATCACAAGGGGGGGATGCCGATGGCCTTCGCGACACCGCTGCGCTGGATGATGCCGCTGCTGCTGGCGGGCTGTGCCACCACCGCCCCGTCGCCGCGCAGCGCCTCCGCCGTCGCGACCCCTGCCGACCGCTTCGGGCCGCTGTTCGAGGCGGTGCAGATGCGCCGCATCTTTCAGGACGGCAAGACCTTCGTCGATGCGGTGCCCAAACGGCCCGACGCCGCGATCCTCGCCGACTACGCCAAGGGGCAGTTCCCCGACGACCGCGCACTGCGCGCCTTCGTCCTCGCCAATTTCGATGTGCCGGGCCTCGAGACGCCGCCCGCCTCCGCCACCGGCCCGCGCCTGCCGATCGCGCGGCACATCGCCGGACTGTGGCCGCACCTGACCCGCGATCCGGTCGCGCCGCCGCTGGGTTCCACCGCGCTGGCGGTCGCCGACCGCTTCGTGGTGCCCGGCGGGCGGTTCCGCGAGCTATATTATTGGGACAGCTATTTCACGATGCTCGGGTTGCAGGCGGACGCCCGGCAGGATCTGGTCGAATCGATGGTCGCCGCCTTCACCGATCTGGTCGAGCGCTACGGCCATGTCCCCAACGGCACCCGCAGCTATTATCTCAGCCGCTCGCAGCCGCCGTTCCTGTATCGGATGATGGACCTGTCGCGCACGACCGACCGTGCGACGCTGGCGCGGCGGCTGGCGGCGCTGAAGCGCGAACATGCGTACTTCACCGCGCCCGAACGTTCGGCGACGCTGCCCGACGGCGCGGTGCTCCAGCATTACTGGGACGCACGCGCGACGCCCCGCGACGAATCATGGCGCGAGGATGTCGAGACCGCACGCGCCAGCGGTCGCCCCGCGGGGCAGGTCTACCGCGACCTGCGCGCCGGGGCGGAAAGCGGCTGGGACTATTCCTCGCGCTGGCTGGCCGACGGCGCCACGCTGGCGACGATCGACACTACCCGCCTGCTCCCCGCCGATCTCAACAGCCTGCTCTGGGGTCTGGAGCGCGCCATCGCCAGCCGCGCGGCAGCCTTCGGTGACACCGCCGCCGCACGCGACTTCACGGCCAAGGCGGACGCGCGCAAGGCGGCGATCGATCGCTGGCTGTGGAGCGAGGGCGGAGGGCGCTACGGCGATTACGACCTCACTCGCCGCACCATCCGCGCCGGGGCGAGTGCCGCCACCGCCTATCCGCTGTTCGTCGGCATGACCACCGGCCCGCGCGCCGCCCGCGTCGCCGCGACGATCGAACGATACCTGCTCGCCCCCGGCGGGCTGCGCTCCACCACCCGCGAAACCGGGCAGCAATGGGACCGGCCCAACGGCTGGGCCCCGCTGCAATGGATCGCGGTCGACGGCCTCGACCGCACCGGCCACCGCGCGCTGGCCGACAGCATCGCCACCCGCTTCCTGACCACCGTCGAGCGCGAATATGCCGCCTCGGGCAAGCTGGTCGAGAAATATGACGTCGAGGAGGTCCGCCCCGGCGGCGGCGGCGAATATCCGTTGCAGGACGGCTTCGGCTGGACCAACGGCGTCACCCGCGCGCTGCTGGCGCGTGCCGGGCGGGAATAACCGCTGCTCCTTGCATCCGCGTGGGGCCGATCGACCTGCAATAAAGGCGTGTGCGAACATGCTCCCCTCCCCTCCAGGGAGGGGAGATCAGCGCTCGCCGCGCCCTTGTGCGCCGCAACATGCGGGCCTACACGCGGGCATGCCCGGTGACCGTGTTCTCAAAGGGCTGGCGCTGCGCCTGCTCGCAATCTTCTTTCTCTCCACCATGTCGGCGCTGGTGAAGCTGGCGGAATCGCGCGGCGCGTCGCTGCCCGAAACCATGTTCTGGCGACAGTTCTGCGCGCTGCCCGTCGTGCTCGCGTTCGTCGCGGCGGGGCCGGGGCTGGGATCGCTCCGGACCACGCGGTTCCGGGGGCATCTCGCGCGGTCGATGGTCGGGCTGGTGGGGATGGTCTTCACCTTCGGCGCGGTGCTGCTGCTGCCGCTGGCGGAGGCGACGACCTTCCAGTTCACCGTGCCGATCTTCGCCACGCTGCTCGGCGCGCTGGTGCTGCGCGAGGCGACAGGGTGGCAGCGATGGAGCGCGGTGCTGGTCGGCTTTGCCGGGGTGCTGATCGTGATGCAGCCGGGCAGTTCGCATGTCTCGCTGTTCGGGGCGATGGTCGGGCTGCTCGCCGCGCTGTTCGTCGCGATCGTCGCGATCCTGCTGCGCCAGTTGCGCGAGGAACCCGCAGGCACGACCGTCTTCTACTTCACCATGCTGACCCTGCCGTTCCTGAGCATCGCCTATGCGCTGAACCTGCGCGAGCACGACTGGCTGACGTGGGTCAATCTCGTCGCGATCGGGCTGGTCGGCGGCATGGGGCAGATCGCGCTGACCGCCGCGTCGCGCGCCGCGCCGGTCGCGGCGGTGGTGCCGATGGACTATTCGGGGCTGGTGTGGGCGACGCTGTACGGCTGGCTGCTGTTCGGCGTGCTGCCCAGCGCCATGACCTGGGTCGGCGCGCCGGTCATCATCGCCAGCGGCCTGTTCATCGTCTGGCGCGAACACCGGCTCGGGCGGCAGAAGGTGCGTTCGGTGGTCGAGGAGGATTGAGCGGCTGTTGCCATTTCCCGGACAGTGCCTTATCAATACCGCTCTAATACCAATCTGATACCGAAGAGGGCGGCGCATGGCGCGACACTGGAGCACGTTCGGCGGCCTTGCCGTCACCCTCTGGGCCGGTGCCGCATGGGCCGAACCGGTCGTCGCCCCCGCAATCTTCCCCGCGCCCGCCGCGCTGACGCTGGGCGAGGCGGCCTTGCCGCAGGCCGACCGCGCGGTGCTGGTGATCGCGCCGGGCAGCGATGCGGAGAGCGTGGCGCTGGTCCGCCGCAGCCTCGCCGCCGCCGGGATCGCCGTCGTCCCGCGCGGGACCGATGCGCCCGATACGCTGACGATCGTGCTCGGGCTTGCCACCGCCCCGGCGGTGCGCGACGCGCTCGCCCGGACCGACGTGTCGGTGCCCGAACAGGCGGAGGGCTATGCCCTCGTCTCGCGCCGCGCGGGCAGGGGCGGGGTGGTGACGCTGGCAGGCCGCGACGGCGACGGCTTGTTCCACGCCGCGCAGACGCTGCGCCAGTTGCTCGGCCAGCGTCGCATCCCCGAAGTCACGATCCGCGACTGGCCCGCCATGCCGATCCGCGGCACGATCGAGGGCTTCTACGGCAAGCCATGGACCACCGCCGACCGCACCCGCCACCTCGATTTCCTGGGGAGCGTCAAGGCCAACACCTATGTCTACAGCCCGAAGGACGACCCCTATGCCCGCGACCGCTGGCGCGAGGCGTATCCGGCGGCGCTGTTGGCCGAACTGGGCACGCTGGCCGCACGGGCGCGGGCGAACCATGTCGATTTCGTCTATGCGGTGTCGCCCGGTCCCAGCATCTGCTTTTCCGACGCGAACGATCTGAAGGCGATGGAGCGCAAGTTCGACGCGCTGCGCGCCATCGGCGTGCGCAGCTTCTACGTCGCGCTCGACGACATCGAATATACCAAGTGGAACTGCGACGCCGACAAGGCGGCGTTCGGCCCGTCGGGCGCGGAAGCGGCGGGCGTGGCGCAGGCGAAGATGCTGAACGCGGTGCAGGCCGACCTGCTGGCCAAGGACGCGAACACCCGCCCGCTCATCATGGTGCCGACCGAATATTATGATGCGAAGGAAAGCCCGTACAAGGCGGCGCTGCGCCAGCATCTGAACCCGCGCATCGTCGTGCAATGGACCGGGACCGACGTGGTGCCCCCGGCGATCTCGATCCCCGATGCCAAGGCCGCGACCAAGGCGTTCGGGCGCAAGACGCTGTTGTGGGACAATTACCCGGTCAACGACTATGCGCAGACGACCGGGCGGCTGCTGATGGCTCCCTATGTCCGCCGCGAGGCCGGGCTGTCGGGCGAGCTGGCGGGAATCCTGTCGAACCCGATGAACCAGGAAGCGCCGAGCCGCGTCGCCGTCACCGGCGTCGCCGCCTTCGCATGGAACGACACCGGCTATGACGCGCAGCGGACGTGGCACGCCGCCGCGCGCGAACTGGCCGGGGGCGATGCGGCGGCGACGGAGGCGCTGCTGCTGTTCTTCGACACGCAGCATGTCGCGCCGACCTTCGGCAGCCAGCCGTGGCAGGAACAGGCGCCCCGGCTGAAGGCGCTGTTCGACCGGGTGCGCGACGCGATCGCGCTGGGCGACGGCGAGGCGCGGGCCGCGGCGATCGCCGATCTGCGCGCGCAGGCCGATGCGCTGGCCGGGGCGGCGGATATCATCCGGTCGGGCACGGTCGATCCGGGCTTCGCGGCACAGGCACGCCCGTGGCTCGACGCGCTGCCGCTATGGGGCCGTGCGCTGCAACTGAGCGCGGCGGGGCTGGAGGCGGCGAATGGCGGCAGCACGGCGGCGCGGCGCTATTTCGCCGAGGCGCAGGCGCTGGCGGCACAGGCGGCGGCGGTGAAGACCATCCCCGGCGCGACCCGCTTCGACGGCACGGTCAAGATCGCCGATGGCGTGCTCGACCGCTTCATCGCCGACGCGCCGGGCCTGATCGCGCCCGCGCCGATGCGGTAGGGGGCGATCCCCACGCCGCCACCGCACGGTTCGTCGCGAGCGAACTTGCGCGGGGCTGATCCTGAGCACGTCGGTGCCGTAAGGGGGGGGCAACCCCGGACGCCGCCCCCGTCCCGTTCGTCCCGAGCGGCGATGTGCCGGGGCTGATCGCGCTGGCACCGATGCGGTGGGGGCAACCCCCAATGCCGCCCTCGCACCGTTCGTCCCGAGCGAAGTCGAGGGACGTGCCGCAAGCGCCGCGCCGACGTGTCTCGACTGCGCTCGACACGAACGGGACGGGCGTAAGGCCTGCCACGACCGTCCTTCCCGCGCAGGCGGGAATCCATAGACGCAACTGTCGCGACTCCGGCGGATCGTCGGCGCATATGGATTCCCGGCTGCGCGGGAATGGCGGAGGAAAAGGCGACATTCCCCTGCCCGGACCAACGATCCGCCGCCCCCAATACGAAAACCCCGGACGGCACCTGCGCCATCCGGGGGTTTTCACATCCGCAACGCCGAACCCGGCGAAGGAAGCCTTACGCGGCGGTCGCCGCGGCCGAGGCCTTCTTCACGTCGCGCTTCAGGCGACGCGCGCGCAGCGACAGGTCGTCGTCGCTGGTCTTGAGCAGCCAGTTGTCGAGGCCGCCGACATGCTCGACCGAGCGCAGGCCGTGGGTCGACACGCGCAGGCGGATCGAACGCGCCAGCGCGTCCGACATCAGCGTGACGTTCTGCAGGTTCGGCAGGAACGTGCGCTTGGTCTTGTTGTTCGCGTGGGAAACGTTGTGACCCACCTGCCGGCCCTTGCCGGTCAGCTCGCAGATGCGCGACATGATCGTCTATCCTGATTCTTGGGCGGAGCATGTGCCCCGGAAAGACGGCGCGGATAGCGATTGGCGGTGCTTTCGTCAACCGCCCGCGCGCTGCAACCCGTGCCGTGCGCGATGCGTTGTTACGCGCACGAACCGGATCAGCCGATGGGAGCAGGAACGATGCGCACGATATTGGGGTTGCTGGGTCTTGTCGCGGTCGTCGCGGCGATCCTGATGGCGGTGGGCTTCATCAACATCGATCAGACGCGCACCGCCGCGCTGCCCAGCGTCGAGGTGAAGGGCGGACAGGCGCCGAAGTTCGACGTCGAGGTCGGCAAGGTCGATGTCGGCACCGTCAACCGCACCGTCGAGGTGCCCGCCGTCCGCGTGGAGAAACCCGCGCAATAAGCCGCTGGCGCGCCCGGCCCGGCGGTGGCAGGGGGCGGGCATGTTCGATGTCGCCCCCATGGCTCAGGCGCTGGCCGCCGCCGCCCGCGCCGCTGCGGCGGGCGAGGTGCCGGTCGGCGCGGCGGTGGTGCGGCACGGGCAGGTGATCGCGGTCGCCGCCAACGCGCCGCGCAGCCGGTGCGATCCGACCGCCCATGCCGAGATACTGGCGATTCGCGCGGCGGCACAGGCGCTGGGCCGCGACCGGCTTGGGGACTGCGATCTCTGGGTGACGCTGGAGCCGTGCGCGATGTGCGCAGGCGCGATCGCCCATGCCCGCATCGCCCGGCTCTATTACGGGGCGGACGATCCCAAGGGCGGTGCGGTCGAGCATGGCCCGCGCTTCTTCGCCCAGTCGACCTGTCATCACCGGCCCGAAACCTATGGCGGGATCGCCGCCGCCGACTCCGCCGCACTGTTGCGAACCTTCTTCGCCGCGCAGCGGTGAGCGCCTGTTCGGAAACTCGCGGACGTGCGCGTTTCGAGGCGGCACCGGCCCGCTCCCCCGCCCGGCCACCCATCAACATACTGGCGTGGGTGGCCGGGTGGGGGAGCGGGCCGGTACCGCAAAACGTGCCGTCGGCACGTTTTCAAACAGGCGCTGACGCCCGCCGCCCCGCGCGTCGGCGGGGCGGCGGCACGCGATCAGCGGCGCAGGTCGCTGGCCTCGATCGGCACGATCTTGATCTCGACGCGGCGGTTCTCGGCGCGCCCGGCTTCGGTGTCGTTCGACGCGATCGGCTGGGTCTCGCCGAAGCCGCGCGTGCCGATGCGGGCCGACTGGACGCCCCGGCTGGCCAGCGCCGCCGCCACCGCCGACGCCCGCCGTTCCGACAGCGCCTGGTTGTACGCATCCGATCCGGTCGAATCGGTATGGCCGTACACGTCGATATAGGTCTGGTCGTAATCGCGCAGCACGTCCGCCACCCGGTCCAGCGTCGGGCGGAACTGCGGCGACACGTCGGCGCTGTCGGTCGCGAAGGTGATGCTGGAGGGCATGTTGAGGAACAGGTCGTCGCCGCGCCGGGTCACGTCGATGTCGGTGCCCGCGGTGCGCGCGCGCAGGTCGCGCTCCTGCTTGTCCATGTATGCGCCGATCCCGGCCCCCGCGAGGCCGCCGATCCCTGCGCCGAGGATCTTCTCGGTCCGGTCGCGCCGCCCGCCGACGAGGTCGCCCAGCAGATAACCGCCGACCGCGCCGCCGATGCCGCCGATCGCGGCGCGCGAGATCGTGCGCTCGCCCGTCTCGGGATCGGTCACGCAGCCGCCGGTCAGCAGCGCCGCCGACAGCGCACCTGCGATCCAGACTTTGGTCTTTCCGCCCATATTTTCCTCCATGGCGTATACATTCAAGCGATGGCCGGGCAACGCCGACCCGCGCGTCGTTGTTCCGGATGCGTTTTGACGCGGCGGATTTGAACGAAAGCTGACGCCACGGTTGTACTCCCGTCAGCATTGCGGCATGGGTGGGCCAGTTCAATGGAACCGCTCTCTCCCTTCCCCTGGTTCGACGTCGTCATCATCCTCGCGCTGGTGGCGTTGAACGGCGTGTTCGCCATGTCCGAACTCGCCATCGTCTCTGCGCGCAAGGCCCGGCTCGAAGGGCTGGCGAAAGCGGGGGGCAGGGGGGCGCAGACCGCGATGCGGCTGGCCGACGATCCCGGCAAGTTCCTCTCGACCGTGCAGATCGGCATCACGCTGATCGGCATCCTGTCGGGTGCCTATTCCGGCGCCAGCCTCGGCGGGCCGGTGGGGGAGCGGCTGGTGCTGCTCGGCCTGCCCGAATCGCTGGCCGCCAACGTCGGCTTCGGCGTCGTGATCGGCGTCACCACCTTCGCCAGCCTCGTGATCGGCGAGCTGGTGCCCAAGCAGTTCGCGCTGCGCTCACCCGAACCGATCGCGGTGCTGGTCGCGCTGCCGATGCTGTGGCTGTCGCGGATCACCGCACCGTTCGTGTGGTTGCTCGACACCACCTCGGGGCTGATCTTCAAGCTGCTGCGGATGAACCGCGAATCGGAGAACCGCGTCACGGCGGAGGAACTCCACCTGCTGGTCGCCGAGGCGAGCCGGTCGGGCGTGATCGAGGAGCATGAGCGCTCGATCATCTCCGGCGTCGTCCGCCTCGCGGACCGGCCGGTGCGCGAGGTGATGACGCCGCGCACCGACGTGCAATGGCTCGACGTGACGCTGGACGAGGCGGGCATCCGCGCGGCGATGGCGGTGACGCCGCACACCCGCCTGCCGGTGGCGGAAGGGTCGGTCGATGCGGTGATCGGCGTGGTGCAGGCGCGCGACATCGTGGGTGCCATGGCGCGGGGCGAGCCGCTCGACCTGCGCGCGCTGCTCCATGCCGCGCCGGTGCTGCCCGATCAGGTCGATGCGATGGACGCCTTGCAGGCGATCCGCCGCGCCGACGTGCCGATGGGCCTCGTCCACGACGAATACGGCCATTTCGAGGGGATCGTGACCCCCGCCGACCTGCTGCGCGCGATCGCGGGCGACTTCGCGTCGGACGCGGGCGAGGTCGATCACCCGCTGGTCGTGGTGCGCGACGACGGCTCGCTGCTCGTCTCGGGCCAGATGCCCGCCGACCAGTTGGCCGAACGGATCGGCATCGACCTCGACGAGGACCGCGACTATGCGACCGTCGCAGGGCTCGCGCTGGCGGTGCTGAAGCACCTGCCGACCGAGGGCGAGCATTTCACCGAACAGGGCTGGCGCTTCGAGATCGTCGACATGGACGGCCGCAAGATCGACAAGCTGCTGGTGGCGGAAGTCGAGTAGGGATCGAAGAGCAAGTTTTCCCGTTTCGCCGTGCGTATCCGGCATATCGGGAAAAATCCATTCGGGAACAGGTTTCGAGAAAGCGCAAACCGCAGCGCCCGGCATGCCGCGCCGATATGTGCTATTCCCGTTGAATGTTCCCAATCGGGAAGGCTTGACCGACAGGTTGGTGCTATCGCCGCCATGACCCTTCTGGCAGTTCCCTGTCGCGTTCGGCCGCAGCAAGCGCCGAGATCAGGCCGTTCTTGTCGAGCGGGATGCAGTAAGCGGGCTTGGCTCGCTCAAATCGCCAGCTATCTGCAAGGCGGCCGGCATCTACGGTATCGTAGCCGAAATCGGCTTGAAGAGTGGTCAGAATCGCCTTCGCGGCAGTGTCGTCGCCCGCAATCGGCAAGGCGCGCTTGGCCCCGTTTGAGAGGGCAACGGGGTCGAGCAAGTCTTTCGCTAAAATGGCATTGAACGCTTTAACGATCGTGGCACCTGTAAAATGGTTTGCGATCATTTGCGACGTTGTAGTTTCGCGCCGATCGAGCGCGGCGATATTGCCGTCTCGATCCGGGTAGTAATTGTTCGTATCGATGACGATCCGATCATCAAGGAGATGCGGCGGAAGCTCAAACGCGGCCGTGAGCGGCACCGTAAGAACAACGACATCGCTGACCGAGGGCACATCGGCTGCGGCCTTGGCCTGACAGCCAATTTCGGCAACTACATCGCGCAGGGTCTCCGGCCCGCGTGAATTGCTCAGCGTCGCAGTATGCCCATTTGCTACTGCAAGCCTGGCCAGCGCCTGACCGATGTTCCCGGCCCCGATGATCCCAATTCTCACGCCCTGTCTCCGTGCAATGGCGATACCGTTCCATAGGTAGTCGATCCCCAATGGCCGGGCCACCTTCTCTCCCTCTTGTCGCTGACGGGTATCGAGAATGTCGCGGCGTTCCCTGTTCCCGATCCCAATGGGAACGTCCGGACCGTCTCGCTGGCCATCTCAATGGGAACGCCCCGGCGTCTCGCTGGCCGTTCCCAATCGGGAAGGCAGACCGCCGGCCTTGCGGCAGTTGAAAGGCGTGAAAATTCCGCGTTATTGCGCAGCGATGTTCACAATCAGGTCCTCTCGCCCGACAGACGGCGCGCGCATCTTGGAAATATGGCGTGGTGCCGTTGATGCCACGCACCACTTTCTTTCAGTCGAGGATCGCATGGCGATAGGTCGGGAGGTCTGCGCCTTCCTTCCGCAAGCGCCGCTAACGCTTGCCGTCGATCAAAACGATCATCCACTCGGGTTCATGCTGATCGATAATGGTCACATGGAAGCATTGTTCATCGATCCGGCTGCATCCGGGCATGGGATCGGCGCTGCGCTGGTCCGGCACGGGTTGGCGCTATATCCCGGCATGACGACAGACGTGAACGAGCAGAACAGGCAGGCTGCCGGTTTTTACGAGAGAATGGGATTCGTACGAACCGGCCGCTCGCCGCTCGATGGGCAAGGCAGGCCATATCCCCTGATACACCTCGCGCACCGGAGTTGAGGAACCAGCAAAGGGCGGACAGGCACAGCTGCCCAAACAGCTGCCCAAATAGCCATCGATTTCGAGAGGATGAACGAGACCGATTGCAGGCGCGGCAGGAGCTTGGCATTTCTTCCGCATGGGAGAAGCAATCGGCACGTTCGAACAGATCGTATCGCTGGAACCCCGGCATGAAACGCTGCTGCGCGCGTTACGGGCGCTGGCCTTCGAGCTGCATCCCGATCTTGTCGAGGTGGCACGGCCAGGCGATCGGGCGGTGAGTTGGGGGTGGGGTCCCAGGAAGATGAGCGAGGCTTATGCCTGCGCCCTCCCCTACAAGGACCATGTGAACCTCGCCTTCTATCGAGGTGCCGAACTGGCAGACCCTGCCGCCAAGCTTCGGGGGACCGGCAAGGCGATGCGGCACATGCCACTTACCAGGCTGGAACAGCTGAACGATCCGGCCGTGCGGGAACTGCTGGTGGCCGCGCGTGTGGAACGACAGCAAGCTCTGCGCCGGCCGGTCTGACAACGCCTTTCCCGATCAACCATCCCGATCGGGAAAACCGGCAGCGGATCGTGACGGCGCTTCGGGTTAGGCAACGCCCCCTTACAGCTTCCCGAACACCGCCTCGAACCCGGCCTTGTCGCCCGCCGCCAGATAGCGCGCCTGTTCGACCCAGCGGTCGCGCGCCATGCGGGGGGCGAAGGTGCCGAGCCGGGCCGCGACCGCTTCGGCCTGCGCATCGTCGAGCTTCGCCAGCGTGGCGATATCGGGGATGCCCTGTTCGACCAGCATTGCCGCGACCTTCGGGCCGAGGCCCTTGAGCAGCGTCAGGTCGCTCGCGCCCACGTCCGGGCTGGCGACGCCCTGCACCGTCGCCTCGACCGGAGCCGGAGCAGGGGCAGGGGCAGGGGCAGGGGCAGGGGCAGGGGCAGGGGCAGGGGCAGGGGCAGGAGGCGTCGGCACCTGCACCACCTCGGCAGTCCCGCGTCCCGGCCCGTCCGTCTGCACCACCGGCGTCTCGCGCGCCACTACCGCCGCGCCCGGCGCATCGGGATCGCTGGCAGGCGCGTCGCCCGTCCGCTCGAGATGCCCGCTCTCCTCCAGCGCCCGCAGCCCCGCGCGCCGCCGCCGCGACAGCCGCACGCCATAGACGATGCCGATAATGGTCAGCACCGCCAGCACCGCGATCAGCACGAAATGCACGGTGGTCAGCGCGCCCAGAAATCCCGGCGACTGCAAAGGGGTGGTGCCGCTGTCCTGCATGGTTGCGTCCTTATCCTTCCTGTTCGCGCGCCACTTCGCGCCAGCCGATGTCGCGGCGGCAGAAACCGGGGAAGTCGAGCGCGTCGACCCCGCGATACGCCGCCGCCTGCGCCGCGGTCACGCTCGCTGCCCGTGCGGTCACCGCCAGCACCCGGCCACCGGCGGTGACAACGCCCGTATCGCCGCTGCGGGTTCCCGCATGGAACACAGTCGTGCCTGCGCCTTCCGCCGCGGCGATCCCGCCGATCGGCCTGCCCGTCTCGGGCGTGCCGGGATAGCCGGGTGCGGCCATCACCACGGTTAGCGCATAGTCCTCCGAAAAGCGCGGCGGTTCCGCCTCGCCCAGCCGCCCCTCGGCGACCGCCAGCAGCAGCGGCAGCAGGTCGCTCTCCAGCCGCGCCATCAGTACCTGGCACTCCGGATCGCCGAAGCGCGCGTTATATTCGATCAGCTTCGGCCCGCGCTCGGTCAGCATCAGCCCGGCGTACAGCACCCCCGAATAGGGCGTGCCGCGATCCGCCATCGCCTTGACCGTCGGCGCGACGATCGTGTCGATCGCCAGTTGCTCGAGCGCAGGCGTCAGCACCGGCGCGGGGGAATAGGCGCCCATGCCCCCGGTGTTCGGCCCGGTATCGCCCTCGCCGACGCGCTTGTGGTCCTGCGCCGATCCGAACGGCATCAGCGACACGCCGTCGGTCAGCACGAACAGGCTGGCTTCCTCGCCCGCCAGAAACTCCTCGATCACCGCCTCGCCGCCGGGCTGCGCGAAGATCGCGGCGAGCGCGGCTTCCGCCTCGGCACGGTCCATCGCGATCGTCACGCCCTTGCCCGCCGCCAGGCCATCGGCCTTGATGACCACCGGCAGCGCGAAGGGGGAGAGCGCCGCCAGCGCCTCGTCCAGCGCCCTCACCCGGACATAGCCCGCGGTCGGAATATCGGCTTCGCGGCACAGATCCTTGGTATAGCCCTTCGACCCTTCGAGCTGCGCCGCCGTCGACGACGGGCCGAACACCGGAATCGCCGCGCTACGCAGGTCGTCCGCCAGCCCCGCCACCAGCGGCGCTTCCGGCCCGATCACCACCAGCCCGACCGACGCCTCGCCGCAGAAGCGCACCACCGCGTCGTGATCGGTCACGTCGATCGGCACCAGCTTGGCGCAGCGGCCGATGCCGGGGTTGCCGGGCGCGGCATAAAGCGTATCGAGGGCGTCCGACTGCGCCAGTTTCCATGCCAGCGCATGTTCGCGCCCACCCGATCCGATCAACAGGACATTCATGGACGATCGCTTCCCCGATTTCACTACGAGCCGGCTGGTAGCCGAGCCGCGCGCGAACGACAACGCCGCGCCGGAAAGCGTGTCCGAACTGGCGGGTCGCCTCAAGCGCATGGTCGAGGGCGAATTCGGCCGCGTCCGGCTGCGCGGCGAGATTTCCGGGTACAAGCGCGCGTCGTCAGGCCATGTCTATCTGGCGCTGAAGGACGATGCCGCGCTGATCGACGGGGTGATGTGGCGCGGATCGGCGGGGCGGCTCGCCTTCACCCCGCAGGACGGCGTCGAGGTGATCGCCACCGGCAAGCTGACGACCTATCCGGGCCGCTCGCGCTACCAGATCGTGATCGATCATCTCGAACTGGCGGGCGAGGGCGCGCTGATGGCGCTGCTCGAAAAGCTGAAGGCGAAGCTGGCGGGCGAGGGGCTGTTCGCGCCCGAACGCAAGCGCCCGCTGCCGTTCCTGCCGCGCACGATCGGCATCGTCACCTCGCCCACCGGCGCGGTGATCCGCGACATCCTGCACCGGCTGGCGGATCGCTGCCCGACCCATGTCATCGTCTGGCCGGTCAAGGTGCAGGGCGAAGGCTCGGCGGCGGAGATCGCGGCGGCGGTCAGGGGCTTCGGCGCGCTGCCGGTGCGGCCTGCCGGCGAGGAACCCCACCCGTACCCCCGCGCGGGCGGGGGGGCAGAGCCAGAGGCACCCGCGTCTGCGCAGGAAACCCTGGACCCCCGCCTGCGCGGGGGTACGGCAAGCGGCGCAGACACCACCGTCTACCGCCCCGACCTCCTCATCGTCGCGCGCGGCGGCGGCTCGATCGAGGATCTGTGGTCGTTCAACGAGGAAGTCGTCGTCCGCGCCGTCGCCGCCTCGCCGATCCCGGTCATCTCGGCGGTCGGGCACGAGACCGATACGACGCTGTGCGACTTCGCCGCCGATCTGCGCGCGCCCACCCCGACCGCCGCCGCCGAACTGGCGGTGCCGGTGCGTGCCGACCTGACCCACACGCTCGCCACCCTGTCGCTGCGGACGCAGCGCTGCGTGCGGCGCTATCACGAGCGGGGGGCCGAACGGCTGGCCGCGCTGGTCCGCGTCCTGCCGCGGCGCGACGCGCTGCTGGGGCCGCAGCGCCAGCGGCTGGACGATGCCGCCGCCCGCCTGTCGCTGGCGCTCGAACGCCGCCTCGCCACCGCCCGGCGCGATCTCGACCGGCGCGGCGGGGCGCTGCGTCCCGCGATGCTGACGCAGGCGGCGGCGCGCGCCCGCACCCGCTTCGAGGGGACCGCCCGCATGCTCGATCAGGTGAACCCGGACAATCTGCTGCAAAAGGGCTATGTCCGCGTCGTCGCCCGCACCACCGGCAAGACGGTCGCTTCGGCAGCGGAGGCACGCGCGGCAGGGGCGCTGCAACTCCATTTCCGCGACGGTACGCTGGATGCAAAGGTTGAGCGCCCCGGCACCCGCGCCTATGTCGAACCGACCCAGCCCGACCTGTTCTGATATCGAAAGACGCCCATGCTGCCCCCCGACGCCCGCCCCGCAAGGCTCCAGTATCTGACCAACAATTTCCGCGTGCTGGTGGACGGCGATTTCGTCACCTGCGCGGTCAGCGGCACGCGCATCCCGCTCGACGAGCTGAAATACTGGAGCGCCGCGCGGCAGGAAGCCTATGCCGATGCCGACGCCGCGACCAGGGCGCTGGCCCCGCAGTGATCGCCGCCGCCCCGCCCCCCGCCCCGCCTCCTGTCATCGTCCAGCGCGCGCCCGCGATCGAACTGACCGGCACGCCGGGGCAGGGGGCGGTGCTGACCGGCCGTGCGCCGGAAGGCACCACGGCGCTGACGCTCGACGGCCGGCCGGTGGCGTTCGCGGCGGACCGCGCCTTCCTGATCGCGTTCGACCGCGATGCCGCGCCGACCGCGCAACTCGTCGCCACGCTGGCCGATGGTCGCCGCATCACCCGCAGCCTTACCGTCGCCCCCCGCGCGTGGCGGATCGAGCGGCTGCCCACCTTGCCGCGCGTATCGCAGCCCTCCGCCGAATTCCGGCGCCGCCGCGCCCCCGAACTGGCGCAGATCGCCGCCGCCCGCGCGCGTACCAGCGATGCGCAGGGCTGGCGGCAGCGCTTCGTCTGGCCGGTGCGCGGGCGGGTGTCGGGCCTGTTCGGGGCGCAGCGCATCTATGCCGGCGAGCCCGGCGCCTATCACTCGGGCGTCGATGTCGCGCGTCCCACCGGCACGCCTGTCGCCGCCCCCGCCGACGGGGTGGTGATCCTCGCCGCGGCCACGCCCTTCACGCTGGAGGGCAATCTGCTGATGATCGACCACGGCATGGGGCTCAACTCGGCGTTCCTCCACCTGTCGCGGATCGACGTGCAGGTCGGCGAGCGGGTGCGGCAGGGGCAGGTGGTCGGCGCGATCGGCGCGACGGGCCGCGCGACCGGACCGCATCTTCACTGGGGCATGAAATGGAACGACGCGCGGATCGATCCGCTGCTGCTGGCCGGGCCGATGCCGGAACCGGAACGCCCCTGAAACATTCCTTTTCGCAACCAACGGGGAGTATCCGAACCATGCTGCGCGCCGCCCTTCTGACCAGCCTAGCCGCCACCGCGCTCGCCGGTTGCGCCACCACTGCCGGAACGACCGCCGGTGGCCGCACCGCCACCGCCCCCTTGCGCACCGCCGCCGGGGCGGATGTCGGCACCGTCACCGCGACGCAGACGCCGGAGGGCATCCGCGTGACCATCGACGCGCGCGGTATGCCCGCGGGCACACACGGCGCGCACGTCCACACCACCGGTCGCTGCGACGGTCCGGACTTCACCACGGCGGGCGGCCACTGGAACCCGACGTCGAAGCAGCACGGCACCAGCAACCCCATGGGCCCCCACGGCGGCGACGCGCCCAACCTGACCATCGGCGCGGACGGCACCGGATCGCTCACCGTCACGCTGCCCTCGGGGACGATGGACGGGCTGCTCGATGCGGACGGTGCGGCGTTCGTGATCCACGCCAATGCCGACGATTACCGCACCGACCCCTCGGGCAATTCGGGCGGGCGCATCGCCTGCGGCGTATTCGCCGCCGCCTGATTGCCAATCGACGCCCGGCGCGGCATGGCCGGGGCATGACGACACGACGCGACCTCCTCGCCGGGCTGGGTGCCGCCGCCACCCTCGCCACGCTCCCCGCCACCGCCGGGCGCCGCCGCCCGGCGCTGGTCGCGGGCACCTATGCCGCGCGGGGCGGGGCGGGGGTCTACCCGGTCGAGCCCACCGCCACCGGGTGGCACGTCGCCGATCCGATCGCGAAGCTGACCGACCTGTCGTTCGGCGTCTCGCGCGGGGGCAAGGCCTATTTCGTCCATGAATCGCCCAAGGGCCGCCTGCTCGCCACCGACGGCGCGGGCGGCGTGCTTGCCGATCGGTCGAGCGGCGGCGACGATCCCTGCCATGTCGCGATCGACCGGCAGGGACGGATGCTCGCCGTCGCCAATTATTCGTCGGGAAGCGTCGCGCTCTATCCGCTGGACCGGAACGGCATCCCCGGCGCCCCGGTCGTCCGGCAACAGGCGGGCACCGGTCCGGACAAGGCGCGGCAGAACGGGCCGCACGCGCATTGGGTCGGCTTCACGGCCGACGGCGCCATGCTGCACAGCGTCGATCTCGGCGCGGACGCGGTGTTCGCCTATGAGGTGAGGGGCGCGCAGCTGTCGCAGCCCCGCCTCGCATGGCGCGCCCCCGCCGGGTCCGGCCCGCGCCACCTCGCCCGCCATCCGCGCCTGCCCGTAGCCTATGTCGTCACCGAACTGGCCAATACGCTGGTCACGCTCGACACGAAGCGCGACGGCAGCTTCGCCACCCGCACCACGCAGTCGCTGCTGCCGCCCGGCTACACCGGCGCATCCGCCGCCGCGCATCTCGCGATCGACCGGGCCGGGCGCACGCTCTATGCCTCCAACCGGGGGCATGACAGCATCGCGGTCTTCACCCTCGGCAGCGATGGCACGCCGACCCTCGCGCAGCACATCGCGTGCGGCGGCCACTGGCCGCGCTTCTTCCTGCTGCTGGAGGAGGCGGGCCTGCTGCTCGTCGCCAACGAACGCAGCGGCAATGTCGCGGTGTTCCGCATCGGCGGCGACGGGCGGCTGACCGCTACCTCTGAGACACTGGCGATCCCGGGCGTGGTGTTCCTCGACCGGGCATAGGAATGGGCGGTCGGCATCGGTCGCCGTCGCGAACCGTTCGTGTCGAGCGCAGTCGCGACACCCTGCGCACCGCCTGCGGCACGTCCCTCGACTATGCTCGGGACGAACGGCATCTGTGGGAAACCTGCCCCATCCGGTCCACCACCGCCGCCAGCGCCGCGTCCAGCACGCCCAGCATCGCGGTCCACCCGCCGATCGCATCCAGCTCGCCCGGCCCGTCCGATATCCCGCGCAGGCCCATCAGCGGCACCCCGAAGCGCTGGCACGCCCGCAGCACCGCGAACGTCTCCATGTCCACCATGTCGGCATCGATCGCGGCATAGTCGTCGCCGCCGACGATGTTCGCCCCCGTCGACAGCCGCGCGGCAGGCCAGTCGAGCGGCGTCGCCAGCGGTATCTCGGCAGCATGATCGGCAAAGGGCGTCACCCCCTTCGCCACCCCGATCCGCGTCGCGTCCATGTCCCGCCACGACACGCTCGCCACCTGCCATACCGATCCCAGCGGCAGCGTGCGCGACCCCGCCGACCCGATCGACACGACCAGATCGGGCAGCGCGCCCGCCGCCGCCAGTTCGCCCAGCGCCAGCGTCGTGCCCACCGCCGCCTCGATCGGGCCGACGCCGGTCATCACCGGCACGAACCGCGCCCTGAGACAGGCGCGATATTCGTGGGTAGTGGCCATCACGAACAGCACCCGCCGCCCGCCGATCGTCGTCACCTGCATCGTCGTTCCCCTTGCCCAGCCGCCCTCCGTGCCTGCGGGCGGCGGGACAGGCAAGGCCGCCTGCGCCCGCGCGGCATCCGCCTCGCGCCGCCGCTTCAGTGCCAGCGGGTTCTCCGGTAGTATCGCGCCCGCATTCCGTCTCGCTCACCGCCTGCGACAACTGGTGGAGGAAAGCGGTGCGTGTCGCGGAGCGCGATTACCCTTCGCGGGGGTGAAAGCGGATGTCCGACGAATATTGCGCGACCTTCTCGTCGGACGTGATGAGGGTAAGGCGGTCGACCATGGCCTGTGCGACCAACAACCGGTCGAAGGGGTCCTTATGGATCAATTCCAGCCGACGGACCCCGGTCGCATGACGACTGTTGATCCGTAGTTCGGTGTAGCCGGATTGCAGCAGTCCCGTGTGCAGGAGATCGGGTTCGACCGTGAAGGTGGCTTGTTCCAACCGACGTTTGATCGCGACTTCCCAGATGCTGACGGCGCTGAACAGGATGGTCTGCGCCGGATCGTCGAGCAGCAGGCGAACCGGTTCCGGCAATGCCGCCGATCCCTCCGCCGCCCACAGCAGCAAATGGGTATCGAGCAATACCGGCGTCACCCCCCGAACATCGCCTCGATCTCCGCCTGGCCGATCGTATCGAAATCGTCGGGGACGCTGATCCGCCCCTTCAGGAATCCGATGCGCGGCCCATGGGGTTTGCTGCCCTCGGTAACGGGGGTGTCGGGGATGACCTGCTCCGCCACCTGCATACGAACGGACGGCCGCTCGCCGAGCTTTACATATCGGCGAGACGCCCTCGACCGATAGTCCGGCAGATCAACGATGTTCCCGTCATCGCTGAACCGGTCCATCGGATGGAACCGCAGCATGGCAGCGCCCGGTTTGAAAACATCCGTCGCATATGACCGACGAACGTCGACGCAGGGTTCAGTCACCGACTTCCTCCGCCCCGCCGCTGTTCAGTCTTTCCTCGACGGATGCGCGTACGATGGCGAAGTTCTTTTCCAGAACGTCGGTACTTGTCACGAAAGCACCCAATTCCACTAGGATATCGAGCGCCAGCGCATTGGCGGCATCCCTCGACATACGAACCGATGCAAGTTCCTCGAATACCCGGCTGCGACCTACACGGTCGGGCCGATCCTCCTTTGCCTCCCATACCACCGAGGTCGTGCGGATGCTTTCCAGCAGGAAGCTGATCGAAACCATGTCATGGATCGGTTCGACGACGGCGGTATCTGCAAAGAGATGCTGGAACGCCCCGCCACGCTCGACCGGCCGATATTTTTCGGCATCGGTTGCCTGCTCGTTGGCGTCGCCCATTGTTTCCCAGCCTCCATGCCGATGCCGTATCGCTATTCCCATATGGTGCCGCCAGCAAGAAATTGCAGCAAGCAAACCGGCATCGCCGATATCGCTATTGCAAATCGAAAGCATTTATGCTGCAATATCGTCGTGATTTCCATGCCCGCAGCCGGATTCACCCACTTCCCCCGAACCGCCCACATTGCTAAGGCCCGCGCGTCAGCTACGCATTCGCGAGCGCGGCGCGCCCATGGGCACTCCTCCCGAACCGGCGGTGCCCGTGCCCGCCCGCGTCACCCATGGGAAGGACCCGCATGACCGCTATCGGCCAGGACACGCTCGGTACCCGCGACACGCTCGATGTCGGCGGCAAGACCTATTCTTACTATTCGCTGGCGAAGGCCGCGGCGAAGCTCGGCGACGTGTCGCGGCTGCCCTTCTCGATGAAGGTGCTGCTGGAGAATATGCTCCGCTTCGAGGACGGCGTGACCGTGACCGGCGAGGATGCGCAGGCGATCGTCGACTGGCAGAAGGACGCGCGCAGCGACCGCGAGATCCAGTATCGCCCGGCGCGCGTGCTGATGCAGGATTTCACCGGCGTGCCCTGCGTGGTCGATCTGGCGGCGATGCGCGATGCGATCACCGGCCTCGGCGGCGATGCGGCCAAGATCAACCCGCAGGTGCCCGTCCATCTCGTGATCGACCACTCGGTCATGGTCGACGAATTCGGCACGCCCAAGGCCGCCGAACAGAATGTCGAGCTGGAATATCAGCGCAACATCGAACGCTATGAGTTCCTGAAGTGGGGCTCCAAGGCGCTCGACAACTTCTCGGTCGTGCCGCCGGGCACCGGCATCTGCCATCAGGTGAACCTCGAATATGTCGCGCAGGCGGTCTGGTCGTCGGAAGCGACCGACGGCACCGGCACCATCGCCTATCCGGACACGCTGGTCGGCACCGACAGCCACACCACGATGGTCAACGGCCTCGGCGTACTCGGCTGGGGCGTCGGCGGCATCGAGGCGGAGGCGGCGATGCTCGGCCAGCCGGTGTCGATGCTGATCCCCGAGGTCGTCGGCTTCAAGCTGACCGGCAAGTTGCAGGAAGGCATCACCGCCACCGACCTCGTGCTGACCGTCACCCAGATGCTGCGTGCCAAGGGCGTGGTCGGCCGCTTCGTCGAATTCTACGGCCCCGGCCTGTCGTCGATGACGCTCGCCGACCGCGCGACCATCGCCAACATGGCCCCCGAATATGGCGCGACCTGCGGCTTCTTCCCGGTCGACGACAAGACGATCGATTACATGCGCCTGACCGCGCGTCCCGACGACGTCATCGCGCTGACCGAAGCCTATGCCAAGGCCAACGGCTTCTGGCGCTATGACGACGCCGCCGACCCCATCTTCACCGACACGCTCGAACTCGACATGTCGACCGTCGTGCCCTCGCTCGCCGGGCCGAAGCGTCCGCAGGACCGCGTCGAGCTGCCCAGCGTCGACGACGTGTTCAACGCCGACCTGACCAAGGTGTACAAGAAGGACGCGCCGAAGCGCGTCGCGGTCGACGGCGAAGGCCATGACATCGGCGACGGCGACGTGGTGATCGCGGCGATCACCAGTTGCACCAACACCTCGAACCCGTCGGTGCTGGTCGCCGCAGGGCTCGTCGCGCGCAAGGCCCGCGAAAAGGGCCTTCGCCCCAAGCCGTGGGTCAAAACCTCGCTCGCGCCCGGTAGCCAGGTCGTCACCGACTATCTCGACAAGGCGGGCCTGACCGAGGATCTGAACGCGGTCGGCTTCAACCTCGTCGGCTACGGCTGCACCACCTGCATCGGCAACTCGGGGCCGCTCGCGGCGCCGATCTCGGCGGCGATCAACGGCAACGACATCGTCGCCGCCTCGGTCCTGTCGGGCAACCGCAACTTCGAGGGCCGCGTGTCGGCCGATGTCCGCGCCAACTTCCTCGCCAGCCCGCCGCTGGTCGTGGCCTATGCGCTGAAGGGCACCGTGACCGAGGACATGGTCTCGACCCCGATCGGCCAGGGCTCGGACGGTTCGGACGTGTATCTCAAGGACATCTGGCCCTCGAACGAAGAGGTCGCCGACCTGATGGCCGCCAACATCGACGACGGCATGTTCCGTTCGCGCTACGGCAACGTGTATGCGGGCGACAGGCACTGGGCGGGCATTTCGGTCGAAGGGTCGGACACCTACAACTGGCCGACGTCGAGCACCTACATCGCCAATCCGCCCTATTTCGACGGGCTGACGATGACCCCGAACCCGATCGCCGACATCATCGAGGCGAAGCCGCTGGCGATCCTCGGCGACTCGATCACCACCGACCACATCTCGCCCGCAGGAAGCATCAAGGCGGACAGCCCGGCAGGCAAGTGGTTGATGGAGCGGCAGGTTTCGCGCGCCGACTTCAACAGCTACGGGGCGCGCCGCGGCAACGACAATGTGATGGTCCGCGGCACCTTCGCCAACATCCGCATCAAGAACGAGATGGTCCCCGGCGTCGAGGGCGGCATGAGCCGCTACGAGGGCGAGGTGCTGCCGATCTATGACGTCGCGATGCGCCACAAGGCCGACGGCACCCCGCTGGTCGTGATCGCGGGCAAGGAATATGGCACCGGATCGTCGCGCGACTGGGCGGCGAAGGGCACCAACCTGCTCGGCGTCCGCGCGGTCATCACCGAGAGCTTCGAGCGCATCCACCGCTCGAACCTCGTCGGCATGGGCGTGCTGCCGCTCCAGTTCGCGGACGGCGTGACCCGCCAGACGCTCGGCCTGACCGGCGACGAGACCTTCACCATCCAGGGCGTCGCCGACCTGCGCCCGCGCCAGGACGTGGAAGTCATCATGGTCCGCGCCGACGGCACGACCGAGACGTTCCTGACCAGGTGCCGGATCGATACCGTCAACGAGCTGGAATATTTCCTGAACGGCGGCATCCTCCAGTACGTGCTGCGCAAGCTGGCCGCGTAAGCGACGGGTTGCAACGACAGGGAAAGGCCGCGTCCCATGCGGGACGCGGCCTTTTTTCGTTGCAGGGGAAGGGGGGAGCGGCCAGGCAGATCGGCGATGCGCACGGTTTCCGACGATGCGGCGGTCCGCCTCTATCACCTCGACGACGAGGGCGGGATCGCGACGACGATCCTCTACGGCACGCTGGCCGAGGCACTGGCAGCGGCGGCACGCGAGCCGGAGGCGGTGCAGACGGGCCTGTATCTCCAGACCGCGAACGACGTGGTGGCGTATCTCGACCTGATCGAGGGGTAGGACCGGCGCGGACGCCGGTCCCGGCACGTCATTGATAGCCGCCTTCTTCCTCGCGTTCCTCGGCGGCTTCTTCCTGCGCCTCTTCCATGTCCTGCGCTTCGTTTGGCGTTTCGGGGTCGATCATCGCCTTGGCCTTTCCTCCGGGTAGCGGCAGCAGCGCCGCTCCGGCCTCAACCGGCGGGAAGGCGGCGGCGTTCCGTCGCGCTCACGCCGCCTGCCGCCGCTCGACGCGCCGGCACGGCAGGTCGAGGGCATAGTCGATCGTCTCGACCCGTCCGCCACGCCCGAGCGACAGGATCGAACTGCGCGTGCCGGTGGCGGCAAAGCCCAGCCGCCGCAGCACCGTGCCCGACGCCGGATTGTCGACATAATGGCCCGCCGTCACCCGTCCGATCCCGAGCGTCGCGGCGATGTCGAGCACGGCGCGCCCGGCCTCGACCGCATAGCCCCGGCCCCACGCGGCAGGCGTCAGCCAATAGCCGAGCATGTGCGGCTGGTCCTCCAGCGGGCCGATGCCGATCCCACCGATGAGGTCGCAGCGCCCGTGGTCATGCGCGAAGATCAGGAAGCACGGGCCGCCGTCGCCGAAACACCGCGCGATGAACGCCTCGGCATCGGCCAGACCATAGGGCCATGGCACGCGCGACAGGTTGCGCACGACCGCCTCATGGCCGATCGCGGCGGCAAGTGCGGGCGCGTCCTCGATCCAGCCGGGGCGCAGCGTCAGGCGTTCGGTACGGGCGAACATCGTCTCTCTCCAATGCGCCGCACCCCGTGGGGCGGGCAGGGGCCGGAGAGAGCATATGAAAAAAGGGAGCCGGGGTGTCCCGCCTCCCTCTTGTTGGCTGGTTCCTGATGCAGGAACCCGGGTCACCCTGGTGGGCAACCCGGTCGGTCACCCGTTATTCGGCGGCTTCGGCGTACTGTTCCACCTGCGCGAACTTACGGCCGAGCTTGCCTTCCTTGAACGACACGCGACCGTCGACGAGCGCGAACAGCGTATGGTCCTTGCCCATGCCGACGTTGGTGCCCGGATAGAATTTCGTGCCGCGCTGGCGCACGATGATGTTGCCCGCGATCACTTCCTGACCGCCGAACTTCTTCACGCCAAGGCGACGGCCGGCCGAATCACGACCGTTGCGCGACGAACCGCCTGCTTTTTTATGTGCCATGGATCAAACTCCTGTGTACGTTGCGCGGGCGCGGTTCAGGCGGCGGCGCTGTCGTCGGCGCGGTGGTCGCCGATCGCGGTGATCTTCAGGATCGTGTGCTGCTGGCGGTGGCCGTTGCGACGACGATAGTTGTGGCGGCGGCGCTTCTTGAAGACGATGACCTTCTCGCCCTTCGCCTGTGCGACGATCTCGGCGGATACGGTCAGCCCTTCGACCGACTTCAGGTCGGCGCCGTCACCGGCAAGGAGCACGTCGCCGAGCGTCACGCTGCTGCCAGCTTCGCCGTCGAGCTTCTCGACGACGATCTTGTCTCCTGCGGCAACGCGATACTGCTTGCCGCCCGTGCGCACGATTGCGAACATGGCCCTTGCTTCTTTCCCAAATGCAATATGTCCGCGTGAAGATACCCCACGCGGCAAGTAGCGGCCTGCCTACGTAAACCGCCCGTCGCTGTCAATGCCGAACACCGATTCGCGGACAGGATCGCATGTTGCAGCGCCGCAACAGCGCGGCGACAATCGCGCGACTCATGTCGGCACCGCCTTGTGTTCCTTTCTGTCCTGCCGAACCGTGGGAGCGCACTATCGGACCCGGAAAGGCCGGGCAGGGGGAGATAATCATGCGCCACGCCTCGTTCGCCGCGTCGCTGCTGTCCAGCGCGCTCGTCATCATGCCCGCCGTCGCGCAGGTTGCGCCGCCGCCGCCGCCGGAAGAAGTGGACGCGGGGCAGGAAGTCGTCGTCGTCGGCACCCGCGCGCAGAACCGCACCGTCGCCGAAAGCCCGGTGCCGGTCGACGTCATCACCGGCGATGCGCTGGTCAACGCGGGCTATACCGAGACGAACAAGCTGCTCAACCAGCTCGTGCCCTCGTTCAACTTCCCGCAGCCCTCGATCACCGACGGTACCGACGTGGTGCGCCCGGCGACGCTGCGCGGCCTGTCGCCCGACCAGACGCTGGTGCTGGTCAACGGCAAGCGCCGCCACACCACCTCGCTGCTCAACGCCAACGGTTCGGTCGGGCGCGGGTCGTCGGCGGTCGATCTCAACACCATCCCCAGCCTCGCGATCGAGCGGATCGACGTGCTGCGCGACGGCGCGTCGTCGCAATACGGTTCGGACGCGATCGCGGGCGTCATCAACGTGCAGCTGAAGCGCCGCGAGGGCGGGCGCGCGACGATGACCTACGGCAAGTACGTCTCGCAGATGGAAGGCGTCGGGCAGGTATCGGGCATCGCGACGCAGGCGAACGGCCAGCCGCAGGTCCGCGCCGACGGCACCTATGTGCTGAACGAGACGGGCAAGGACCGCGAGGTGCGCGACGGGCGCACCGTCACCTTCGCCGCCAACATGGGGCTGCCGGTCGGCGAAAGCGGCTATCTGAACCTCACCGGCGAATATCGCGACCGCGAACCGACCAACCGCGCGGGCTTCGATCCGCGCCGCAACTATCCGCTCCAGGCCGACGGCACCGTCGATTCGCGCGAATTCACCTTCGACCGGGTCAACCACCGCTATGGTGACGCCAAGACGACCGACTTCAACTTCTTCCTGAACGGCGGCGTCGATCTGGGCGCGTCGTCCGAACTCTACGTCTTCGGCAGCTACGGCATCCGCGACGGCGAGAGCGCGGCCTTCTATCGCCGGGCATCGGGCCGCGACAGCAACAGCAACATCCAGGACCTGCGCGACTGCACCTTCACCGGCACGGTCTGCACGCCCTTCTACGCCGACGGCTTCCTGCCGCTCATCACCAGCCAGATGGAGGATTTCGCAGGCGCGGTCGGCGTGAAGGGCGACCTGGGCGGGTTCAGCTACGACCTGTCCTACGTCTACGGCACCAACGCCTTCGATTTCCGGATCGAGAACAGCTATAACGCCAGCTACGGCCCGCAGTCGCAGCGCGCGTTCAAGGCGGGCGGCACCCGCTTCGGCCAGCAGACGGTGAACCTCGACCTGCAACGCGACCTGTCGGTCGGGTTCGTGTCCGACCTGTCGCTGGCGCTGGGCGCCGAGTACCGCAACGAGAATTACAAGATCGTCGCGGGCGAGCTGCAAAGCTATGCCGCCGGGCCGTTCGCCTTCACCAACGGCGCGGCGGCGGGGTCGCAGGGCTTCCCCGGCTTCTCGCCCAACAGCGTCGTCGACGCCTCGCGCGACAGCGTGGCGGGCTATGTCGAGCTGGACGGCAAGTTCAGCGATGCGTTCAACGTGGTCGCCGCCGGGCGGTTCGAGCATTACACCGACTTCGGCGACACGCTGAACGGCAAGGTCGCCGCGCGCCTCGCGCCCACCGACTGGATCGCGCTGCGCGGGTCGATCTCCACCGGCTTCCGCGCGCCGAGCCTTGCGCAGCAGTATTTCTCGTCGTTCGCGACGCAGAACATCGGCGGCACGCTGGTCGAGATCGGCACCTTCCGGGTCAACGATCCGGTCGCCCGCGCGCTCGGTTCGCGCCAGCTCGAGGCGGAAAAGTCGCTCAATATCGGCGGCGGCATCACGCTGACCCCGTTCCGCGGGCTGACGCTGACCGCCGACTATTACAACATCAAGATCGACGACCGCGTCATCCTGTCGGAGAATCTGCAGGGTACGGCGGTGGTCGCGGTGCTGCGCGCGGCGGGCATCCGCGACATCACCTCGGCGCGGTTCTTCATCAACGGCATCGACACCCGGACGCAGGGCGTGGAAGTGGTCGGTACCTACCGCGTGCCCGACCTCGGCATCGGCAGCGTCACGCTGACCGCGGGCTACAACTACAACCAGACCGACATCACCGACCGGTCGACGCTGTCGGCGATCCCCGGCGTGACGCTGTTCGGGCGGCAGGAATCGCTGCGCCTGACGCAGGGGCAGCCGCGCTCCAAGATCAACCTCGGCGCCGACTGGTCGCAGGGGATCTTCGGGCTGACCGCGCGCACCAACCGCTTCGGCAACACGCTGTCGCCGGGCGGTGCGGTGGCGACCGACGTGCTGCTGACGCCCAAGTGGCTGACCGACCTCGAAATCCGCGCGACGCCGGGGCAGTTCGAGCTGGCGATCGGCGCGAACAACCTGTTCGACGTCTATCCGACGCGCAACCCGATCCTCGGCGCGGCGGCGATCAACAACTATTTCATCCCGTACAGCAGCTTCTCGCCGTTCGGGTTCAACGGGCGCTATCTCTATGCGCGCGCCGGCGTGAAGTTCTGATGCGCGGGCGGGCGGGGTGCGATCCCGCCCGCCGCCTCAATGGCGATGTTCGCGGCGCAGGCGGTAACGCCCGTCGCTGTACGCATCGAACAGCCCGGTGATCGCGGGATGATCGACCGGCTCCTCGCTGTCGTCGGCGATCAGGTTCTGCTGGCTGACATAGGCGACGTACGACGCCTCGCCGTTCTCGGCGAGCAGGTGGTAGAAGGGCTGGTCCTTGCGCGGGCGGGCGTCCGCCGGGATCGATTCATACCATTCGTCGCTGTTGGCGAAGACCGGATCGATGTCGAAGATCACGCCGCGGAAATCGAACATGCGGTGGCGCACCACCTCGCCGATCGAGAAACGGGCATGGGCGACCGGCGGCAACGGCGTGCCGAGGTCGAGGGGGCGGGCGTGCATGGCCTTCATGGAAAATATTTAGGGTGCCGGTACGATTGCAGCAAGGAGGCGCTTGCAAGTCCCGAAACCTTGGGCTAACCGGCCCACCTCGCTGACCACCGTGCCGCGCTGACCTGCGGCACGAAGCGAAACCTCTGCGGAGAGGTGCCAGAGTGGTCGATTGGGGCGGTCTCGAAAACCGTTGTGCGGCAACGTACCGTGGGTTCGAATCCCACCCTCTCCGCCACTTATGCCCCCTGTGCGGCTGTCAATAATCCCTGAAAACTGCTATAAAAGCCCGGAAATCAGCGGTTTTTCGGTTCCGCTGCGTTTCACTCGATCCGACACAATCTCACGCGAAGTGTGGGGGGAAGTGTGGGGAAGAATTGAGGTGAGGTGGCATGGGAAAGCTCACTGCGCTCAAGATCCGATCGCTGATCGAGCCCGGACGCTATTCGGACGGGGACGGCCTGTTTCTCGAAATCAACGGCAAAGGGGCAGCCAGCTGGGTTCTTCGAATCCAGAATAAGGGAAAACGCCAGGATATCGGGCTGGGATCACTCAAAGCGGTTTCGCTCAGGGATGCCAGAGAGGCCGCGTTCCTAACACGCCAGAAGATCGCACAGGGCATCGACCCTGTCGCCGAGCGGAAGCAGGAGCGGCAGGTCATTCCGACGTTCCGCAAGGCCGCCGAGATGGTCCACGAGGAACACCAGAAGGCCTGGAAGAACGGCAAGCATCAGGATCAGTGGATATCGACGCTGAAGACCTACGCCTTCCCCAAGATGGGCGACCGCTTGGTCAGCGAAATCGAAGGCCCCCTGATCCGGGACGTGTTGGCTACGATCTGGCTGACGAAGCCGGAAACGGCGCGTCGTGTGCGGCAACGTATCGGCACCGTTCTCGACTGGTCCTACGCACGCGGGTTCCGCGCGACCGAAGCGCCGATGCGGTCGCTTTCCAAGGGGCTGCCTCGTCAGCCCAAAAAGGATAACCATTTCGCGGCCCTGCCTTATGCATCCGTGCCGAACTTCCTCGATAAGCTAGGCGAGCGGGAATCGGTGGGCCGCATCGCGCTGGAAGCGCTTATCCTGACGGCGGCGCGGTCGGGCGAAATTCGGGGCGCGACTTGGTCGGAACTCGATCTGGAAGCAGCGTTGTGGACGATCCCCGCCGAGCGGATGAAGATGGGGCGAATGCATGTCGTGCCCCTCGCGCCTGAAGCAGTGGCGGTGTTCGAGCGAGCCAAGACGTTCAAGGTTGGCGCTAGCGAGTTGGTCTTTCCCGGCCAGAACGTGAAAAAGCCGCTTTCGGATATGACGCTCCTTAAGATCCTTCGAGATATGGACCTCGCGGTGACGGTGCACGGGTTTCGGTCGGCATTCCGGGACTGGGTCGCGGAGCAGACGGATTATTGTAAGCGTGGCCTGAGGGCCGCCTTGCCCGTTTGGCCGTAGCCGGGATGCTTATCGTCTTTGACGAGGGCGCGGGCGGTGCGGGAAGTTTTCGGTTCTGAGACTGGTCGTACGAGCGCTCGTA
>NZ_JBDZDK010000014.1:0-94221 GCF_040049155.1 Sphingomonas silueang
GTCAGCACCGTCATCGCTTGCACATCCTCGCTGCCGAGGATGGCCATGACACCGGCGACCCGCTGGCACTCGTTGTGCCTTTTCTATCTAGCGGAGGAGTGTCATTTCTACTTAGCACCTACAGATACGAAGTTCGATAATACACATTATGTAAAATCACGGCGCTTTTGGCGGTGATCTCCGGCCGTCGCTGCCCTCAAGCACCAGCATGCCCCGCTCGACCCGCCAGCTGTCCAGCCGCGACAGGAAGTTCATGCCGATCACGTCGAACGCGCCGAACGTCGGCGATACCACCACCGGCAGGTCGCGCGTCTCGAGCGATCCCAGTCGCAACGTCTCGACCCTGCCGCGCGACGCCTCGATCGCGCCGTTGGCGGTGTTGAGGATCACCGGCGGCACCCGGCGGATCGTGATGCCCGCCTTGCGCGCGGTTTCCTCGGAGATCGCGGTCGTCGTCGCGCCGCTGTCGATCAGCATCCGCCGCTCGACGCCGTTCAGGCGAACGTTCGCCCAGAAATGACCGTCCGGCGACTGGCGGATGCGCACCGTATCACCGTCGACCGTCTGCTCCTCCACGCCGATCCGCCGCGACAGGTCCGACGCCCATTGCCCGAGCTGCACCCGATGCGCGAACGCGACATACAGGATGCCGAACACCGCCACCCAGCCCAGCAGGTTGCGCACCACGACGCCCGCCGACGGACGCCGCGCGATGAGCGACGACAAGGGCAGCATCAGCATCAGCAGGCCCAGCACGATCCACGGCAGACGGTCGCCGGTCACGGGACGATGTCCATCCCGTCATAGCCCGGCTCGAACCCCGGCGGCAGCGCGGCGACCAGCGACGCATAATCCATCGAATTGTCCATATGGATCAATATGGTACGACCGGCTCCGCATGCACGGGAAAAGGCGATCGCTTCCGCCAGCGACGGATGGGTCGGGTGCGGCGCCACCCGCAGCGCGTCGACGATCAGCACGTCGACATGCTGATACAGCTTGTGCATGTCGGGCGTTACTGCACTGAAATCGGTAGCATATCCGACCGACTTCCCGCCCGCGTCGAACCGCAGCCCGGCGGAGGTGATCGATCCGTGCGGCTGATCGGTGCAGCGGATATCGATCGGGCCGATCGCCATCGCGTCGCTCAGGTCGGCAGCGACGATCGTCGGACGATAGCCCGCCCTGCCCGCGAAGGCATAGTCGAACCGGCGCTTCAGGCTTTCCAGCGTTGCGGGCCGCGCGAACCCGCGCACCGGCGTGCCGCGATTGTGGAACAGCTGCCGCAGATCGTCGATGCCGTGGCAGTGGTCGGCATGGTCATGAGTCCACAGCACCGCGTCGACTTCGCCGACATCGGCGTCGAGCAATTGCGCGCGCATGTCCGGACCGGTGTCGATCAGAATGCGGGTGCCGTCATGTTCGACCAGGGCCGACACCCGCGTGCGCCGGTTACGCGGCTCGGCCGGGTCGCAGGCACCCCAGTCGTTGCCGATCCGTGGCACTCCCGACGAGGTGCCCGAGCCGAGGATGCGGACCTTCACGCCAGCGTTTTCGCGAACAGCCGGTGGAAATTCGCGTGGGTCGCCGCGGCCAGTTCCTCGGGCGCCTCGCCGCGCAAACCGGCGAGGAAGCGGCAGGTGTCCGCCACGAACGCGGGTTCGCCCGGCTTGCCGCGATGCGGCACCGGCGCGAGGAACGGTGCGTCGGTTTCGATCAGCAGCCGGTCCCGCGGCAGGTCGCGCGCGACCGCCTGCAACGCCTGCGCGCTCTTGAAGGTGACGATCCCCGAAATCGAGATATGGAAGCCGAGGTCGAGGCCGATCCGCGCCAGTTCCGCCGATCCCGTGAAGCAGTGGAGCACGCCGGGGAAGGCCCCCTTCCCCAGTTCCTCGCGCAGGATCGCGGCAGTGTCCTCCTCCGCGTCGCGGGTGTGCACCACGATCGGCAGCCCGGTTTCGCGGCAAGCGGCCAGATGCGCGCGGAAGCTGCGCGCCTGTGCGCCGCGGTCGCTATGGTCGTAATAATAGTCGAGGCCGCTCTCGCCGATGCCGACGACGCGCGGGTGCTGTGCGCGCTCGACCAGCCTGGCGGTATCGACATCGGGGTGCTGGTCGGCCTCATGCGGGTGGATGCCGACCGTGGCCCACACGTCCGGCTCGCGCTCGGCGGTGGCGATCACCGCGTCCCATTCGGATTCGCGCGTCGCGATGTTCAGCATCGCCGCCACCCCGGCCCCGCGCGCACGGGCCAGCACGTCGTCCTGTTGCTCGAAGACGCCCTTGTAGTTCAGGTGGCAGTGGCTGTCGGCCAGTTTCATGCCGGTTCGGTCTCCGCGATCGCCAGTCGGGGGAAGATGGGGGTGGGCGGTGCGATGCGGAAGCCCCCTTCGCGCTGGGCGCGATACCAGCCGTCGTCGCCCAGCGCGGCATGGAGCTTCGGGCCTTGGCCCAGCTGCCGGAGCAGTTCCTCCGCCGATCGAGGCACCACAGGCGCGATCGTCACCGCCAGATCGCGGATCGCGCGGACCAGCGTGCCGAGCACCGCATGCATCCGCTCCGGATCGGTCTTGCGCAGCGACCACGGGGCCTGCACGTCGATATACTGGTTGCAGGCGAAGACGCCGCGCATCCATGCTTCGAGCGCCTGGGAGAGCTGCAAGTTGGCGAAGTGGGCGCGGAACGTGTCCGTCGCCTCGCCGATGGTGGCGAGCAGTTCGGTGTCGGCCGCGTCGCCGCGCCCGTCCTCGGGCAGCGCGCCGCCCAGATTCTTCGCGATGAACGAAAGGGTTCGCTGCGCCAGATTGCCGAAGCTGTTGGCGAGATCGCTGTTCGCGCGGGCGACGATCGCCTCGTCGGAATAGCTGCCGTCCTGCCCGAAGCTGACATCGCGCAGCAGGTAGTAGCGCAGCGAATCCACGCCATAGAGTTGCGCCAGCTGCATCGGATCGGCGACATTACCCGCCGATTTCGACATCTTGGTCCCGTCGCGCGCGAGCACGAAGCCGTGGCCGAACACCCTCTCCGGCAGCGGCAGCTTCGCCGACATCAGGAAGGCGGGCCAGTACACCGCGTGGAAGCGCACGATGTCCTTGCCGATCAGGTGCAGCGCGGCGGGCCAGTAGCGGTTGGTCGCGTCCGGATAGCCCGCGCCGGTCAGATAGTTGGTCAGCGCATCGACCCAGACGTACATCACATGCCCCGGGCTGTCCGGCACCGGTACGCCCCAGTCGAAGCTGGTGCGCGATACCGACAGGTCGGTCAGCCCGCCCTCGACGAAGCGCAGCACCTCGTTTCGGCGGCTTTCGGGCTGGATGAAGTCGGGGTTGGCGGCATAGAGGTCGAGCAGCGGCTGCTGGTATTTCGACAGGCGGAAGAACCACGTCTCCTCGGCGGTCCATTCGACCGGCGTACCCTGCGGCGACAGGCGGACCCCGCCCTCGCCGTCGACCAGTTCCTTTTCTTCGTAGAAGGCCTCGTCGCGCACCGAGTACCAGCCCTCGTACCGGTCGAGATACAGGTCGCCATTGTCCTGCATCGCCTGCCAGATCGCCTGCGACGCGGCATAATGCTCCGGCTCAACGGTGCGGATGAAGCGATCGCACGAGATGTTCAGTGTGCCCGCCATCTCGCGGAAATAGCCCGACATCTCGTCCGCCAGCGCGCGCACTTCGACGCCGCGGTCGCGGGCGGTCTTGACCATCTTCAGGCCGTGTTCGTCGGTGCCGGTCTGGAAGAACACGTCGCGTCCGGCCTGGCGCTGGAACCGGGCGATGGCGTCGGCGGCGATCATCTCATAGGCGTGGCCGATGTGCGGCCGCCCGTTGGGATAATGGATCGCGGTGGTGATGTAGAAGGGATCGGACATGGCGCAGGCTGTACGGCGTGGCGGGTACGAAGGAAAGCCGGTTCAGCCGTCCCGCCGATCGGGCGCGAGGCGCGCGACGAGGCCCGCCATCTCGAACACCGTCGTCTCCGCGACCAGCGACAGCGCGGGCGCCATCGCCGAGAGCGCGCGCGCCCGGTCATAGGCGTCGAGCGCGTCGCGGAGCGCCGGGCCGGTGCGCTCGCGCGCCGCCGCCGCGATCAGGGCCGGCGCGCGGTCGAGGAAGGCGAGATAGCGCGGGTGCGCCGCCTTGCCCGACAGCGCCTTGGCAAGGCGGGTGCGGACGCGGTTGGCCGGATCGCCGTCCGCCGCGATCGCCGCCAGATCGCGGTCGAGCGCGGCGATCGACAGCCCGGCAAAGGCCAGCGCGCGTCCGGGCGATCCATCCGCCACCGCGACCAGCGCGGCGATCTCGTCGTCCTGCACCTCGGGGTCATGGGCGCGGAGCACCTGCGCCACCTCCGCATCGCCCAGCGGATCGAAGCGCAACTGGCGGCAGCGCGAGCGGATCGTCGGCAGCAGCCGCCCCGGCGCATGGCTGACGAGCAGGAAGACCGTGCCGACCGGCGGCTCCTCGAGATTCTTGAGCAGCGCATTGGCGGCGGCGCGCTCCAGATCGTCGATCGCATCGATCAGCACCACGCGGCGCTCGCCCGGCTCGAGCGAGCGCGCGAACAGCGGTTGCAGCGCGCGCACCTGCTTGATGACGATGCTGCGCGCGATGTCCTGATCGGGCTTGTCGGGATCCTTGGGCAGGCGGACCAGTTCGCGATACCCGTGATGCGCATCGGCGGCAATCATCGCCTCGGTCCGTTCACGTCCCTCCCGCCCCGCCAGCAGGTCCACCGCCGCCGCGCGCGCGAAGCTGGCCTTGCCGACGCCCTCCGGCCCGGTCAGTAGCCACGCATGATGCAGCGCCCCGCCCGCGACCGCTGCGGCGAAGGCGGCGCGCGCAGCGGCGTTGCCGACCAGTCCGGTCACGGCAGCAGGTCGGCGATCGCGTCCAGCAGCCGCGCGGTCACCGCCTCAGGCGTGCCGGACGCATCGATGCGGCGCACGCGATCGGACTCGGTATCGGCGATCCGGTCGAACGTCGCCACGACCGATCGGTGGAAATCCGCATCGCGCGCGGCGAAGCGATCGGCATCCGCCCCGTCGCGGGCGCGGGCGCGGGCATCGCCCTCGCCGTCGGGCAGGGTCAGCAGCAGCGTGCGATCGGGCAGCAGCCCGCGCGATCCAAAGCCGTGCAGCGCGAGGATCGCGGCGTCGTCGATCCCCTGCGCGCCCTGGTACGCCCGCGTGCTGTCGAGGAAGCGGTCGCAGATCACCCAGCTGCCCGCCGCGGTCATCGGCAGGATCACCTTCTCGACATGATCGGCGCGCGCGGCGGCGAACAGCAGCGCCTCGGCATGGGCGCTCCAGCGGCGTACGTCGCCCTGCATCAGCAGGGCACGGATCGCCTCCGCCCCCTCGCTGCCGCCGGGCTCGCGGGTCAGGACCGTGTGGATCCCGCGCGCCTCCAGCGCAGCCGCGAGCGCGCGGGCCTGGGTCGATTTCCCGACTCCTTCCCCGCCTTCCAGCGTCAGGAAGCGCCCGCTGCTCAAGCGAACAGGCCGGTCAGCCCTGCCCAGACCCGGCCGAAGAAGCCTGCCTCGGCAACGTCGGTTTCCGCGACCAGCGGCATGCGCTGCTCGCCGGTGTCGGGCGAGGCGATCACGAGGTCGGCGATGTGCTGCCCCTTGGCGATCGGCGCCTTGATCGGGCCGTTATAGACGACCTTGGCGGTGATCGGGCTGTTGGTGCCCGCGGGCATGGTCACGGTCAGCGCCCGCGGGGCGACGAGGCCGACTTCGGATGCGTTGCCGAGCTGGACCTCGGCGGTCTGGACCCGCTTGCCTGCCGCGACGATCGGGCGCGCGCGCCATGCGCCGAAGCCCCAGTTCATGAACTTGACCGATTCGGACGCGCGCTGGTTGAAGCTGGTCAGCCCGGCCAGCACCATGACGAGCCGCCGTCCGTCCTGCTGCGCCGAACCCGTGAAGCCGAACCCCGCCTCCTCGGTATGGCCGGTCTTGAGGCCGTCCGCGCCGCGCACCTTGCCGAGCAGGGGATCGCGGTTCGCCTGGGTAATCGCGCTGCCGCTGCCCAACGTCTTGCCCCAGGTGAAATTCTCCTTGGAGTAGAACTGCTTGTACAGCTGCGGGTGGTTTTCGATCGTCGCGGCGGCCAGCTTCGCCAGATCGCGCGCGGTCACATAGGTGCGGCCTTCGTCGGGCCAGCCGTTCGAGGTGCCGAAATGGCTGTTGGTCAGGCCCAGTTCCTTGGCGCGCTGGTTCATCAGCCCGACGAACGCTTCCTCCGAACCCGCGATCTTCTCGGCCAGCACGACGCAGGCGTCGTTCCCCGACAGGACGACGATGCCGTAGAGCAGGTTCTCGACGCTGACGCTCTCGTTCGGCGACAGGAACATCGTCGATCCCGCCTGCGGCCCGTGCCACTTCTGCCACGTTTCCGGCGCGACCAGCGCGGTGTCGGACAGTTTCAGCTCGCCCTTCTTGATCAGGTCGAACGCGACATAGGCGGTCATCATCTTCGCCATCGACGCGGGCGGCATGCGCCGGTCGGCGTCCTTGGCATAGAGCACCGCGCCCGACGACAGATCGGTCATGAACGCAACCGGTGCGGGCGTCTCGAACGTCGGGGCGGCGGCGATGCCCGGGCTGGCGACGACGATGGCGGCGATGCTCGAAAGGGCGATCTTACGCATGGGGTACGGGTTCCATCTGGTCTTTGGGCGTCAGTCTTGCTGGGTGGTCCGTGCGTCGCCGAACCCCCGCCTTGCGAGCGAGGCACGGGCGGTATCGGCAGCGGCACGGGTGGCGAACGGGCCAGCCTGCACCCGGTACAGCGTGCCCACGCGCCGCACAACGCCGGCGATCGATTTTGCCAGCGCCTGTGCACGGGTGGCGTCGGACAGCGCAGCGACCTGCACGAACCAGCGGCCTGCGGGCTGTGGCGCGGGGGTGGGGCGTGGCGCAGGACGGGGCGCGGGCGGCGGTGTCTCGACGAGCGCCTTGGGCGGGGCGACGCTCGTCCGGATCAGTTCGCGTGTCGGCGGCGTCATCACCGGCAGGCGTCGGCGCAGCGCCGCCAGCAGCGCCTGCGGGCTGTCGAGCCGTCGCACCACGCCGCCCGCGCGCAGCACCGTCTGGTCCTGCGGCGTCGGCACGATCGGGCGGACGCGGACCGGGACGAGCGGCGCATCGGCCAGCCCCAGCGCGGCGGCGGCGGCGGCGGACAGTTCGGCCACCCGGTCGGGCGGCAGGGCGGCGCCGCTGCGCACCTCGGCAAGGATGGTCGTGCCGGTATCGACCGAGGTCACTTCGGCGAAGCTGCCGGGGGCGAGGCTGCGATGGACGACGAACACGCCCGGCCCGCCCGCCACCCGCGACGCCATGCCGACGTCGTCGAGCCGCGCGGGGCTGACCGGCGGCGCGTCCTGCGCGACGGCGGCGAGCAGGACCAGCGGCGGCAGGATCGTCATTTCGCCACTTCGTCCGCGAGCAGCCCGACCGACAGCGCATAATAGTTGGAGCAGTTGTAGTCGAGGATGACCCGGTAGTTGCCGGTCAGCAGATAGGCGGTCTGGCCTGGCCCGTCGGGCTCGATCAGCGTCGCCTGGATCGTGTCGGGATAGCGCCGGGCGTCGTCCGGCACCACGCCCAGCGCGCGCCATTCGCTTAAGGTCCGCCACTGGCTGTGCCGGTCGAACACGCGCGGGCAGCGCGGCGACAGCGAGCGCGGGCGCAGGATCGACCGGTCGAACCCGGCGGGAATCCGCACCGCAAAGCCCCATGGCTCGCCGCGCCGCCATCCGGCATCGACGAAGTAGTTGGCGATCGACGCCAGCGTATCCGCCTCGTTCGACCAGATGTTGGCCACCCCGTCGCCGTCGCCGTCGCGCGCGAGGCGCAGATAGATCGACGGCAGGAACTGCGGATAGCCGAAGGCCCCGGCCCAGCTGCCCTTCAGCCGGTCGCGCGGCACGCCGCGGTCGATCATCTTCAGCGTCGCGATGAACTCTGGCTCGAACAGCGCACGGCGACGCCCTTCATAGGCGAGCGTGGCGAGGCTGCGCGGCAGGTCGAAATTGCCGGTATAGCCGCCGTAGTTGGTCTCATGGCCCCAGATCGCGACCATGATCTCCTCGGGCACGCCGGTCTCGCGCTCGATCGCCGCCAGCCGGGGGCGCTGCGCGCGATAGGCGGCGCGCCCGCGATTGATCCGCGCCGCATCGACATGGCGCGCGCGATAGGGCGCGAAGCGCGAGACGGTGGTGGTATTGGAACTGCCCGGCTGCTGCCGATCGAGTTCGACCACACGCGGGTTGTAGGTCAGCGTCGGCAGCACGGCGTCGATCGTCGCCTGCCGCACGCCTTCCGCGCGGGCGCGCACGCCGACCTCGCGCAGATAGGCCTGGAACCCCGCCTCGTCCTGCGCGGCGGCGGATGCCCCCGTCGCCATGGCCAGCAATATGGCGAAACCTGCCCTTGGAATACGCAACGCACCACTCCCAGCCTTCGCGGACCACCGTCTTGGCACATGGTTCGGGCGGGATGAACCCCCGATGTGCGACGCGGGGGCTTGCAACGTGCGCCGTCCCGGTTCTAGGCAGCGCCGTCGCACGATCACGGAAGAGTGTCCGAGTGGTTTAAGGATCCGGTCTTGAAAACCGGCGAGCGGGCAACCGTTCCGTGGGTTCGAATCCCACCTCTTCCGCCACCGTTTTCCCTCCCGGATTTCACTGCCGGGTCGGTAGGGAGCCTCCGTCCAGCGGGCCCTGCAGCCGTGCGAGTTGGGACAGGTGCTCGGCTATTCCCGTCACAGGTCCGGCTGCATGGGTGGTATTGAAGAAGTCGCGCCACCCGGAGGCGGCGATGCCCTTCACGAGCGCGGCGAGCGCTGCCTGACCGTGGGCTTGTCGATCGAGCGCAGTCCCCGCCGCGCGATCCGTTGGGTGGCGGGCGGCGGATCGCCTTTGCGCCATTCCGCGACGAGGCCGCGAACCCAGTCCGGCCGCGACTTCGCAGCGTCGTTGAGCCAGTTTCCGACGGAGTCCTGGACATAGGCGGACGGGTCTGCGCGGAGCGGTTCGAGGAGGCGGCGGCCGGGCGACGGATCGGACTTCAGGGTAGTGATATGGGCGCACCAGACGCCCCGCGGCCGGGTCGCCTCCGACGCGAAGCGCCGGACACGATCGGAAGGATCGCTCGTCCAGTCCGCCAACAGCATGATCGCGCCCTCGATGTCGGCGGCGATAGCCGGTCGCACCGCGAGCCAAGCCCATTCCCGGACGCCGAAATGCGGGTCGTCCGCGAAGCGGCGGATCGCCGCCAGACGCGCAGGCAAGGGCATTGCCTGCGCGCCGATCAGGAAACATGCCCAGCCGCGCACCGTGTCGCTCGGGTGCCGCGCCAACGGTTCGACCGCTTGCGGCCCGAGCCGGTCGAGCAGGATTCGCCCGGCCGCGGCCATCCGGGCGGCAATGCCGAGGCTGGCGAGCCGCATGACGTCGCCATCGTCCAGACCGGCATCCGCGGGAACGATCTGGCGGAGCAGGTTGCCGAAATCGACCGCGAGAACCTCTGCGAGGTTGCGCGTTTCGATCACGCCGGCGTCGATAGCCGCACGACGGCCGTCCTGTTCACCGGCCATCGGAGCCTGCCTGCCGCGTGCCGGCGACGGTGCGAGCGAAGACCTTCGTGAGCAGTTGCTGCACGGTGTCGCGCTCGGCTTCGGTGAGATCGGAGAACAGCGTCCCGATCCAGCGGCCATGCTCGTCCGTCACCCGCCGGGCCAGTGCGGCGCCGCTGGCGGTGAGTCGCACCGTCAGCTTGCGGCGGTCGACATCGTTCGCGCTGCGCCGGACGAACCCCGACCGTTCCAGCCCGTCGAGCAGGCCGGTGACGGTGCCGCGCGTGACGCCCGCTCGCTCGGCCAGTTCATGCGGCGAGAGACCGTCCTTCGCATCGTCGAGGAGGAACAGGAGGACGAACTTGCCTTCCGACAGATCGTGCTCGCCGAGGCGGACGGCGCAGTCGCGGTCGATGGCTGCCGCCAGCGACAACAGCTCGAAGCAGGTTCGCATGCCGTCTGTAGCGGCCTTCGGCTGGTCAGCCGATCGAGCCAGCAGCGCAGCATATTTCCGAGCGAGTGGAACCATAAGGCGGCATACTATATGGGGCCACCCTTTCGATCAAGCGGTAGAGGGCGCGCAAAGCGGGATTTGGAGGGCTATGGCGTAGCCATGGTGTCCGTCCGGGTCCGGCGCAGCCCGCCTGCACCCGCCGTCATGGCGCGGAAGAAGCTGAACGCGGCGGTCGGGAGCAGGGCGCCGCGAAGACGGCTTGCGCCAACGGCGGTGGCGCCGCACCGCCCCCGCTGCTACCGGAGGGTGTCCTTTCCATCCCGCGACGATTATGTCTTTTCCGGATCGCAGGAACACAGGGAAGCCGTACCGAACATGGGCATGACGACCGCCAAACCTCCCGTCGAACCCGGCGACACCGTTGGCCGCATCGTCGCGATCATGGCGCGTCTGCGCGATCCCGACCATGGCTGCGAATGGGACAAGGTACAGACCTTCGCGACGATCGCGCCCTACACGATCGAGGAAGCCTATGAGGTCGCCGACGCGATCGAACGTGGTGACGTCGCCGATCTGAAGGATGAACTGGGCGACCTGTTGCTCCAGGTCGTGTTCCACAGCCGGATCGCCGAGGAAGCCGGGCTGTTCGGTCTGCGCGACGTCGTCGACGCGATCAGCGACAAGATGGAGCGGCGGCATCCGCATATCTTCGGCGACACGGCGGAGGGTGGCCATCACCTGTGGGAACAGGTCAAGGCCGAGGAGCGTCGCGCCAGGCCGGGCCACGACGGCGCGCTGGCCGGGGTAGCGGTCGGGCTGCCCGCGCTGACCCGGGCGGAGAAGCTCCAGAAGCGGGCGGCGCGGGTCGGGTTCGACTGGCCCGATGCGGCGGGGCCGCGCGCCAAGATCGACGAGGAATTGCGGGAGGTGGCGGAGGCTGCGGAGGCCGAGCGGGCCGAGGAGGTGGGCGACCTGCTGTTCTCGGTCGTCAACTGGGCACGGCATCTGGGCGTCGATGCCGAGGCGGCGTTGCGGGCCGCCAATGCCAAGTTCGAGCGGCGCTTTGCGGCGATGGAAGCCGGCGACCCGCACTTCGCCGCCCGGTCGCTGGACGACAAGGAGCGGGCATGGGAAAAGGCGAAGGCAGGCCCCCTGCCCTGACCCCCGATCGCGGCAGCCGCCCGTCGGCGGCTGCCGGAGTCGATCCGGCGCTGCCCGATACATAGCATGCTGAAACTGCCCGGCGAGTCCCGGTGCCCGTTTTCCGGACTCCTGCGGACCCGCCTGCCCCGCCCTATCGGGTCAGGAACCGGTCATAGTCCGCCGGGGCCATCCGCACGTCGTACATCGCCCGCGCCTCGTCCATCCAGTGATCGGTCACCTCGCCATGCGCGTGCAGCCATGCCGCACTCGCCCCATCCTCCGGGGCCAGCGCGATGCGATAGCGCCGGTGCCCCTGGGTCAGCCGGTCGCCGATGGTCCGGACAAGGGCATCGACCCCCTCCCCGGTCAGCGCGGACAGCGCCACGACATCGTCGCGATGCGCCGCCTCGCCCAGCATCTCGATCCGGTCGTCCTCGCCCAGCAGGTCGAGCTTGTTCCACGCCTCGATCCGGGGTGTGGTTTCGTCCACGCCGATCTCGGCCAGCACCGCCTCGACATCCGCCGCCTGTGCCGCGGTGTCGGGATGCGCCACGTCGCGGACATGGACCAGCAGGTCGGCGGACACCACCTCTTCCAGCGTCGCCTTGAACGCCGCGACCAGCTGCGTCGGCAATTCGGACACGAAGCCCACCGTGTCGGACAGGATCGCCTTGTCGATGCCGGGCAGCGATACCTGCCTGAGCGTCGGGTCGAGCGTGGCGAACAGCAGGTTCTCCGCCATCACCCCTGCCCCGGTCAGCCGGTTGAACAGCGTCGACTTGCCCGCATTGGTGTAGCCGACCAGCGCCACCACCGGCCATGGCGCACGCTGCCGCCGGTCGCGGTGCAGGGTGCGGGTGCGCGACACGCTGTCCAGCTCGCGCCGCAGCCGTGCCATACGGTCGCGGATCAGCCGCCGGTCGGCCTCGATCTGCGTTTCGCCCGGCCCGCCGAGGAAGCCGAAGCCGCCGCGCTGCCGTTCGAGGTGGGTCCAGCTGCGCACCAGCCGCCCCGCCTGATAGTCGAGGTGCGCCAGTTCGACCTGCAACCGCCCTTCGGCGGTGCGGGCGCGTTCGCCGAAGATCTCGAGGATCAGCCCGGTGCGGTCGATCACCTTGCAGCCGAGCTGCGTCTCGAGGTTGCGCTGCTGCACCGGGGTGAGCGCGGCGTCGAACACGGCCAGCTGGATTTCCTCGTCGCGGACGATCGCGGCGAGTTGCTCCACCTGCCCGCTGCCGATCAGCGTCGCGGGCTTGGGCGCACGGACGCGGAAGGGCACGCGGTGGCGCACCTCCACGCCGATGGCGAGTGCCAGGCCCGCCGTCTCTTCCAGCCGCGCATCGGCATCGCGCGCCGACCCGCCCATGTCGGGCAGGACGACGATCGCGCTGGCGCCACGGGCGAACTCCTGTGCGTCGCGGTCGAAACCCGTGCTCAAGCCTCTTCCGCCCCCGATGCCTGTTCCTCCGCAAGGTTCAGCGGATTGGCAGGCTGGATCGTCGACACCGCATGCTTGTAGACCAGCTGCGACATGCCGTCGCGCTGGAGCAGCATGCAGAACAGGTCGAACGCCGCGATCTGCCCCTGCAGCATCACGCCGTTCACCAGGAACATCGTGACGTTCTCCTGCGCCTTGCGCACGGCGTTCAGGAAAATTTCCTGCAGCGGCGCATTCTTCGAGCTATGCTCGGCCGCGGCCTGAATGACCGCCGCCAGATCGGCGGGGCCGGACGGCATGATCGTCGAGATCGCATGCTTGTAGATCAGCTGCGACTGGCCGTCGCGGCGCAGCAGCACCGAGAAATTGTCGAACCAGGTAACGATTCCCTGGAGCTTGACCCCCTTGACGAGGAACATCGTTACCGGCGTCTTCGACCGGCGCAGCGAATTGAGAAACAGGTCCTGAAGCGACCCCTGTCGTTCGGCCATGGCTTGCCCTTGTTCTTGGCGGAGCGTTGCCCCGCATAGCGCCGGTATCCGACGCCCGATTGCCGCGCCCTCACGACGCGGAGCCCTAATCTAGGACGCGGGTTGCACCGCGGCAATGGCCGCTATTCGTCGCCCCGCGTTTCCGTGATGCCGAGCAGCTTCAATTTGCGATGCAACGCGGATCGCTCCATCCCGATGAACGTCGCGGTGCGCGAGATATTGCCCGAGAAGCGGCGTATCTGGACGCGCAGATATTCCCGCTCGAACGATTCGCGCGCCTCGCGCAGCGGCGATCCCATGATCGCGCTGGCGCTCGCCCCGCCGGTGCCGTCGCCCGCCGATCCGAGCACCTCGGGCGGGAGCAGGTCGATGTCGATCCGGGCGATGCGGTTGCCGGGCGCGAGGATGACGGTGCGCTCCACCACGTTGCGCAACTGGCGGACATTGCCCGGCCATTCATAGCTTTGCAGCGCGATCATCGCATCCGCCGCCACCTCCGGCGTCGCGACGCGGCGTTCGTTGGCGTAATGCGCCACGAAGTGCTCGACCAGCGGCGGGATGTCCTCGCGCCGTTCGGCGAGCGACGGAATCTGCACCGGCACGACGTTCAACCGGTAATAGAGATCCTCGCGGAAATTGCCGTCGACGATCTCCTGTTGCAGGTCGCGCGCGGTGGCCGAGACGACGCGCACGTCGACCTTCACCACCCGCGTACCGCCGACGCGGGTGAAACTCTGGTCGGTCAGCACCCGCAGGATGCGGGCCTGCGTCGCGATCGGCATGTCGGCGATCTCGTCGAGGAACAGCGTGCCGCCATGCGCCTGTTCGAGCAGGCCGGGGCGGACGAGGTTGCCGCCTTCCTCCACGCCGAACAGCTCCTCGTCGACCCGCTCGGGCGTCATCCGCGCCGCGCTGACGATCACGAACGGCGCCTGCGCCCGCTGGCTCCAGCCGTGCAGCAGCCGCGCGGCGACCTCCTTGCCCACGCCCGCCCCGCCGGTGATGAGCACCCGGCTGCCGGTTCCTGCCACCCGTTTCAGCGTCGCGCGGACCGCGTTGATCGCGGTCGAGCTGCCGGTCAGGTCGTCCTCGCGGCCCGCCGAGGCGCGCAGCGACGCCACCTCGCGCCGCAGCCGCTCGGTCTCGGTCGCGCGCTGGACGAGGAACAGCAGCCGCTCCGCCTCGAACGGCTTTTCGATGAAATCCACCGCGCCGCGCCGGATCGCCGACACCGCGGTATCGATGTTGCCGTGCCCGGAGATGACCAGCACCGGCAGCGACGGATCGCGCGCCTTCAGCTCGTCGAGCAGTTCCAACCCGTCGAGCCGCGATCCCTGCAACCACACGTCGAGCAGCACCAGCGACGGGCGGCGCATCGCCACCGCCTCCAGCGCGGCATCGCTGTCGGCGGCGCTGCGGGTTTCATAGCCCTCGTCCTCCAGCACGCCGGCGACGAGTTCGCGGATGTCGGCTTCGTCGTCGACGACGAGTATGTCGAGCTTCATGATATCGTTCCGGTCCGGGTAAGCATCGGGTGGCGCGTCGTAACCTCCTGCATATTCTCATCCTCGCGCGCGGTGCCGTTTTCGAGCGCCGCGAGCATCACCGGATCGAGGGTGATCGAAACCACCGTTCCCCCACCGGGACGGTCGGCGAACGATATGGTTCCGAAATGTTCTTCGACGATCTTGCGGACGATGGCCAGCCCCAGTCCGGTGCCGCCCTTGCGCGTCGTCATATAGGGTTCGACGATCCGGTCGCGCTCGGCGGGCAGACCGATGCCGTTGTCGCTGGTGTCGATCCGCATATGGCCGTCGGGGGTTTCGCCGATGGCGATCGCGATGCGGCCGCGCGTCGCGGGGTCGGTACGGGCGGCGACCGCCTCGGTCGCGTTCTTGACGATATTGGTCAGCGCCTGCGCCATCTGCCGCCGGTCGCAGACCAGCGTCGCCGGACCGTCCGCCTCCAGCACGAAATCGATGTCGGGATGCGCCACCTCGTGCAGGAACAGGCTGTGGCGCGCCAGTTCGGCGATCGATTCGCGGCGGAACACCGGCTTCGGCATCCGCGCGAAGGACGAGAATTCGTCGACCATCCGCCGCAGATCGCCGACCTGCCGCACGATCGTCTCGGTCAGCCGGGCGAAGGTGCCGTCGTCGGCGGTCAGTTTCGCGCCATAGCGGCGCTGCAAGCGTTCGGCGGCGAGCTGGATCGGGGTCAGCGGGTTCTTGATCTCGTGCGCGATGCGCCGCGCCACGTCGGACCATGCCGCGCGCCGCTGGTCGAGCAGCTGCTGGGTGATGTCGTCGAAGGTCAGGATATGCTGCCCGTCGTCGCGGGTGATGCGCACCGCCAGCGTCTTCGCCTCGCCGCCGGTCGCCAGCTGGATGATCGCATCCTGCGTGTCGCCCGCCAGCAACTGGCCGAGTTCGGGCGCGACCTCGGCGAGCGGACGCCCGGCCAGCGGCGTGGTCCCGGTGCGCAGCAGCGCGGTGGCCGAGCTGTTGGCGAGCAGGATGATCCCGTCGCGCCCGACCGAGACGACCCCGGCGCTGACCCCGGACATCACCGCCTCGATCAAGGCGCGGCGGCTGTCGATCTGGGCATTGGCGGCGACCAGTTCGCCGGTCTGTTCCTGCAACCGTTCGGTCATGCTGTTGAACGCGCTGGCGAGCGTGCCGATCTCGTCCCTGGTGCGGGTGCCGGGTTCGGCGACGCGGGCCGACAGGTCGCCGTCGGCGATGCGCCGCGCCGCGCCGACCAGCGCGCCGACCGGTCGGACCAGCCGGTCGGCCACCGCCAGCGCCACGAACACCGCCAGCCCGACGATCAGCAGCGACACGATGAACAGCGCGATGTTGAGCTGCAGCTGCACCACGCGCGACCGGTCGAGCAGCGCGTTGTAATCGCTGAGCGTCGCCCGCGTCCGGTCGCGCCGCTCGACATATTTGGCGAGGTCGATGTCGCGCCCCGAATAGACCATGTACGGCGTGTCGAGCACCCGCGCGACCGACTGCACCTTGCCGTCGCGGACGCTGACGAAGCTCTGCTTGCCCCGGCGCAGCGCGGCGATCGAGGCGGGATCGAGGCTCCAGCGCAGCGGCCCTTCGTAGATCGTCGCGGAGGCGAGCGACACCGGGCGACCGTCCGCCGGAATCTCGAACAGCACCGATTCGGTCAGGCTGCGCAGGATGATGCTCTGCTGATAGGTGATGCGGAAGGCGTCGCTGTCGACGGGATAGCGGTTGTTCAGCAGCATCCGGCGGATGTCGGAGGCGACCGCGACATTCTCGCTGTCCACGGCGGTCAGGAAGTCGTTGTAGGCCGACTGCGCCACCGACTGCGCATTCTCGAAGATGCCGCGCGCGCGCGACGAGGACCAGAATTCCACGCCGAACTGGAACAGGAACGACGCGACCACCGTCACCAGCAGCATCGGCACGCTGGCGAGGATCGAGAACAGCGCCACCAGCCGGACGTGGAGCGTGCCGGTGCCGCCGATCTCGGAGCGGGCCGCGCGCCGCATCGCGATCCGCCGTCCGGCGAGCACCAGCAGCGCCATCGCCGGAATGAGGTTCGCGACGAGCAGCGCAGCCATCGCCCATGCCGAGGGCAACCGGTCGCGCGTCGCCGGGCTGCCGTCGAGCAACAGGTAGCTGCCGATCCCGATCGACAGCGACGCGGCGAGCACCGCGATTTCGATCGCCGGAAACCAGCGCGCCGAACTGCGTGGGGCGCGATCCGCTTCCGTCAAACCTGCAACCATAGTTGCCGTTTTACAACATTCGCGCCGCAACGCACGTCAAATCGCTTGGCGGATCGCTCAGCGGTCGCCGTGAAAGGCGCGGAGCGACGGATCGATGCCGAGATCGTCCAGCCGCTTGCGCAGCGTATTGCGGTTCAGCCCCATCGCCCGCGCCGCGCGCAGCTGGTTGTTGCCGTGGCGGTCGAGCATCGCCTCGATGAACGGACGTTCGACGTCGGCGATCAGCCGGTCGTAGAGCGTGCCGTTCTCCAGCGTGGCAGGCTCCTCGCGCGCGATCCGCCGCAGCCAGCCGCGCACCGCCTCGCACAGGTCGATATCGGCCGGGGCGGCGGCGCGCGACGCCGCCTCGCCCAGCGCGCCGCGCAACTCGCTCGCCTCGATCTCGCTGTCGCGGCCCAGCACCGCCGAGCGGCGCATCAGGTTCTCCAGCTCGCGGACATTGCCCGGCCAGTCGTGCGCCTCCAGCAGCGCCAGCGCCTCGCTCGACAGCGTCTTGCGCGGCAGTCCCTCCTGCGCCGCCCGGTCGAGGAAATGCCGCGCCAGCAGTGCCACGTCCTGCCGCCGTTCGCGCAAGGGCGGCAGCGCGATGGGCACGACGTTCAGCCGGTAGAACAGGTCCTCGCGGAACTGGCCCGATTGCACCTGCGCCGCCAGCGTCTTGTTGGTCGCCGCCACGATCCGCACGTCGGCGCGGATCACGCGCGCGCCGCCGACGCTGGTGAACTCGCCCGATTGCAGCACCCGCAGCAGCCGGGTCTGCGCGTCCATCGGCATGTCGCCGATCTCGTCGAGGAACAGCGTGCCGCCCGCCGCCTGCTCGAACTTGCCCGCCGACCGCTGCGCCGCGCCGGTGAAGGCGCCGCGCTCGTGACCGAACAGCTCGGCCTCGATCAGTTCGCGCGGGATCGCCGCCATGTTGAGCGCGATGAACGGCGCACGGGCGCGGCGTCCGAGATCGTGGATCGCGCGGGCGACCAGTTCCTTGCCGGTGCCCGATTCGCCCGTGACCAGCACGGTCAGGTCGGTCGCGACGACGCGCGCGATCACCCGGTACACGTCCTGCATCGCGGCCGACCGCCCGATCAGCGGCAGCGAGGCATCGATCGAATCGGTCGGCGCGACATCCGCCACCCGCCGCCTGCGCGCCAGCGCGCCGCGCACCGCCAGCGCCAGCGTATCGAGGTCGAACGGCTTGGGCAGATAGTCGAACGCCCCCGCCTCGGTCGCGCGGACGGCGGTGGTCAGCGTGTTCTGCGCCGACAGGACGATGATCGGCAGGTCGGGATGCTCGGCGGCCAGCGCGCCCGCCGTCTCCAGCCCGTCGCCGTCGGGCAGCACCACGTCCGTCACCAGCACATCGGGCGATTCGGCACGCAGCTGCGCGCGCAACTGGCCGAGCGTCGCCACCGCCTGCACGATATGCCCCTCGCGGCGCAGCGCCTGCGCGACGACGGTGCGGATCGCGGCATCGTCGTCGCACAGCAGGATGCGGGCAGGCTGCGTCATGCGCGGGGCAGCCGGATACGGAACACGGTCACTTCCGGCTCTCCTTCGCGGGCATAGCCGACGATCCCGCCCATCTCGCGCACCAGCTTCTCCACCATCGGCAATCCGAATCCCCGCCCCTCGCGCTTGCCCGACACGAACGGCTCGAACAGATGGTCGGCGATGTCGCGCGGCGCGCCGGGGCCGTTGTCGCTGACCGTCAGCTCGATCGGCACGGCGCGACGGGGGCCGCCGTCGATGCCGTGCGACATGCCGTGGCGATAGGCGGTGCCGACGACGATCCGCGGATCGGGCGTGTCGCCCAGCGCCTCGGCGGCGTTCTTGAGCAGGTTGACCAGCACCTGGACGAAGGCGTCGCGATCGATCCGCACCGGCGGCAGCGAGGGGTCGAAGCGCTCCTCGATCGCGATTCCGCGCGCGAACCCGGCGGTGGCCAGCTGTACCGCATGGGCGATGACCGGATAGATATTCTGTACGGTCAGGTCGCGCGGGCGATCGTCGGTGAAATCCTGCATCCGGTCGATCAGCGCGGCGATCCGGTCGACCTCGGTGATGATGAGGTCGGTCAGCACGGCGCGGTCGTCCACCTCGCCGGCCAGCAACTGGGCCGCGCCGCGGATGCCCGACAGCGGGTTCTTGATCTCATGCCCCAGCATCGCCGCCGCCCCCGCCGCCGCCCGCGCGCCCGCCGCGCGTGGCGCTGCCTGCATCGCGCGCATGCCGTAGAGCATCACGATCCGCCAGCCCGAGCCATGTCCCGCCGGGGTCTCATGGAAATCGGCGCGCAGCCGCCCGCCGCGCTTCAGCTTCAATTCGCATTCATAGCTGGCGAAGCCGTGCCCGTCGCGCTGGTCGCCATAGCCCGGCGGCAACGCGACGATCTGCCCCAGCGACAGCCCGCGCATCGCCCGGTCGGACAGGTTGAGCAGCAACTCCGCCGCGCCATTGGCATGGGCGATACATCCTGCCTCGTCCAGCACCAGCGCCGCGACCGGCAACTGGGCGAAGATGTCGGCGAAGGACGGCGGCTCGCTGCGCGCCGTCACGCCGCCGCGCGCGAGCACCATGGCGCGTAGAAGTCGGCGAGCATCGCCAGCACGATCCGCGAATCGGCCTGCTGGTTCACTTTGTTGCGGAACTCGGCGGACCCGTGCAGCCCCTTGGTGTACCAGCCGATGTGCTTGCGCATCATGTTGACGCCGACTTCCTCGCCATAATGCTCCAGCATCATGTGATAATGCTCGACGATCTGGTGATATTGCTCCTCGATCGACGGGTCGGCGGGTTCGGTCCCGCCCGACAGCGCGGCCATCACCTGCGCCAGCAGCCACGGGCGGCCATAGGCACCGCGCCCGATCATCACCCCGTCCGCGCCGGACTGGGCCAGTGCGGTCCTCGCATCCTCCACGGAACAGATATCGCCGTTGACGATAACCGGCACCGATACCGCATCCTTCACCCGGCGGACGAACGCCCAGTCGGCATGGTCGCGGTACATCTGGTTGCGGGTGCGGCCATGGACCGTCACCATCCTCGCGCCCAGATCCTCGGCGATGCGCGCCAGTTCGGGGGCGTTGAGGCTGGCATGGTCCCAGCCCATGCGCATCTTGACCGTCACCGGCACCTTCACCGCCTTCACCACCGCTGCGATCAGTTCGGCGGCGAGCGGCAGGTCGCGCATCAGCGCCGATCCGGCATCACCGTTCGTCACCTTGCGCACCGGGCAGCCCATGTTGATGTCGACGATCGCCGCGCCCTTGTCCTCGGCCAGCTTCGCCGCCTCGCCCATCTCGACGGGCGTGCAGCCGACGAGCTGCATCGACACCGGCTCCTCCGCCGGGTCCCACATCGCCTTCTGGATCGACTGGCGCGTCTCGCGGATCGCCGCCTGGCTGGCGATCATCTCGGTGACGTTCAGCCCCGATCCGTGCCGCCGCACCATCTTGCGGAACGGCAGGTCGGTGACGCCGGTCATCGGGGCGAGGATCACCGGCGTGTCGATCACGACATCGCCGACGCGGATGGGGGATAGGGTCATGGGAAACTGCCTGAAAATTGGGCAGCCCTTACCCCAAGCGGGGGTGCAGGGCAAGGCTGGCGGGCCGCGGCGGCTTGCGCTAGGCGGCGGCGATGCACAATGGACCCACCATCGCCCTCCTCGTCGCCGCAGGCAGCGGCAGCCGGTCGGGCCAGACCGTCCCCAAGCAGTTCGCGCGCCTCGGCGGCCGTCCGCTGGTGGCGCATGCCCATGCCGCGCTGGCCGCGCATCCGGGGATCGACCGGGTGGTGGTGGTGATCGGCGCGGGGCAGGAAACTGCCCTCGCCGAAGCGCTGGGCGACGTATCCTATGTGATCGGCGGGGCGACCCGGCGGGAGAGCGTGGCGGTGGGCCTCGCCGCGATCGGCGATGCCGCGCGCGTCCTGATCCACGATGCCGCGCGTCCGTTCGTGCCCGCCGCGGTGATCGACCGCCTGCTCGCCGCGCTCGATCATGCGCCCGGCGCGGTGCCGGTGCTGCCGGTTGCCGATACGCTGGCGCAGGGCGACGCCATGCTCGGCGACGTGGTGCCGCGTGCCGGGCTGGTCCGGGTCCAGACGCCGCAGGCGTTCGCGACCGCCGCGATCCGCGAGGCCCATGTCGCATGGGATGCAAGCGTGGAGGCGACCGACGATGCCCAGATGCTCCGCGCGATCGGGCTGGACGTTGCGACCGTCGAAGGAGACACGATGCTCGACAAGATCACCTGGTCCGCCGACTTCGCCGCCGCCGAAGCGCGGATCGCGCCGACGCTGATCTCGCGCAGTGCCACCGGCTACGACGTCCACCGGCTCGAGGCGGGCGAGGAACTGTGGCTCGGCGGGGTGCTGATCCCGCACGATCGCGGGCTGTCGGGGCATAGCGATGCCGATGTGGCGCTGCATGCGATCACCGACGCGCTGCTCGGCACGATCGGCGCGGGCGATATCGGGACGCACTTCCCGCCGAGCGACATGCGCTGGCGCGGGGCGGCGTCGGACCAGTTCCTCGCCCATGCTGCGTCGCTGGTGCGGGACGACGGCGGGATCATCGATTTCGTCGACCTGACGCTGATCTGCGAGGCACCCAAGATCGGCCCGCACCGCGCCGCGATGCGCGCCCGGATCGCCGACATCCTCGGCCTGAGCGAGCGGCAGGTCAGCATCAAGGCGACGACCAGCGAGCGGCTGGGCTTCACCGGGCGGCAGGAAGGCATCGCCGCACAGGCGATCGCGACCGTGCGGGTGCCGGCATGAGGCGCATCGCCGCCGCCCTCGCGCTGCTCGCCTGCGGCAGCGCGCAGGCGCAGACCCCGGCGTCGTGCGTCACCCCGGCGGAGGCCGAGGCGCTGGTGCTGTTCGTCGCGCCGGAACTGATCCGGCAGGCGGGCAACCGCTGCGCCTCCGCGCTGCCGCCGACCGCACTGATCCGGCGGACCAGCGGGCCGTTCCTCGCCCGCTACGAAGCGGAAACGGCGGGCGCATGGCCGCAGGCGAAGGCGGCATTGTCGCGCCTCACCGCGCCACAGGCGATCCAGCTGCTCGATTCGTCCTTCGCGGCGCCGATCGTCGCCTCGCTGATCGCGCCGATGGTGGTCGGCAACGTCGATCCCGCCGACTGCCCGCGGATCGAGCGTGCCGCAACGCTCGTCCAGTCGCTGCCGCCGCGCAACGTCGCCGGACTGGTCGTGTTGTTCGCCCAGATCGACGCCGACAGCCCCAAACCCCAGATGCGCCTGCCGCTGTGCGGCACCCGCGCCCGGAACTGAAGCCCCATGGACACCCTCCTCCCCACCGAACTCGTCGCCGCCGCCCGCCGGGTGGTGGAGGCCAATCGCGCCGCCGGACGCCGGGTGACGCTGGCCGAAAGCTGCACCGGCGGCCTCGTCGCCGCCGCGATCACCGAGATACCGGGATCGTCGGAGGTGTTCGACACCGGCTTCGTCACCTATTCCAACGAGGCGAAGGTGGCGCAGGTGCGGGTCAGCTCCGACGTGCTCGAAACCTTCGGCGCGGTGTCGGTGGCGACGGCGTGGAGCATGGCGCAGGGTGCGCTGGAGGCGTCCGGCGCCGATGTCGCGGTGGCGATCACCGGCGTCGCGGGGCCGGGCGGCGGCAGCGAGAAGAAGCCGGTCGGCACCGTGGTCTTCGCCCGCGCGGAAAAGGGCGGCGATCCGGCGAAGGTCGTCGCCGACCTGCGCCACTTCGGCGATCTGGGCCGCGGCGGTATCCGGCTTCAGGCGGCGCTGTGCGCGCTCGAACTGCTGCTGCCGCCCGAGGAAGCGCCCGACGAGCCGGTGCCCGAATCGCCGTAAAGCGCGGCGGCGCGATCCTCGAATGCGCCGATCATCTTGCGCAGCGCGCGGTCGAACACCTGCCCCGCCAGCATCTCGAACACGCGGTTCTTGAACTGGAAATCGACGCAGAACTCGACCAGCGTGCCGCCCTGCCCGTCCGGCTTGAAGCGCCAGTCGTTGTTCAGATATTTGAGCGGCCCGTCGAGATAGTCGACGCGGATATGATCGGGCCGCTCCTTCTGCACCTTCGAGGTGAAGCTCTCGCGCAGGCCCTTGAAGCCGACGATCATGTCGGCGACCATCTCCGTCTCGCTCGACGAACGCACGCGGATCGCGTTGACCCACGGCAGGAACTCGCCGTAGCGGCCCACGTCGGCGACGAGGTCGAACATCTGCTCCGGGCTGTAGGGCAGATGGCGGGTTTCGGTATGTTTCGGCATCAGGCGCGGACAACGCCCAGCTTGGCGTCGCGGTTCGCGCGCATCCGCTCGAAATCATCGCCCGCGTGATAGCTCGACCGCGTCAGCGGCGACGATGCGACCAGCAGGAACCCCTTGGCGCGGGCGATCGCGGCATAGGCGTCGAACGCCTTGGGCGTCACGAAATCGATCACCTTGGCGTGGCGCGGCGTCGGCTGGAGATACTGGCCCATCGTCAGGAAATCGATGTCGGCCGAACGCATGTCGTCCATCACCTGATGCACCTCGAGCCGCTCTTCGCCCAGGCCCAGCATGATGCCGGACTTGGTGAAGATCGACGGGTCGAGCTTCTTGACGCTCTCCAGCAGCCGCAGCGAGGCGTAATAGCGCGCACCGGGGCGGATCGTCGGGTACAGCCGCGGCACGGTTTCGAGGTTATGGTTGTACACGTCGGGCCGCGCGGCGACGATCGCCTCGACCGCCGCCTCGTGCTTGTTGCGGAAATCCGGGGTCAGAATCTCGATCGTCGTCGTCGGGTTGGCGGCGCGGATCGCTTCGATAACCTTGACGAACTGGCTCGCCCCGCCGTCGGGCAGGTCGTCGCGGTCGACCGAGGTGATGACGATGTGGTTCAGCCCCATCGACGCCGCGGCTTCGGCGACATGCTGCGGCTCCATCGGATCGACCTTGCGCGGCATGCCGGTCTTCACGTTGCAGAAGGCGCAGGCGCGCGTGCAGGTGTCGCCGAGGATCATGACCGTCGCATGCTTCTTCGACCAGCATTCGCCGATGTTCGGGCAGGCCGCTTCCTCGCAGACGGTCGTGAGGCTCTTCGACCGCATCAGCGCCCGCGTCTCCGCCACGACCTTGCCGGTCGGGGCCTTCACCCGAATCCAGTCGGGCTTGCGTTCACGCTGCGGGCGGGGGAGCGGCGACATCTCGTTCATGGGGCCCAGATAGCGATCCGCAGGGAAACGAACAACCGCCTGCAACGTTCGCGCGCGCCATGCGTCTTGAGGGCCGAGGGAAGCGTATAATCTATGATGGAGAATCCTTGATGCACTTCAGCGACCTCAAAGAGGGTTACTACCGTTTCCGCGGCACCGAGTGGCAGCAGGAACGCGCGCGCTGGAGCGAACTCGCCACCGGGCAGAACCCCAAGGTGATGGTGATCGCCTGTTCCGACAGCCGCGTCGATCCGGCGACGATCTTCGGCGCGCGGCCCGGCGAGATCTTCGTGGTGCGCAACGTCGCCAACCTCGTCCCCCCGTTCGAGGACGACGGCGGGCGGCACGGCGTATCCGCCGCGCTGGAATTCGCGGTCACGAAGCTGGAGGTCGAGGAAGTCCTCGTCCTCGGCCATGGCGCATGCGGCGGCGTCAACGCCTGCCTGACGCAGGCGCTGGCCAACACCAAGCCGGGCGAAGGCGGGTTCGTCGCCCACTGGATCGACCTGCTCGACGAAGCGCGCGAGAAGGTCGTCGCCGAGCACGGCACCGGGCCCGAGGGGCAGAAGGCGCTGGAGCAGGAAGGCGTGAAGGTGTCGCTGAAGAACCTGATGACCTTCCCGTTCGTCAGGGAACGGGTCGAGTCGGGCAAGCTCAAGCTGCACGGTGCGGTCTTCGCGATCGACGACGGGCGGCTGAGCGTGCTCGAAGGCGAGAAGTTCGAGAACGCCTGAAGTAAAACTCCTCCCCGTTCTCGGGGAGGGGGACCAGCCCCAGGCTGGTGGCGGGGGATCGCCGCAGACGCAGCGATGGTGGAGCAGGCAACCCCCCTCCACCACCCGCTTTCGCGGGCGGTCCCCCTCCCCGTACCGGGGAGGATTTACTCCTTCGGGCCGTCCACCGTCACGCGGATGTTCAGTTCGCGCAACTGCTTGGGCGTCGCATAGTTGGGCGCGCCCATCATCAGATCTTCCGCCTTCTGCGTCATCGGGAAGGTGATGACCTCGCGGATGTTCGGCTCGTCGGCCAGCAGCATGACGATGCGATCGACGCCCGGCGCCGATCCGCCGTGCGGCGGCGCGCCGAACTTGAAGGCGTTGATCATGCCCGCGAAATTGGTGTCGACATCCGCCTGGCTGTACCCGGCGATCTCGAACGCCTTGTACATGATCTCCGGGCGATGGTTCCGGATCGCGCCCGACGACAGCTCCACGCCGTTGCAGACGATGTCATACTGATAGGCGAGGATGTCGAGCGGGTTCATCGTCTCCAGCGCTTCCATCTCGCCCTGCGGCATCGAGAAGGGGTTGTGGCTGAAATCGACCTTCTTCGCGTCTTCATCATACTCGAACATCGGGAAATCGACGATCCAGCAGAACTCGAACCGCTTGTCGTCGATCAGGCCGAGTTGCTCGGCGACGCGGGTGCGCGCGAGGCCCGCCAGCTTCGCTGCCTGCGCTTCCTTGCCCGCCGCGAAGAACACGCCGTCGTCGGGACCGAGGCCGAGCGCCTCGGCGATCTTCGCCATGCCCTCGTCGCCATGGTTCTTGGCGATCGGGCCGCCCCATTCGCCGCCCTTGCGGGTGGCATAGCCGAGACCCGCGAAGCCTTCGGACTGTGCCCAGGCGTTCATGTCGTCGAAGAACTTGCGGCTCTTGTCCGCGGTCCCGGGCGCAGGCACCGCGCGCACCACGTCGCCCGCCTCGACGATCGAGGCGAAGCGGCCGAAGCCCGATCCGCGGAACAGGTCCGATACGTCGGTGATGAGCAGCGGGTTGCGCAGGTCGGGCTTGTCGTTGCCGTACTTCAGCATCGATTCGCGGTACGGGATGCGCTTGAACGGCAACGGCGACACGGTGCGGCCCTTACCCTGCCAGTTGGCATATTCCTCGAACACGCCGTGCAGCACGGGTTCGATCGCGGCGAACACGTCCTCCTGCGTGACGAAGCTCATCTCGAAGTCGAGCTGGTAGAATTCGCCCGGACTACGATCGGCACGCGCGTCCTCGTCGCGGAAGCAGGGCGCGATCTGGAAATAGCGGTCGAAGCCCGCGACCATCAGCAGCTGCTTGAACATCTGCGGTGCCTGCGGCAGCGCATAGAATTTGCCGGGATGGACGCGGCTGGGGACGAGGTAATCCCGCGCGCCTTCGGGGCTGCTCGCGGTCAGGATCGGTGTCTGGAATTCGGTGAAGCCCTGGTCGATCATCCGGCGGCGCAGCGAGGCGATGACGTTCGAGCGCAGCAGTATGTTGGCGTGCAGCCGCTCGCGGCGCAGGTCGAGGAAGCGATAGCGCAGGCGGATATCTTCCGGATATTCCGCCTCGCCCGCCACCGGCATGGGCAGTTCCTGCGCCGCCGATTGCAGCGTCGCGGCGCGGGCGTAGATCTCGATCGCCCCGGTCGCGAGGTTGGGGTTCCTCGTCGCTTCGGAGCGCAGCTTGACCGTGCCGTCGATCGTCAGCACCGATTCGGTCCGCGCCGATTCGAGCAGCGCCAGCGCCGGGCTGTCGCTGTCCGCCACGATCTGGGTAATGCCGTAATGGTCGCGCAGGTCGATGAACAGCACGCCGCCATGGTCGCGCTTGCGATGGACCCAGCCCGACAGGCGGACGGTATCGCCTTCGTTCGCGCCCGTAAGCTGGCCGCAGTTATGGGTACGATAGGCGTGCATTGCATTCTGACCTTGCTGTTCCGTCATTCCCGCGCAGGCGGGAATCCATAAACGCCGACCTTGCGGCATCCACGCGGACCTCGCGTGTATGGATCCCCGCCTCCGCGGGGATGACGGTGGAATGGACGGTTGGCCGCTTCCCCTTCCAACCCCCTTTTGTCAAGGCGCACGGGGCTGCTATGCGGGCGGGATGCATATCCATCCGTTGATCGAGGACAGCGCGACGCTCGCCGCCCTCTGCGCCCGCCTCGCCAAGTCCGATTTCGTCGCGGTCGATACCGAGTTCATGCGCGAGAACAGCTACTGGCCCGAACTCTGCCTGATCCAGATCGCCAATACCGAGGAAGCCGCCGCCATCGATCCGATGGTACCCGGCATCGACCTGACCCCGCTGCTCCAGCTGCTGACCGACAATGACGCGGTGCTGAAAGTCTTTCATGCGGGCGGGCAGGATATCGAGATCGTCTACAACCTGACCGGCAAGACCCCCTTCCCGCTGTTCGACACGCAGGTGGCGGCAATGGCGCTGGGCCAGGGCGAGCAGGTCGGCTATTCCAACCTCGTCGACGCCTATCTCGGGATCACCGTCGACAAGGGCGCGCGCTTCACCGACTGGTCGCGCCGCCCGTTGGACGACCGGCAGATCGACTATGCGATTGCCGACGTGACGCATCTCTCGGTGATCTTCCCCAAGATGCTGGCGAAGCTGCGCAAGACCGGGCGCGGGCTGTGGCTGGACGAGGAGATGGAGCGGATCGCCGATCCGGCCAACTACTTCAACGATCCGGAACAGGTGTGGCAGCGCATCCGCGTCAACAGCCGCAAGCCCGAGGTGCTCGGGCGGCTGAAGGCGCTGGGCAAGTGGCGCGAGCTGGAGGCGCAGGGCAAGGACCTGCCGCGCGGACGCATCGTCAAGGACGAGACCGTCGCCGACCTTGCCGCGAATCCGCCGCGCAGGCAGGCCGATCTGGCGAAGGTGCGCGGGCTGTCGGCGGCATGGGCGCATAACGACATCGGTGCGCGGATGATGACCGCACTGGCCGAGGCGAAGCCGCTGAGCGCGGCCGAGATGCCGGGCCGCGATGAACGCAAGCCCGCGCTCGGCAAGGAAGGGGCGCTCGTCGCCGACCTGCTGAAACTGCTGCTCAAGATCCGCGCGAACGAGATCAAGGTCGCGGCGCGCCTCCTCGCCCGGTCGGACGATCTGGAGGCGCTGGCGGCGGGGCAGCGCGAGGGGCTGTCGATCCTGACCGGCTGGCGGTTCGAGCAGTTCGGGCGCGACGCATTGGCGCTGGTCGAGGGTCAGCTCGGGTTCACCGTGCTGGGCGGAAGACTGAAGATGACACGGGCGGAGGTCGTCGAATGAAGCGAATCGCATGGGCAGGACTGATGCTGGCGGGCTGCGCGCCGGTGGCACCGGACGCACCGCCGCTGCCGAGGCCGCGCCCGGCGCCGCCGGTGGCGGTGATGCCGCCCTCCCCGCCGGTACCGCCGGGCGACGAGGCGGCGGTACAGGAGCCGCAGACGCCGTGCCGGATCGCGGCGGCGGCGTCGCTGGTCGGCAAGCCGCTTACCCCGGCGTTGCAACAGGAAGCGCAGGCGAAGGTCGGCGCGCGCTCGGTGCGGGTGATCCGTCCGAACAGCCCCGTCACGATGGACTACCGCCCCGACCGGCTGAACATCGAGGTCGACGCCGGCAACAACGTCACCCGCTTCCGCTGCGGATAGTGGGAAGTTGGCGAAGGTTGCGCCAAATCGGCATTGAGGATGCGTTGCCGGAGGGGGCGACGTTCAGCGATCGGGTGCCGTGCGTCAACGACGAAGCAATTATATTCGTCACCCGGACCTGTTCCGGGGTCCACGGCGCGGCAATCGGTGCGGTTCGAGCCTCTGTCGGCGGCGCTTGCGGTTCGGTGGACCCCGGAACAAGTCCGGGGTGACGGTAGAAACTGGATGTCGACCGGGCCTGTACTCCAATGACATGGGGCGTACTCGTTCGTCCGGAGTAGCCATTGCGCCTGTCGAAATGGCGTGTCGAAGGACCGCGTGGGACTGATCCTCCTCGCCTGCGCTCAGTCCCTACGCAGCAGGAACGGGGCCGCCTGACGATGTCAGGCTCCGGAAAGTCACACCCTGTAACACCGCCGTTCGTCCCGGGCGAAGTCGAGGGACATGCCGCAGCCGCAGCGCCCGGTGTCTCGACCGGGCTCGAGACGAACGGTGGACGTGGTGGGTAGACGGTTCAAGGAGCAGCCACCCCCCTCCGCACGATCGCCGCCCTGTAGGGAAGTCAGCCGGTCGCCAATGCCGCTTCCCCGCCCAGCGCCGTTGCCAGCGCGCGATGGCGCTTCTGCACCGCCTCGCCATAGAGCGGGGCATCAGCAGGCGACACGACCAGCTCGATCCGCCCGCCCGCACGGCGGAGCGACGTGCGTTGCAGCGGCGCGGCGACACCGCCGCTCAGCCGCTGGCCCAGCCGCATCGCCAGCCCCCAGCGTTTCGCGCGCGCCAGTGCCGCCGCCGGGGCGAGCCGCCCGAGCGGTTCGGGGGTGTCGCCGCCGCCGCCGAGGCAGCTGTGCAGCGCCTGCGCCACGATCGCGCGCCCGGCGGCGTCGATCGCGACCCAGTTGCCGTGCAGCGCGATCTCGACGCCGCGTTCCGCGCGGAACTCCGGGTTGGCATGCCAGCCCACGTCGGCGAGCAGGCAGGCGGCATGGCGCAGCCGGACCGCCGCTGCATCGTCTTCCGGGAACAGCGGCGCGATCCACCGGTGGAGCAGGTCGCCATGCTCGGCGAAGCGCCCCTGCCGTGCGCCTTCGTCATGTGCGGCGACGAGCAGCGGGTCTTCGGCACGGATCGCCGGATCGAGCGCGGCGTAGAGCAGCCCTTCGCGCAGGCCATAGGCGGAGATGATCGTCGTGGCGCATCCCAAGTGCCGCGCGACCGACGCGAGGACCGCGGCGGCATTGTCGAGCGTCGGCACCCGCCCGCCCGACAGATTGGGCACCAGCTTCAGGTCGGCGCGCGGGGTAGCCGACAATATCTTGCGGAGCTGCCCGATCCGGTCGAGCGACAGCGGATAGCCGTGCGCGATCGGCAGCGGATAGCCGGTCAGATGCATGTCGAACCGCGCCAGCGCACGCCACGATCCGCCGACGAGGTAGAGCGGCAGCCCCTTGCCCTGCCCCTTCCAGCCGGTGTCGGCCACCAGCCGGGCGACGGTGCGGTCGAGTTCGTTCGGCCCCTTGTCCCGGATCGCGCCGATGCGCAGCACGCCGAGCGGGAACGACACCCGTTCGCCGAGCTTCCCGCGCGACACGAGGACGAGTTCGAGGCTGCCCCCGCCCAGATCGCCGACGATGCCGTCGGCATCGGGAATGGCGGAAAGGACGCCGTATCCGGCGGCCTGCGCCTCCTCCTCGCCCGGCAGGGTTTCGACGGTCAGCCCGGCATCCTCCGCCACCGCGATCAGTTCGGCGCCGTTGCGGGCATCGCGCACCGCGGCGGTGGCGACGGTGCGGACGACCGGTACCGCCATCTCGCGCGTCAGCCACGCGAAGCGCCGGATCGCGGCGCGGGCCGTCGTCATCGCCTCGGCATCGATCGTACCGGTCTGGGCGAGCGAACGGCCGAGCCCCGCCAGCACCTTCTCGTTGAACAGGATGGCGGGGATGCGCGCCGGACCGCCATAGACGACCAGCCGGATCGAGTTCGAGCCGATGTCGACGATCGCGCTGTGCGCGGTCGGGGCGGACGACGGTTTCGACCGGCCGAACCCCATCAGGCGATCGCCCCGCGTGCGGCACGCCATGCCCGGAGCGACAGTTTCTTCGGGATCATCGCCTCGCCGCTCTCGATCGCCGCGCCGCGTCCCGACAGCGACGGGTTGGTCATGAAATAGCGATGCAGGTTGAACGGCCGCTCGCCCTTGGCCGCGCGGCGATAGCTGCCGTCGGCCTTCAGCTCCCATGTCTGTTCGGTGTCGAGCAGGTTCGCGACCATTACCTGGTCGAGCACCTGGTCGTGCACGGTAGGATTGTTGATCGGCAGGAGATATTCGACGCGCCGGTCGAAGTTGCGCGGCATCCAGTCGGCGGAGGAGACATAGACCAGCGCGTCGTCGTTGGGCAGCGCCTGCCCGTTGCCGAAGCAGTAGATGCGGCTGTGTTCGAGGAACCGCCCGACCACCGACTTCACCCGGATATTGTCCGACATGCCCGGCACGCCGGGGCGCAGGCAGCAGATGCCGCGCACGATCAGGTCGATCTGCACGCCCGCCGCCGATGCCTCGTACAGCTTGTCGATCAGCGCCGGATCGACCAGCGAGTTCATCTTGAGCCAGATCGACCCCTCGCCGCCGGAACGCGCGGTCTGGATCTCGCCCTCGATCAGCGCCTCCAGCCGGTTGCGCAGGTCGCGCGGGGAAATGGCGAGCTGTTGCAGCGCCTGCGGCTCGACATAGCCGGTGATGTAGTTGAACACCTGCGCCGCATCGCGCCCGATCACCGGATCGGCGGTGAAGAAGCTGAGATCGGTATAGATGCGTGCGGTTACGGGATGATAGTTGCCGGTGCCGAAATGGCAGTAGGTGCGATAGCCCTGCTCCTCGCGCCGGACGACCATCGATATCTTGGCGTGGGTCTTCCACTCGATGAAGCCGTAGACCACCTGCACCCCGGCGCGTTCGAGCACCGAGGCGAGGTTGAGATTCTGTTCCTCGTCGAAGCGGGCCTTCAGCTCGACCACGGCAGTCACCGACTTGCCCGCTTCAGCCGCGGCGACCAGCGCGGCGACGATCGCCGACTGCTTGCCCGCGCGGTAGAGCGTCTGCTTGATCGCCACCACGTCCGGGTCCGCCGCCGCCTGCTTGATGAAGGCGATCACCACGTCGAACGTCTCATACGGGTGGTGGACGACGATGTCCTTGGCGCGGATCGCGGCGAAACAGTCGCCGCCATATTCGCGGATGCGCTCGGGGAAGCGGGGGCTGAAGGGCGGGAATTTCAGGTCCGGGCGATCCTCCGCCACGAGCATCGACAGGTCGCCGATGCCGAGGAAGCCGCCGGTTTCGGTGACGACCGCGTCGCTGCCCATCATCTCGTCGCGCAGCAGCTCGACCAGCTCGTCGGAGATGCCCGATTCGATCTCCAGGCGGATCACGCGGCCGCGGCGGCGGCGCTTGATCGCGGTGCGGAAGTAGAGGACGAGATCCTCCGCCTCCTCCTCCAGCTCGATGTCGCTGTCGCGGATCACCCGGAACGCCGCCGAGGCGCGCACGTCGTAGCCGGGAAAGAACAGGCCCGAGAAATGGCGCAGGATCGTCTCGATCGCGACATAGCGCGCGGTCTTGCCCGGCAGGCGCACGAAGCGCGGCATGGCGGGGGGCAGCAGCACGACCTCACGCACCTCCGCCTCGTCCGAACGGCGGATCAGGTCGAACAGCAGCGCCGAGCCGAGGTTGGGGATGAAGGGGAACGGATGCGCCGGATCGAGCGCCTGGGGGGTCAGCACCGGGAACACCTGCTCCCGGAAATAGCGTTCCAGCCACACTTCCGCATCGCCCGCGATCTCGCCCTGCCCCAGCACCGCGATGTCGGCGGCGGCCAGTTCGGCGGCGATGTCGCGCCAGATGCGCTGCTGGCTGTCGACCAGCTGCGCGGCATCGGCGATGATCGCCTCCAGCTGCTGGCGGGGGGTGAGGCCGTCGGGCGATTCATGGCCGACGCCCTGCGCCTGCTGCCCCTTCAGTCCCGCGACGCGGACCATGAAGAATTCGTCGAGATTGGTCGCCGAGATCGACAGGAAGCGCAGCCGTTCGAGCAGCGGGTGGTCGGCGTTGCACGCCTCGTCCAGCACGCGGCGGTTGAAGCCCAGCCACGACAGCTCGCGATTGAAATAGCGCGCCTCGGGCACGGCGGCGACGGTCGTGCCCGCGGCGGCGGGGGCGGCCTGTTCGGTCATGCGGCGGGGTCCGTGATGAGCGAGGTGCGACCGAGCGCGGCGCGCACGGCGGGAACGGTCAATTGGCGCGTCGAACGCGACATGGCATCTTCCTCCAGAGCCTCGACAACGCGGAGCACGGCAAGGTGGCTCCGGTCGACGCGGCGGGCGAGCCAGCGCACCAGATCGGGCGCGGCGGTCAGCTCCTTCCTGTCGAAGAGATGTTGCAGCAGCGTTTCGATCAGCAGCTCGTCGGGCGCGTCCAGCCGCACGACCGGCGTGGCGGCGATGCGCGAGCGCAGGTCGGGCAGCGCGATCCGCCACACCGGCGGGGTCGCATCGGCGACGATCAGGAGCGGCCGCCCCTCCGCCTGCGCCTGGTTCCAGGCGTGGAACAGGTCGGTCTCGCTCGCCAGTTCGGCATCGTCGGCGATCATGCCGCCGCTGCGGCCCGCGAACATCCGCGCCAGCAGCGTCCGCCCCGACTTGCGCGGGCCGGTGAGGATCGCGACCGGCAACGGCCAGAGGCCCCAGTTGTCGAGATACTGGACCGCCTGCGCGTTCGACGGGCTGACGAGGAACTGGTCCTCGCGCGCGCCGGGGGGAAGCTCGAGCGGAAAGCTGAGCTGCGCGGGGCCGCCGGGGGGCGTCGTCATCCCGTCGGCGTGCCCGAGGGCGAGGGCGAGGGCGCGGGTGCCGGTGCGGCCGCGCGACGACGGATGCGCAGCGCGCCCTCGCCCTGCTGCACCTGCCAGCCGCGACCCTCCAGCGCGGCGGCGAGGACCGCGGCGTCGCCGCTGAAGGTGACGCGCAGCACCGATACGCCGCCGAGCGCGAGGCTGGTGGTCGCCGCGCTGCGCACGCCGGGAACCGAGCGCAATGCCGACTCCGCCGAATCGACGGCGGCCGCGTTGGGCGTATCGGCCTGTACCGACAGGGTGACGAGCGGTTCGCCGGGGCCGGGCAGCGGGCTCGGCTGGGTCGGGTCGAGCGTCAGCGTCGGGTCGGTCGCGTCCAGCGGATCCTCGACCGGGGTGGCGGGGGTGCCGGGCGGCGGCGCGCTGAGCGCCACGTCGGGGCGCAGCGCGCCGCTGCGCAGCGCCTGCTGGTACAGCGCGTCGATGCGGCGGACGCCCTCGTCCAGCAGCTGCGGCACGGCGTCGCCCTGCTCCACCCGCAGCGCGAAGCGGCCGATCAGCCGGTTGTCGGGGCCATAGCCCGCGGTGAAGGTGCCGACGACCGGGCCGCCGGGCCATTGCCGCTCCAGCCGCACCTGCGGGATGAGCACGTCGGACGCGCCATACTGGTTCAGCACCGTGCGCCACCAGCCACGCCCGCGCCGCGTGACCTGTCCGGCGTTCAGCAGCAGCGCATCGCCGCCGGTGCCGCTGGGCCGCACATAATCCATCACGCTGCCCCCGGTGCGGAAGCGCGCCCATGCCGCCTGCCACGGCGTGGCCCGCTCGAACGCGGTGCCGGTGCCGCCTTCCCAGATCAGCGGCACGACGAGCATGGCGGGCGAGCGTTCGGACACGCCCGCGATGCCGAGGATCGACGCGGCGCGCCCGCGATTGAACAGCACGCCCAGCCGCGCGACATAGCGCTGCGGCCCGATCTGTTCGCTTTCGACCACGATGCCGCTGACCAGCGAATCGAGCGTGCCGTCGGGCAGCGTCTGCGCCGATCCGGTCAGCCGCTGCGACAGCATCTGCCAGCCCTTGCGCTGCGCCAGCCGCCAGCCCGCGGTGCGCGCGGCTTCGGCACTGGGCGCGGCGACATCGACGCGCACGCCGCTCACCTCGAAGCTGCCCGAGCTGTCGACCGCGGCGACGCCGCCCTGTGCGACGACCGCGCCGGCCACGACCGTGCCGAGGACGGCGGCGACAAGCAGGCGGCGGGGGTCGAGCGAAGTCATCCGCGCCTTTTGACGAAGCAGGCGTGGAAATCCAAGCGGGATATCGGTAACCGCCCAATCCATGAGCAACGAAGGCGACCGCGGCGGCGGCTATACCTACGCACAGGCGGGCGTTTCGATCGCGGCGGGCAACGCCCTTGTCCGCGCGATCGGGCCGCTGGCGAAATCCACGAGGCGTCCCGGCGCCGACGCCGAACTGGGCGGGTTCGGCGGGGTGTTCGACCCCAGGGCGGCGGGGTTCAGGGACCCGCTGCTGGTCGCCGCCAACGACGGCGTCGGCACCAAGCTGAAACTGGCGATCGAGCATGACGCGCACGACGGGGTGGGCATCGATCTGGTGGCGATGTGCGCCAACGACCTGATCGTGCAGGGTGCCGAGCCGCTGTTCTTCCTCGATTATTATGCCTCGGGCAAGCTGGTGGCGGACACCGCCGAGCGGGTCGTCGCCTCGATCGCCGAGGGCTGCCGCCAGGCGGGCTGCGCGCTGATCGGCGGCGAGACGGCGGAAATGCCGGGCATGTATGCCGAGGGCGACTATGACCTCGCCGGTTTCTGCGTCGGCGCGGTGGAGCGCGAGCAGCTGCTCACCGGCGACAAGGTGGGCGTGGGCGACGTGATCCTCGGCCTCGCTTCGTCGGGCGTGCACAGCAACGGCTTCTCGCTGGTGCGGCGACTCGCGGCGGACAAGGGGTGGAAGCTGGATCGCCCCGCGCTGTTCGATGCCGACGTGCTGCTGATCGACGCGCTGATGGCGCCGACGCGCATCTATGTGAAGCCGCTGCTCCCGCTGCTGCGCGCGGGGCGCATCCATGGCCTCGCGCATATCACCGGCGGCGGGTTGCTCGAGAATATCCCGCGCGTGCTGCCCGAAGGCGCGCATGCCCGCGTCGATGCCGATGCATGGGCGCAGCCCCGGCTGATGGCGTTCCTGCAGGCGCAGGGCAATATCGAGCCGGAGGAGATGGCGCGCACCTTCAACTGCGGCATCGGCATGGCGGTGCTGGTGTCGGCGGACGAGGCGGACGCCGTCGCGGCAGACCTTGCGGCGGCGGGCGAGAACGTGGTGCGGATCGGCACGGTCGAGGCGGGCGACAAGGGCTGCACCGTGCACGGCAGCGCGGGCACGTGGAGCGCCCGTGCCGGATGGAGCGCGACGCATCTTGGTTGACGCGGAAGTTTGCACAACCTCGTCATTCCCGCGCAGGCGGGAATCCATATGCGCTGGCGTGGCGGCTGGAATCGAAACGGCGGCGTCTATGGATTCCCGCCTTCGCGGGAATGACGAAGGGGTCGGAGGGGCGCGGCATGCCGACCACGCCTAAGCACCGGGTCGGCGTCCTGATCTCCGGACGGGGATCGAACATGGCGGCGCTGGTCGCGGCGGCGGAAGCGCCCGGCTGCCCGTACGAAGTCGTGCTGGTCGCATCCGACAAGCCCGACGCGGCGGGACTCGCCCATGCAGCCGGGCGCGGCATCGCGACCTTCGCCCACAGCCCGCGCGGTATTCCCAAGGCCGAGTATGAAGCGGCGATCGACGGCGCATTGCGTGCGGCGGGGGTCGAGACGGTGGCGCTGGCGGGCTATATGCGGCTGCTCTCCCCCGGCTTCGTCGCGGCGTGGCGCGACCGGATCGTCAATATCCACCCCTCGCTGCTGCCGAAGTACAAGGGGCTCGACACCCACGCCCGCGCGATCGCGGCGGGCGATGCCGAGGCGGGCTGTTCGGTCCATGTCGTCACCGAGGAACTCGACGCCGGGAGCGTATTGGGCCAGGCGCGCGTTGCGATCCTGCCCGGCGACACGGCGGACAGCCTTGCCGCGCGGGTGCTGGTGGCCGAACACCGGCTGTATCCACAGGTGCTGGCGGAGTTTGTGACGCGATGAGCGAGACGGCGGCAAAGGTCCGGGCGACGGCGATGCGCCTGCCCGGCGTCGAGGCGAGCGGGGACGGTGCCGAGTTCCGGGTCGAGGGTGCACCCTTCGCGCGGATCGACGGCGATACGCTGCTGCTGAAGGAGGACGACTGGACCGGGGTCGCGATCGACGGCGATACCGACTGGACCCTGATCGACGATCGCATCGCCCGCGCATGGGAGTTGACCGCGCCGCGCGACCTGCTGGAGGCGGGCGGGCGGTGAGCGACGCCGAGGAGGCGCGCGCCGAGCGCCGCCGCTGGATCACGCTGGCGGAGGGCGTGGCGGTGGCGGGCGTGGTGATCGGCGCACTGACGCTGTGGAACAACGTGTCCGAACGCCGCACCGCCGAAGCCGAGCGCGCGGCGGCGGGCGTGTCGGCGCAGAAGGCGAAGGCGGCACTTGCCCTGACGGCCAAGGTGGAGGGCGACGGTCTCGCGCTGTCCGCCCCCGACCGGCGGATCGAGCGGATCGAGGTGACGTTCCCCCCGGCGCTGAAGGTCGCGGACCAGAGTGCGGTCGGCGACATCGCGATCCCCGCCGACTGGGTGCGTGGCCCGGTGCTCTCGATCACCGACGGCGGCAAGGATGCGCTGGAAGGCCGGTTGCCGGTGGCGATCACCGCGGTGTGGTTCGACGGCGATACCGAACGGCGGTCGAGCGCGATCTATGATCTGGTATTCGCGACGCATGGCCGGATGGTCGGCGGGCGGGCGTTCGCGCTCAAGGCACTGGCCCGGCGCGAGGCGGCGACCGGCGGGGTCGCGCGGCGGCTCGATACGCTGTGGGCGCAGGAACTGGGGCGGCTGGCGGGGTAGGCCCGCCCGGCGGCCTTCCCGCCCCGTTTGCTTCGAGCTGGTCGAGCAGCGGTTGCTTGGGGCAACCCGTTCTCGACGGACGCTTCTCGACTGTGCTCGAAGCTGCTCGAACCGAACGGAAGATTGGAGGGGTGCCTGCTCCCTCAAGGAAGCAGGCACCCCGTCACATCAGCCGACGATCTCTTCCGGCTTGAAGAAGAAGTCGATCTCGATCTTCGCATTCTCTTCCGAATCCGAACCATGGACCGAGTTCGCCTCGATCGATTCAGCCAGTTCCTTGCGGATCGTGCCCGGCTCGGCGTTCGCCGGGTTGGTCGCGCCCATGATGTCGCGGTTGGCCTGCACGGCGTTCTCGCCTTCCAGCACCTGCACGACCACCGGACCCGAGATCATGAATTCGACCAGATCGTTGAAGAACGGACGCTCGCGGTGCACGCCGTAGAAGCCCTCGGCCTGCTCGCGGGTCATCTGGATGCGCTTGGAGGCGACGACGCGGAGCCCTGCTTCCTCCAGCATCTTCGTGACCGCGCCGGTCAGGTTGCGGCGGGTGGCGTCGGGCTTGATGATCGAAAAGGTACGGGTGGCGGCCATGGCGGTCGCGGCTCCTGCGTTGGATTGTGATGGTCCGCGGCTCCCTAGAGGCGCGCCGGACGACTGGCAAGGCTCAGGCGGCCTGTTCCCAGCCGCCGTCGCCCTGCCGCCAGTAGCGGCGCTCGATGCCGTCGCGGCTGGCCAGCGCCTTCCACGCGGCGCGCGCGGCGGCGATATGCTCCTCGCCGAAGAGGTGGAAGGCGCGGTCGAACCCCAGCGCCTCGTCGCGCCAGCGCCCGTCGACGATCGCGACGTTGCGCGCGCCGTTGGCGGGGGTGGGTTCGGCGGCGATCAGCACCGCCTGTCGCGCGTCGTCCCCCGCGCCCGCTTCTGCATGCGGCAGGAAGCTGTCGGGGGCAAAGGTCCACAGCGCGGTGTCGAGTGCGCGGCGCTGTTCGGCGTCGCCCGAGAGCAGCAGCAACCGCTGCCCGTCGTCGTGCAGCCGCGCGGCGATGCGCGGCAGCACCCGGTCGAGCGGGGTACGGGTCAGGTGGTAGAAGTCGACTTTCATACGGCCAATCCCGTCGTTCCCGCGCAGGCGGGAACCCATTGCCGCCGACGTGGCGCTTCTGTCCGCAACGCCAGCGTATATGGATTCCCGCCTGCGCGGGAATGACGAAGTTCTGCGGCGTTACTCGAAATTATCCTTCACGAACCGGTCGAGCAGCCGCACGCCGAAGCCGGTCGCGCCCTTGTCGTGGTGGTTGCCGGGCTTGTCGGCCCACACCATCCCCGCGATGTCGAGATGCGCCCAGCGCACGCCGTCCTCGATATAGCGCTTGAGGAACTGCGCGGCGGTGATCGATCCCGCGCCGCGCGGGCCGATGTTCTTCATGTCGGCGATCGGCGAATCGAGCAGCTTGTCGTATGCAGGCGACAGCGGGAAACGCCACAGCAGGTCGCCCGACTCCTTCGATGCCGCCAGCAACTGGTCGGCAAGCGAGTCGTCGTTGGCGAACATCCCGCCATGCTCGTTGCCGAGGCTGATGATCATCGCGCCGGTCAGCGTGGCGAGATCGACGATCGTGCCCGGCCGGTGCGTCCGCTGCACCCACGTCAGCACGTCGCACAGCACGAGGCGACCTTCCGCGTCGGTGTTGAGCACCTCGATCGTCTGGCCCGACATGCTGGTCACGACGTCGCCGGGGCGCTGCGCCTTGCCGTCGGGCATGTTCTCGACGAGGCCGACCACGCCGACGACGTTGGCCTTCGCCTTGCGCGACGCCAGCGCCTTCATCGCGCCCGCGACCGCGCCCGCGCCGCCCATGTCCCACTTCATGTCCTCCATGCCGGGGCCGGGCTTCAAGGAAATGCCGCCGGTGTCGAAGGTCACGCCCTTGCCGACGAGCGCGAGGTCGGTGGTGTCGCCGCCCTTGCCGTGCCAGCGCATCGCGAGCAGGCGCGCTTCCTTCTCCGACCCAAGGCTGACGCCGAGCAGCGCGCCCATGCCGAGTTCGCCCATCTGCGCTTCGTCGAGGATGGTCAGTTCGACGCCGAGGTCCGCCAGTTCGCGGCACTTCTCGACGAAGGTCTCGGGGTAGAGGAGGTTCGGCGGATCGGTGACGAGGGTGCGGGTGAGGTCGAGCCCCCGGGTGATCGCATCCGCCGCGACGAACGCATCGTCGATGCCCTCGGGCGCGCCGACCACGGTGATCGTAGCCAGCGTCGGCTTCGACGCCTCGGGCAGCTTCGTGCGATAGGCGTCCTGCCGCCAGCCACGCTGTGCGGCGGTCGCGGCGAAGCGGGCGATGCCCGCCGCATCCGCCGCCGTGCCGGTAAAGTCGACGGTCAGCTCGGCGATGCCGGACAGCAGGAACCGGCCGGTAAGCGCGCCGCCCGCCTTCTCCAGCGCAGGCCCGTCGCCGTCGCCGATCCCGAGCAGGATCAGCCGGTCGGCGGCACCGCCCTCACCCGGCACGAAGATCTCGGCGATCGATCCCGCCTCGCCGTCGAACCGGCCCGCGGCGGCGGCACCCTGCGCCAGCGTCGCGACCGCGGGGTCGAGCCCGGCGTCGGCGATACGGTCGATGCCGCCCTTCGCGATCGGCAGGACGAGGGCGGGCGCGGTGCCGCGGGCGGCGGCGAACTGGATCGAGATCGACATGGACTTCCTTTGCAACACCAATTCCGGTGCGAACCGCGTTCTTATGCGGATGGTCCGGCCCGCGTAAAGCGGACGGACGGCGATTGCGGTTCCCGGCGCACGATGCGATAGGCGGGCGCAGCGCCACGCGCATGGCCGGGCAACGATATTGGGGAAGTTCGACTAGTGAAGCGTTCGTTCGGGTCGATCGCCCTTGGCCTGAGCCTGCTCGCCGCCGCCGGTCCGGCGTATGCGCAGGATTTGCAGGACCGCCCCGCCGCCCCGCCCCCGCCCGAAAGCGCGCTGCCGACGCCGCCCGCATCCGACCAGATCGATTTCTCGTCCGACCTGCTGGAATATGACAGCAACGCCGATGTCGTCACCGCCAGCGGTGAGGTGCGGCTGCTGCGCGAGGGCAACCGTCTGCGCGCCGACCGGGTGACGTGGAACCGCAAGACCGGACAGGTGGTGGCGACCGGCAACATCGCCGTCACCAACCCGCAGGGCGATATCGCCTATGGCGACCGGATCGAGCTGACCGATACGCTGAAGGACGGCGTGGTCGACAACATGCTGGTGGTGCTCGACGAAGGCGGGCGGATCGCCGCCAGGCGCGGCACCCGCTCCGAGAACGGCGTCGTGACGGTCGAGAGCGCGGCCTATACCCCCTGCGCGGTCACGACCTCGGCGGGTTGTCCCAAGGAGCCGTCGTGGAAGATCACCGCGCTCAGGGTCCGGTACGATCCGCAGCGCCAGCGCATCCGCTATACCGGCGCGGGGCTGACGATATTCGGGCTGCCGACGATCCCGCTGCCGTCCTTCTCGCATTCGATCGGCGACAACAGCGATTCGGGGCTGCTCGCCCCCTCGATCCGGCTCGACCGGGTGAACGGGGTCGAGGTCGCCGTTCCCTATTACTTCAGCATCGCACGCAACCGCGACCTGACGATCACGCCGCACGTCTTCACCGCCGTGCTGCCGATGCTCCAGGCCGAATATCGCGCGCTGACCGACAAGGGTGCGTATCGCGTCACCGGCTATGCCACCGCCAGCCGCCGGAGCGACGACCTCGTGCTCGGCATCGTGCCGGAAGGCACGCAGCAATCGTTCCGCGGCTATCTCGATGCGACCGGGCGGTTCCAGTTCGATCCCGCATGGAGCGTGTCGGCATCGCTGCGCTATACCACCGACCAGACGTTCCTGCGCCGCTACGACATCTCGCGCGACGATCGCCTGCGCAACAACGTCACCGTCGAGCGGATCGACCGCAATTCGATGCTGTCGATCAGCGGCTGGGCGGTGCAGACGCTGCGCGTCGGCGACGATCAGGGGATGCAGCCGGTCGCGCTGCCCGAACTCGACTATCGGCGGCGGTTCGAGGGATTGCTCGGCGGCGTCGCGCAGGTGCAGCTCAACACGCTGGCGATCGGCCGGTCGGAGGGGCAGGATACGCAGCGCGCGTTCGTCGCGGCGCGCTGGGATCTGACGCGCTACACCCCGCTCGGGCAGGAAGTGACCTTCACCGCCTATGGCCGGGCCGATGCGTATAACGCGCACGACACGATCGATACCGCGGTGCTCGCCTATCGCGGGACCGAAGGCTTCACCCCGCGCGGCATCGCGGCGGCGGCGGTCGATATCCGCTGGCCGTTCGTCGGCGCGGTCGGGCGGGGCACGCAGCGGATCAGCCCGCGCGTGCAACTGGTCGCGTCGCCCAGGATCGCCAATCTGGCGGTGCCGAACGAGGATGCGCGTGCCGTCGACCTCGAGGATTCCAACCTCTTCGCGCTCAACCGCTTCGCCGGATACGACCGGTTCGAGGATTCGTCGCGCGTCACCTATGGCCTCGACTATGCGCTCGACCTGCCCGGCCTCGCGCTGACCGCCACCATCGGGCAGAGCTATCGCACCAGCGAGCGCGCGAGCATCCTGCCGAGCGGCACCGGGCTGGACGACCGCTTCTCCGACTTTGTCGGGCGCACCGATATCCGCCTGCGCGAGTTCGTGACCTTCACCCACCGCTACCGGCTGGACAAGGACGGCCTCAAGATCCGCCGCAACGAGCTGGACGCGACGATCGGATCGCGGCGGACCTATGTGCAGGTCGGCTATCTCCGGCTCAACCGCGACATCGACGAGCTGGAGGATTTGCAGGACCGCGAGGAGGTGCGCGCCGCCGGGCGCGTGGCGTTCGGGCCGTTCTGGTCGGCGTTCGCTTCCGCCACCGTCGACCTGACCGACCGGTCGGAGGATGCGCTGTCGCTGTCCGACGGGTTCGACCCGATCCGCCACCGCATCGGCGCGCAATATGAGGACGACTGCCTGCGGCTCGGCCTGACGTGGAAGCGCGATTACCAGCGGATCGGCGACGCGCGCAGCGGCAACAGCTATCTCGTCACGCTGGCTTTCAAGAATTTGGGGCGATAGATAAGGCTGGGTTCAGCCGGGGCGGGCCATGTTTTCGCCCGAATGGTACGGCAGGCGCGGGCATGACGCGCGGATGGGATAGCAGGACCAAGTGACCAGGAACATCGTGAACGTGACCCGTATCGGCCGCTCGGTCGCCGCTTTCGCTGCGCTGGCCGCCACCGCCGCGCTCGCCGCGCAGACGGTGAGCGACGGGCAGCAGGTGCCCGGCGCCAATCTGAACCTGCCGGGCAATCCGACCATCTTCGGCAAGGTCGATCCCAACATCCGCAAGCCGACCGCGATCGTCAACGACACGGTGCTGACCGGTACGGACGTGCACCAGCGCATGGCGCTGATCGTCGCGCTCAACGACTTCAAGCTGAGCGACGAGGACCGCGAGGTGCTGCGCGCGCAGGTCGTCCGGCAGCTGATCGACGAGACGCTGCAGATCCAGCAGGCGAAGTCGAAGGACATCACCGTCACGCCGCAGGAACTGGAACAGAGCTTCAACCGCCTCGCCAAGCAGCGTTTCCAGCGCACGCCGGACCAGTTGCGCGCCTATCTCCGCTCGGTCGGGTCGTCCGACCGGTCGCTGCGCCGCCAGATCGAGGGCGAGCTGGCGTGGAGCCGGTTGCTGCGCAAGCAGGTCGAGCCGTTCATCAACGTCGGCGAGGAAGAGGTCGCCGCGATCCAGAAGCGCCTCGAGGAATCGAAGGGCACCGCCGAATACAGCCTGCGCGAAATCTACATCTCCGCCACGCCCGACCGCGCGGGCGAGGTGCAGGCGGCGATGGGCAAGATCATCGAACAGATCCGCCAGGGCGCGCCGTTCGAGTATTTCGCGCGCAACTTCTCCGAAGCGTCGACCCGCGCGGTCGGCGGCGATCTCGGCTGGGTGCGGCTCAACATGCTGCCCGAACCGCTCTCGCGCGCGGCGCAGCAGATGCAGGTCGGCCAGATCGCCGGGCCGATCGAGGTGCCGGGCGGCTATTCGATCCTCTACCTCGCGGACAAGCGACAGGTGCTGACCGCCGATCCGCGCGACGCGCGCGTGGCGCTGCGCCAGCTTACCCTGCCCTTCCCGCCCGGCACCAGCCAGGCGCAGGCGACCGAGCGCGCCGCCGCCTTCGCCAAGGCTACCCAGGCGATCCGCGGTTGCGGCGACGCGACCAAGATCGCGCAGGCGCAGGCCGCCGAGGTGGTCGACAACGACTCGGTCGTGATCCGCAGCCTGCCGCCAGCACTTCAGGAGATCGTGCTGAAGCTGAACGTCGGACAGGCGACGCCGCCGTTCGGTTCGCCCAAGGACGGCATCCGCGTGCTGATCGTGTGCGGTCGCGACGATCCGCGCAGCGCGGGCATCCCCAGCGCCGACCAGATCCAGGAAGGGTTGCAGCAGGAGCGCGTCAACCTGCGCGCCCAGCGGATGATGCGCGACCTGCGGCGCGACGCGGTGATCGAATATCGCTGACATGACGGGCGCCGCGCTTCCGCCGCTGGCAGTATCGATGGGCGATCCTGCCGGGATCGGCCCGGAGATCATCGGCAAGGCATGGGCCGCGCGCGAACCCTATCGGCTGCCGTGCTTCTTCGCGGTCGGCGACGTGCGCGCGGTATCGGCGGTATGGGACGGCCCGGTCGAGCGGATCGACGATCCGCGCGACGCGGCGGCCGTGTTCGCCCGCGCGCTGCCGGTGGTGTCGGTGGTCGACGGCGGCACGATCGTGCCGGGGACGCCCGATATCGACGGCGCACGCTGCGCGCTGCAATCGCTCGAACTGGCGGCGGGGCTGGCCCGCTCCGATGCGGCGTCGGGGCTGGTGACGGGACCGGTGGCCAAGGGCGAGCTGTACCGTATCGGCTTCAGCTATCCGGGGCAGACCGAATTCGTCGCCGAACGCTGCGGCATCGCGCGGGAAAATGCGGTGATGATGCTGGCCGGGCCGACGCTGCGGGTGGTACCGATCACGATTCACGAGGCGGTGGCCGATGTGCCGCGCCTGCTCACCGTCGAACTGGTCGTCGCCCGCGCACGGGCCACGGCGCGCGGGCTGATGCAGGACTTCGGCATCGCCACGCCGCGCCTTGTCGTGGCGGGCCTCAATCCGCATGCGGGCGAAGGCGGCGCGATCGGGCGCGAGGAGATCGACGTGCTCGCCCCCGCGATCCGGCAGCTGCGCGAGGAGGGGCTCGATATCGTCGGGCCGCTGGCCGCCGACACGATGTTCCACCCGCGCGCGCGTGCCCGGTACGACGCGGCGCTGTGCCCGACGCACGACCAGGCGCTGATTCCGATCAAGACGCTGCATTTCGACGATGGGGTGAACATCACGCTGGGGCTGCCGATCGTGCGCACCTCGCCCGATCATGGCACCGCGTTCGACATCGCCGGCAAGGACCGCGCCGAGCCGGGCGCGATGATCGCCGCGATCCGCATGGCCGGGGAAGCCGCCGCCCGCCGCGCCGCCGTGCGATGAGCGTCGCCCCCGTCACGGACCTGCCGCCGCTGCGCGAGGTCATCCAGCGCCACGGCCTGTCGGCGAACAAGGCGCTGGGGCAGAATTTCCTGTTCGACCAGCAGCTGCTCGGCCGCATCGCCCGCGTGCCGGGCGACCTGCACGACGCCGAGGTGCTGGAGGTCGGCCCCGGTCCCGGCGGCCTGACCCGTGCGCTGCTGCTGGCCGGGGCGAAGGTTACGGCGATCGAGCGCGACCGGCGCTGCATCCCGGCGCTCGAGGAACTGGGCGCGGCGTTTCCCGGTCGGCTGCGGCTGATCGAGGGCGATGCGCTGGAGATCGACGCGCGCGCGCTGTTCGAGGGACAACCGCATATCGCCAGCAACCTGCCCTACAACGTCGGGACCGCGCTGTTCGTCGGCTGGCTGTCGGCGGACTGGGAGCCGTGGTGGCGGAGTCTGACGCTGATGTTCCAGCGTGAGGTCGCCGACCGGATCGTGGCGACCCCGAGCGACGACGCCTATGGGCGCCTCGCGGTCCTTGCCCAGTGGCGCAGCACCGCGCGGATCGCGATGCCGGTGCACCGCAGCGCCTTCACCCCCCCGCCCAAGGTCATGTCGGCGGTGGTCCATGTCGTGCCGACGCCTGCGCCCGAAGGCGTGCGGCTGCGCACGCTGGAGACGCTGACCGCCGCCGCGTTCGGACAACGGCGCAAGATGCTGCGCCAGAGCCTGAAGGGGGTGCCCGGCGCATTGGCGGCGGCGGAAGCGATCGGGATGGACCCGACCCGGCGCGCGGAGACGGTCGGCGTCGCCGAATTCGTCGCGCTGGCGCGGGCGCTGGGGTAGCGGGCCGCGCCCCCGACTTCCCGTTCGTCCCGAGCGAAGTCGAGGGACGGGCCCCGCGCGTCCCGCCCGGTGCCTCGACTGCGCTCGACACGAACGGTGGAAAGCAGGGTTGCGCCGCTACCGCAGGATCGCGAAGCGGGCGTTGACCCGCGCCTGGGTTTCGATCGGGCGCGGCTTGATCGCGATCTCGACCGGCGGGGGTGCGGGCGGTGCGGGCGGACCCGCCATGCGCGCGTTGGCGAGGCTGCCGTGCACGACGATCTCGTCGCCCGACGCATTCGGATCGCTGAGCGTGAGCAGATCGCCCAGCCGCACCCCCGCCCCCGTCGCGAGCGCTTCGGCCCGCGCGCGTGCGTCGGCGACGGCGGCGGCGGTCGCCCGGCGCAATGCCGACGCCCGGTCGCTCAGCTCGAACCCCTGCACCCGCGCATCCCGCGCGCCGAGCCGGGCCGCCAGACCGGCAGCGGTCGCCGCCTTGTCCACCGCCGGGGTCTTCACCGCACCGGAGAGGGTGGCGATATGGCCGATCACCGCACAGGCCCCCTCGCTGAGGCGCGGGCTGCGGTTATAGCCGTTGCCGTTGTCGCATTCGGGCGCACGCACCTCGATGATGCTGACCTCGCCCGCCGTCACCTCGGTATCGCGGCCGAGCAGGGTGCGCAGCCCGTCGCCGATCGCCCTGTTCTTCGCTGCCAGCGCGGCGCTGGCGGCATCGGCGGTCTTGCCCTCGCCGTTCACCCAATAGATCAGCCGTGCCCGGTCGGGCGGCGTGGAGACGGTGGCGGTGCCGACCACCTGGATGAACTGGATCCGATCCGGCGCGTCCTGCGCGGCGACCGGCGCGACGAGGAGCAGGGTTCCGATCGTCAGCGCCGTCCGCATCGTCATTCTCCCGAAAGCTCGTTACTGTTGCGTGGCGGGCGGCGTCCCCGGCACCGCGGCTGGGACCTGCTGCGCGGTGGCGGTCACCGGCGGCCCCTTGGCGATCACCGCCGCCAGTTCCCCCGCCGCCGGGCAGGTCGTGCCGCACACCTTCTGGAGCTTCGCCAGCGTCTCGCGTGCCTTGGTGACGGCGCCCTTCTGGACCAGCGCCTCGCCCTCGCCTTTCAGCGCGGCGACGTCATTGGGTTCGAGCGCCAGCGCCTCGCGGTACAGCCGGATCGCCTTGCCGGGCAGCCCCTGCCGCCCGGCGAGGTCGGCCAGCGCCACGAACGCCTGGCGGTTGCGCGGGTCGATCACCAGCGCGCTCTCGATCAGGCCCGTGGCGGTGGCCAGATCGCCCGCCGCTTGCGCCGCGCGCCCCTGTTGCAGCAGCGCCATCGAGCGCGGGTCGATCTGATTGTCCGGGCGCTGGCCGCTGAGCGACGTGCCGGCGCATACCAGCGCCAGCGCGGCTGCGACCGAAAGCGAGGTAAGGCGCATCAACATCTCCGGTGGTCCCGTCTCAGGCCGCCTGCCGCTGCCCGAGCCGCGCGACGAAGAAGCCGTCGGTCGAGTCATGGGCGGGCGTGAGGCGCATGCCCGGACCGTGGACGCGCCCGCGCGGCAATGCAAGCGGCAGCGCATGCCAGTCGCGCCGCCGGTCGAGGAACGCCGACACCTGCCCCGCCCCTTCCGCATCCAGCAGCGAGCAGACGACATAGATGACGGTCCCTTCCGGTCCGGCGAGATCGGCGGCGACGTCGAGCAACCGCGCCTGGGTCTGTACCACCCGCGCCAGCCGTTCGGGCGTCAGCCGCCAGCGCGCCTCCGGATTGCGTCGCCACGTACCGGTGCCCGAACAGGGCGCATCGACCATCACCCAGTCGGCCTGCCCCGCGACATCGGCCAGCATCGCCGCCTCCTTGCCCGGATCGATCAGCCGCGGCTCGGCGATCGTCACCCCGGCGCGCATGGCGCGCGGGAGCAGGCGCGAGAGGCGCGGACGATCGGTATCGGTGGCGAGGATGCGCCCCTCGCCCGCCATCTGCGCGGCGATCGCCAGCGTCTTGCCGCCGCCGCCCGCGCACAGGTCGATCGCGAAGCCGCCCGGTTCGGCGCAGGCGGCGAGCGAGACGATCTGGCTGCCGATATCCTGCACCTCGCCGCGCCCGTCGTGCAGGACGTCGCTGCCGTCGATCGCCGTGTCGGGGGCGAGGCGGATGGCGTCGGGCAGGTCGGGCGCGGGCGTGCCGCCGATCTCCGCCAGCACCGCGTCGCGCGTGGTGCGCAACCGGTTGACGCGGATGTCGAGCGGCGCGCGATCGAGCAGCGCCGCCGCCTCCGCCTCGTCCAGCCCGGACTCCGCAAAGGCCTTCAGCAACCATGCCGGGGCGATCGCCTCGGCTGCACGCGGCTCGTCGGATGCGATGGGCGGCGGGCCATAGGGCGCGCCGTTGAAGGTATCGGCCAATGCCGCGTCGTGGTCCGCCATGGCGACGATCGCCGCGCGGGCCGTCTCGGGCGGCTCGCCGAAGCGACGGACCGCATCATAGGCAAGGGTACGGATCGCGCGCCGGTCCTTCGACCCGGCATAGCGGCGGGCGGCGAAGAAGCGCTTGGCGACCTGATCCCCCGCCGCCCCGCCGGAGCGGGCCGCATCGAGGATCGCATCGACCAGATCGATCGCCGCCTGGGTCCGCGCCGCCGGTGTCATCGTCTTCCTTCCTGATAAACCGCGCGCGACGCTAACAACATAACATGGATCAATCCAGCGCGCGAAGGCTTCGACGTTGGTTCAAATCCGGCAGTCGCGCCGCGGCGACAGCCCCCAAAACGTCACTCCCGCGCAGGCGGGAGGCCATAAACGCCGATCTCGCGATTCCATTCGCAACGCCGGCGGCTATGGATTCCCGCCTGCGCGGGAATGACGACGATGCGTTATCCGTCCAACCCGTTACCGCGTCGGATAGTTCGGCGCTTCCCGCGTGATGGTCACGTCATGGACATGGCTTTCGCGCAGCCCCGCATTGGTGATGCGGACGAACCGCGCGCGTTCCTGCAAATCGGCGATGGTGTGCGACCCGGTATAGCCCATCGCCGCCTTGACCCCGCCGACCAGCTGGTGGATCACGTCCTTCGCCGGACCCTTGAACGCCACCTGCCCCTCGATCCCCTCGGGCACGAGCTTCAGCTGGTCCTTGATATCCTGCTGGAAATAGCGATCCGCCGACCCCTTGGCCATCGCACCGACCGACCCCATGCCGCGATAGCTCTTGTAGGCGCGGCCCTGGTACAGGAACGTCTCACCCGGTGCTTCCTCGGTACCCGCCAGCAGCGATCCGATCATCACCGCCGAAGCGCCCGCCGCCAGTGCCTTCGCCACGTCGCCCGAGGTGCGGATGCCGCCGTCGGCGATCACCGGCACGCCGCTGCCCGCCGCCGCCCTCGCCGCGTCCATCACCGCGGTCAGCTGCGGCACGCCCACGCCCGCCACGACGCGGGTGGTGCAGATCGAGCCCGGACCGATGCCGACCTTGATCCCGTCCGCGCCCGCATCGATCAGCGCGCGCGTCGCCTCGCCGGTGGCGACGTTGCCCGCAATCACCTGTACACCGGGCGCGATCGCCTTCACCCGCCGAACCGCTTCGGCGACTTGCCGGTTGTGGCCGTGCGCGGTGTCGATGACGATCAGGTCGCACTCCGCCTCGATCAGCGCCTCGGTCCGCTCGAAACCCTTCTCGCCGACCGTCGTGGCGGCGGCGACGCACAGGCGGCCCGCGCCGTCCTTGGTCGCGCTGGGATAGGTGACGGCCTTTTCGATGTCCTTGACGGTGATGAGGCCGACGCAGTGGTAGGCGTCGTCGACGACCAGCAGCTTCTCGATCCGGCGCTGGTGGAGCTGGCGGCGCGCTTCCTCCTGCGACACGCCGATGCGGACGGTGGCGAGGTTGTCGCGCGTCATCAGCTCGGCGACCGGCTGGTTCGGGTTCTCGGCAAAGCGCACGTCGCGGTTGGTCAGGATGCCGACCAGCCTGCCCGAACCCTCGACCACCGGGATGCCGCTGATCCGGTGGCGCTGCATCAGCGCGCGCGCGGCGGAGAGCGGGGCGTCGGCGGCGATGGTGATCGGGTTGACGACCATCCCGCTCTCGAACCGCTTGACCGCGCGCACCGCCGCGGTCTGTTCCTCGATCGTCAGGTTGCGGTGGAGCACGCCGATCCCGCCCAGTTGCGCCATGACGATCGCCATGTCCGCCTCGGTCACGGTGTCCATCGCCGACGACAGGAACGGGATGTTCAGTGCCAGATCGCGCGCGACGCGGGTGCGCGGATCGGCCTGGCTGGGCAGCACGTCGGATTCCTGCGGAACCAGCAGCACGTCGTCGAAGGTGAGGCCGAGGGTAATGTCCATGGATGTCGCTTCTTTACTTGCTCTGGGTGGCCGGGGCGGCGGCGGGGGTGGGATAGCGGGCGGGATCGGCGAGCGCGCGGGCGAGCGCCACATGCAGGTCGGCATCTTCCGCCGCGCCGGTCAGGTCGATGTTCGACAGGTCGTCGTTCGGCTTGTGATACGGCCCGTCGAGATAGGCGAAGAGGCGCTTCATGTCGCTGACCGATCCGGTGGCCATCACGGCGGGGATGCCGCGCTTGCCGAACGCCCAGCCGTCCTGTCGCTGGACCATGATGTTCGCCTCGGTATCGGTATCCACGCCGCGACCGATCGCGCGCGCGGTCTGGTCGACGATCGCGTCGATCGCCGGGTGGTTGCCACGCCCGACCATCGCCACCGGCATGCCCTTCGGCACGATTGCCGAGGTATCGATGTTGAGGTTGGCGACGATCTTCAGCGGGGTTTCGGCGACGGCCGCGGCATAGGCGTCGGCGCCGATCAGGCCCTTTTCCTCCGAAGTGGTCGCGACGAAATAGACGCTGCGCTTGGGCGGGGCCTGCTTCGCCAGCACCTTCGCCACCTCGATCAGGATCGCGGTGCCGCTGGCATTGTCCGCCGCGCCGTTGCAGATGCGGTCGGGCGCGCCCTCGGGGCGGCAGATGCCGATATGATCCCAATGCGCCGAGAGGAGCACCGCCTCGTCCGGGCGCTCGCTGCCCGGGATCATGCCGACGATGTTGGCGGTGGTATAGCGGCGCGCGGTGCCGGTCGCGGCGATGTCGATCGTCGCATTGCCCGGCACCGGGCGGAAGCCGGGCGCGATCGCCGCCTTGCGCAGGTCCGCCGCGCTCTGGCCGAGCAGCAGCGGGGCGAGATCGGCGGGAACGATCCCGCTGAAGCCCGGCCGGACGACCGGGCCGGAGAGGGTAAGGTGCGAATAGGCTTCGGCGATATCGGTCCACGGGGCGGTCGCGGGCGCGATCGTCAGCACGCCGACGACCCCCGCCGCCTGCAACGCCGCATTGCGCTCGGCGGGGGGAACGGCAGGCGCGTCGGGAGCGGTACCGCCGATCACGACCGCCACGGCCCCTTTCAGATCGGTACCGCGCAACTGGTCGGGCGCGCCGCGACCGACGAACACCAGCGGCGCGCCGGTGATCGCCGTACGGGGCGTCAGGCCCACGCCCGCGATCTGGCTGGCGGCGAGCGCGACCGGCTTGCCGCCGCGCGTGACGGTCGCGCCGATCGTCGCGGCGCGATACTCCGCCATCTGCACCTCCTGTCGCCAGCGCCCGTCCGGCGCGCCCGGCTTCAGCCCGGCGGCGGCGAACGCCTGCAACACATAGGCCTCGGCCCGCTCGCCCCCGGCGGTGCCGGGTTCGCGCCCCTCATAGGCGTCGCTGGCCAGCACGGCGACATGGCCACGCAGGTCGGCAGGGGTGATCGTCTGGGCGGAGGCGGCGGTCGAGGCCAGCAGGGCAACGACGGCGGCGGAGATCGTGCGGTGCGACATGCGCCCCACTATCGAAGCGAATCGTGACGGGCAAGCGTCAACGCGCGCGTTCGATCAACCGCCGCGCCGTTTCCACGTGGAGATCCTCGACCATCGTGTCGCGGAAGCGTTCGGCACCCCCGGTCGCGGCGGCGACCAGCGCCCGCGCCTCGGCCAGTTCGGCCTCGCCGGGGCCGAAGGCGGCGTTGGCGACTGCGACCTGATCGGGATGGATCAGCGACTTGCCGTCGAACCCCAGCGCCCGGCCCTCGGCACATTCGCGCGCCAGCCCGTCCGGATCGGCGAGCGCGTTATACACCCCGTCGATCGCCCAACCGCCCGCCGCGCGCGCCGCCAGCACTACCATCCGGAGCGAGAGCGAGAGCGCCGCGCGCGGATTCCCCGGCGGCAGGCGCAGCGTCGCGGCCAGATCGTTGGTGCCGATCATCAGCCCGACGACTCCGGCTGCGGCGGCGACGGCAGGCGCGGCCAGAATACCCCTCGGCGTCTCGACCATCGGCAGCAGCCGTCGCCCGGCCAGCGGCGCGAGGGTGGCGGCATCCTCGACCTTGGGCACGACCAGCAGCACGTCGCGCGTCGCCACCGCCGCAAGGTCGTGCGCCGCCTGTGCCGTGTCGAGCGCGTTGATCCGCACCCCCGCCGCCCGGTCGCCGAGCAGCGCCAGCGACTCCGCCAGCGCGGCGCGTGCGGCATCCTTCTCGTCGGCGCGCACCGCATCCTCGAGGTCGAGGACGATCAGGTCGGCGGCCAGCCCCGCCGCCTTGGCGATCATGCGCGGGCGCGATGCGGGAACGAACAGCAGCGATCGGGGGGGAAGGGCTTGGTCCATGGCCATGCTATGCTAGGTTGCACCCGATAGAGGCAAGGCAGGAGACGATGCGATGTTGCTGGGCGTGATCGCAGGGCTGGTCCTGCTGGTGCTGCTGTACCTGTTCGCGAGCGTGAAGATCGTGAACCAGGGGTTTCAATATACGATCGAGCATTTCGGCCGCTTCACCGCGGTCGCGCGGCCGGGGTTCAACTTCTACCCGGCGTTCTTCTATCGCGTGGGTCGCAAGATCAACATGATGGAGCAGGTCATCGATATCCCGGGGCAGGAGATCATCACCCGCGACAATGCGATGGTGTCGACCGACGGCGTGGTGTTCTTCCAGGTGCTCGATCCCGCCAAGGCGGCCTATGAGGTGTCCGACCTGTACGTCGCGCTCCAGCAGATCACGACCACCAACCTGCGCACGGTCATGGGATCGATGGACCTCGACGAGACGCTGTCGAAGCGCGACGAGATCAACGCGCGGCTGCTGGGCGTCGTCGATCATGCGACCAACCCGTGGGGGGTGAAGATCACCCGCGTCGAGATCAAGGACATCCGCCCGCCTGCCGACATCGTCAACGCGATGGGCCGCCAGATGAAGGCCGAGCGCGAGAAGCGCGCCAACATCCTCGAGGCCGAAGGCGCCCGCGCCTCCGAAATCCTGCGCGCCGAAGGGCAGAAGCAGGCGCGCATCCTCGAGGCCGAGGGGCGTCGTGAGTCGGCGTTCCGCGATTCGGAAGCGCGCGAACGCGCCGCCGAGGCGGAGGCGAAGGCGACGCAGGTCGTCAGCGACGCGATCGAGGCGGGGGGCACGCAGGCGATCAACTATTTCATCGCCCAGAAATATGTCGAGGCGGTCGGCAAGTTCGCCACCAGCCCCAATGCCAAGACGATCCTGTTCCCCGTAGAGGCGACGCAGCTGATCGGGACGCTGGGCGGCATCGGCCAGCTTGCCAAGGAAGCGATGGGCGATACCGCGCCGACGCCGCCCAGGCCGACGCCGACGACCCGCAGCGTGCCTTCGACCGGCGGCACCGAGCGCCCGGCCGGTCCGTTCGACCGATGATCGACGGCGGGTACCTCTGGCTGTTGCTGGCGGTCGCGCTGGGCGTGGCCGAACTGGTGGTGCCGGGCGTGTTCCTCGTGTTCGTCGCGCTGGCGGCGGCGATCACCGGGTTGCTCGCGCTGCTGTTCCCCGAACTGACGCTGCCGGTCGAACTGGCGGTGTTCGGCGCGTGGAGCGTGGTGACGGTGCTGGTCGGGCGGCGCTGGTATGCCGACTATCCGGTCGAGAGCGCCGACCCCCTCCTCAACGATCGCGGCGCACGACTGATCGGACAGGAAGTGGTGGTGATCGTCGCGATCGAGCATGGTCATGGCCGGGTGCGCGTCGGCGACAGCGAATGGATCGCGCGCGGCCCGGACCTGCCCGCAGGTCGCCGGGTGCGGATCACCGGGGTCAGCGGCGCGGTGGTGCAGGTCGCCCCCGCCGATTGACGCGGGGCGTCCGGCGGACAAGTATCGCCGCGAACGATCTTGCCCGAAGGAACCCGCATGGACCTCACCCGCCGCGACCTGATCGCCGGTGCCGCCGCATCGACGCTTGCCGCTGCGCTCCCCGCCCGCGCACAGACCGCCGCCAAGGCCGCAGGCACCCCGGGGGATCGCGCGGCGGAGGCCAAGCTGACCGCCATCGCGGAAAGCTGGTTGCAGGATTCGCCCGAGAGCGCGACCGGCCTCGGAATCGATACCGGCAGGCGGGCGGCGCTGAAATCAAGGCTTGGCGATCGGTCGGCGGCGGGGCAGCGGCGGCTGGCCGAACATCTGCGGGCGCATGTCGCGACATTGCAGGCGATGGACCTCGACGCCTTGTCGCCGTCGACCCGTACCGACGTGGACGTGGTACGCACCGCATTCGAGACCGCGCTCGACGGCTTCGCCCTGCCCTATGGCGACGTGGCGGTCGGCGGGTGGCGCAACACCCCTTATGTGGTGATCCAGAACGTCGGAGCGTATCTCGACGTGCCGCGCTTCCTCGACAGCGACCACACCATCGCGACCAAGGCCGACGCCGACGCCTATCTGGCGCGGCTGGACAGCTATGCCGCGCAACTGGACGGCGAGACCGGGCGGATGCGCGCGGCATCGGCGATGGGCGTGGTCGCCCCCGACTTCCTGCTCGACAAGACGCTGGTGCAGCTCGCCAAGTCGCGCGAGGGCGATCCGGCAGGCTGGGACATCGTGACCTCGCTCGCCCGGCGGACGAAGGACATTCCGGGCGACTGGACCGCCCGCGCCACCGCCATCGCCCGCGACAAGGTGGGTCCGGCGCTCGACCGGCAGATCGCGGCGGTACGTGCCGACCGGGCGAAGGCCACGTCGGACGCGGGCATGTGGGCGCGTCCGCAGGGCGACCGCTGGTACGCATGGGCGCTGCGCGCCTCCACCACCACGCCGCTGACCCCCGACGAAGTGCACGCACAGGGCCGCGACGAACTGGCGCGGTTGCAGGGGCAGATGGACCCGATCCTGCGCAAGCTCGGCTATACGCAGGGATCGGTCGGCGAACGGATGACCGCGCTCGGCAAGGACCCGCGCTTCGTGTTTCCCGACGGCGATGCCGGACGGGCGCAGATCATGGCGCTGGTGCAGAACCGCCTCGCCGATATCCGCGCCCGCATGCCGCGCGCGTTCAACACGCTGGCGCCGGGCAATGTCGAGGTGAAGCGCATCCCCCCGGTCGAGGAAGCGGGCGCGCCCGGCGCATACGGCGGCGCGGGATCGATCGACGGCAAGACGCCGGGCCGCATGTGGATCAACCTGCGCACCACCGGCATCTGGACCCGCTATTCGCTGCCGACTCTGGTGTATCACGAGGCGATCCCCGGCCATGTGTGGCAGGGCGAATATACCTTCCGCCTGCCGCTGATCCGCTCGCTGATGGGGTTCAACGCCTTTTCGGAAGGCTGGGCGCTCTATGCCGAGCAGCTGGGCGACGAGCTGGGCGCCTATGACGGCGATCCCGTCGGGCGGCTGGGCTATCTCCAGTCGCTGGCGTTCCGCGCCTGCCGGATGGTGGTGGACACCGGGCTGCATGCGAAGCGCTGGACGCGGCAACAGGCGATCGACTGGTTCGCCGCCACCAACGGATCGAGCGTCGACGAGGTGTCGGGCGAGGTCGATCGCTACTGCTCATGGCCGGGGCAGGCCTGCGGCTACAAGGTCGGCCATTCGGAGATCGTCCGCCTGCGCGAGAAGGCGAAGGCGGCGCTGGGACCGCGCTACGACTTCAAGGCGTTCAACGATCTGGTCGTGCAGGGCGGCGGGGTGCCGATGACGGTGCTCGGCCGCAACGTCGATGCGTTCATCGCGGCGAAGAAGGGGTAACGCGGCCTTTGTCGGGTTGAAACTACCGACCGTTCGTGTCGAGCGAGGTCGAGACACGCTGCAATGCGCTTGCGGCACGTCCCTCGACTTCGCTCGGGACGAACGGGATCGGTCAGTCGGTATCCGTCACCACCAGCCGCCGCTTCGGCAGCGCCTCGGGCATCTCGTCGCGGATATACGCCAGCATCCCCTCGCGCAGCGAGCAGCGCAGGTCGAACGCGCGCGCCGCGTCCGATGCGGTGGCGAGGATGCGGACCTCGATCGCGTCGGGCTTGGTATCCGTCACCTGCAACACGAACGCGCGCCCGTCCCACAGCGGATCGGCCTGCACCAGTTCCTCGAACTTCGCGCGCAGCCGGGGGATGTTCGTCGTCGGATCGAGCCAGAAGAACGCCGATCCCAGGAGCCCGCTGGTGGTCCGCGTCCAGTTCTCGAAGCTCGATTCGAGGAACTTCGACACCGGCACCACCAGCCGCCGCTCGTCCCAGATGCGCACGACGACATAGGTCAGGCGGATCTCCTCGATCCGGCCCCATTCCTTTTCGATGATGACCACGTCGTCGATGCGGATCGGTTCGGTGAACGCCATCTGCACGCCCGCGATGATGTTCTTGAGCGCAGGCTGCGCCGCCGCGCCGACCGCAAGGCCTGCCAGACCGGCGGAAGCCATCAGCGTGACGCCGATCGAGCGGATCGACGGGATCGACAGCAGCATCAGGCACACGGTGACGAACCCGATCGCGATCACCGCGATCCGCCCGAGGATCACGCTGCGCGTCCGCCGCCTGCGCGCCAGCAGATTGTCGGCGACGGTGATGTCGGCGGCGATCTCCACCGCCTTCACCGACGCGCGGATCATCGCGATCGCGAACCAGCCCATCAGCAGCGGCACGACCAGCCCGGCGGCCTGCGTCCACAGATCGTCCCAGCGATCGGGCAGGCGCAGCGGACGGCGCACGCTGGCCAGCGCCATCGCCACGAGGATCCAGCGCATCGGCCGCCACGCATGCGCGACATAGGTGTCGTCCACCGATCCGGGCGTGCGCGCCGCCAGCCGCCTGAGGATGCGAAAGGCTACGCCGTGCAGGATCAACGCCAGCAGCACCGCGACGGCGATCGTCGCCAGATCGGCGGCGGCAGGCGGCAGGTTGCGGAGGATTCGTTCGATGTCGCGCATGCGCGATGCAACTTGCCGCACCGCAGCATGTTCCCGGTTTCACCCGTTCCGCTTGGCTTTCGATCTCTGAACGGCTAGGTTGTCGCGCAACAGAAACATTCCCCGAAAGCGCTGAAATTGACCGACGCGACGCTGCTCGCCGACCCTTCCGATATTGCCCCGATCTCGATCGTCGAGGAAATGCGGTCGAGCTATCTCGACTATGCCATGAGCGTGATCGTCGCCCGCGCGCTGCCCGACGTGCGCGACGGGTTGAAGCCGGTGCACCGGCGCATCCTGTTCTCCGCGCAGGAAAGCGGCTTCGTGCCGGGCAAGCCCTATCGCAAGTCCGCCCGCATCGTCGGCGACGTGATGGGTAAATACCACCCGCACGGCGACAGCGCGATCTACGAGGCGCTGGCGCGCATGGCGCAGCCGTGGTCGATGCGGCTGCCGATGATCGACGGCCAGGGCAATTTCGGATCGATGGACCCCGATCCGCCCGCCGCGATGCGCTATACCGAGGCGCGGCTGGCCAAGTCGGCGATGGCGCTGCTCGACGATCTCGACAAGGATACCGTCGATTTCGTGCCGAACTACGACGGGTCGGAGCGCGAGCCTGCCGTCCTGCCCGCGCGCTTCCCCAATCTGCTGGTCAACGGCGCGGGCGGTATCGCGGTCGGCATGGCGACCAACATCCCGCCGCACAATCTGGGCGAGGTGGTCGACGCCTGCCTCGCCACCATCGACCGCCGGGTCGAGGGCGGCGAGCCGCTCACCCACGAGGAACTGTGCGAGATCGTGCCGGGCCCGGACTTCCCGACCGGGGCGATCATGCTCGGCCGGTCGGGCGCGCGCGCGGCCTATGCGGGCGGGCGCGGCTCGGTGATCCTGCGCTCGCGCCACGCCGTCGAGGCGCGCGGCGAGCGGCGCTCGATCGTGCTGACCGAAATCCCGTTCCAGGTCGGCAAGTCGGGCCTCGTCGAAAAGATCGCCGAGGCCGCCAAGGACAAGCGGATCGAGGGCGTCAGCGACATCCGCGACGAATCGAGCCGCGAGGGCGTGCGCATCGTCATCGACCTGAAGCGCGATGCGACCCCCGACGTGGTGCTCAACCAGCTGTGGCGGCACACGCCCGCGCAGTCGAGCTTCGCCGCCAACATGCTCGCCATCCGCGGCGGGCGGCCCGAACTGCTCAACCTTGCCCAGATCATCGATTCGTTCGTCGGCTTCCGCGAGGAGGTCATCACCCGGCGATCCAAGTACGAACTCGCCAAGGCGCGCGACCGGGCGCATCTGCTGCTCGGCCTCGTCATCGCCGTCACCAACCTCGACGAGGTGGTGCGGATCATCCGCGGCTCGGCCAGCCCCGCCGCCGCGCGCGCCGCGCTGCTCGCACGCGAATGGCCGGTGGCGGAGATCGCGCCGTACCTGCGCCTCGTCGAGGCGGTCGAGACGGAGCATGTCGGCGACAGCTATCGCCTGTCCGATCTTCAGGTCCGCGCAATCCTCGACCTTCGGCTCCACCGCCTGACCGCGCTGGGACGCGACGAGATCGGCGACGAGTTGCAGCAGCTGGCCGGATCGATCACGCATCTGCTCGACATCCTCGCCGACCGCGCCAAGCTGTACGCGGTCATGCGCCAGGAACTGGTCGAGGTGCGTGCCGAGTTCGCCACCCCGCGCCGGACCGAGATCGCCGGCGCCGCCGACGGGATCGAGGACGAGGATCTGATCGAGCGCGAGGAGATGGTCGTCACCGTCACCGTGCAGGGCTATATCAAGCGTACGCCGCTCGATGCCTTCCGCGCGCAGAAGCGCGGCGGCAAGGGCCGCGCGGGCATGGCGACCAAGGACGAGGACGCCATCACCAACCTGTTCGTCACCAGCACCCATACCCCGGTGCTGTTCTTCTCGACGGCGGGCAAGGTGTACCGGATGAAGGTATGGCGCCTGCCCGAGGGCGGACCCGCCACGCGCGGACGCCCGATGGTCAACCTGCTGCCGCTGGCGACCGGCGAGACGATCTCGACCGTGCTGCCGCTGCCCGAGGATGAGGATCGGTGGAGCGACCTGCACGTCATGTTCGCCACCGCGAACGGCACGGTGCGGCGCAATTCGATGGACGCCTTCGCCAATATCCCGACGGCGGGCAAGATCGCGATGCGCTTCGACGACGATAGCGACGATCGCCTGATCGGCGTGGCGCTCCTGACCGAGACCGACGACGTGCTGCTGGCGACCCGCGCGGGCAAGGCGATCCGCTTCGCCGCGACCGACGTGCGCGAGTTCCAGAGCCGTACGTCCACGGGCGTGCGCGGTATCGCGCTGGCGAAGGGCGACGAGGTGATCTCGCTGTCGATCCTCGGCGGGTTCGATGCCACGTCGGAGGAACGCGAGGCCTATCTGAGGGCCGCGCCGTGGAAGGACGGCGAGCGCGAGGTGACGCTCTCGGCAGAACGCATGGCCGCGTTCGAGGCGGCGGAGGAGTTCATCCTCACCGTGACCGCCAACGGCTTCGGCAAGCGCACCTCCGCCTATGAATACCGCCGCACCAATCGCGGCGGTCAGGGGATCACCAACATCGTCACCTCCGACCGCAACGGGCAGGTCGTGGCGAGCTTCCCGGCGCATAACGGCGAGCAGCTGATGCTCGTCACCGATCAGGCGAAGCTGATCCGCACCACCGTCGGCGACATCCGCGTGGCGGGGCGCAATACGCAGGGGATCACCATCTTCCGCGTCGGGATGGGGGAACAGGTCGTCTCCGCCGCCAAGATCGACGAGGACGAGACGCCGGAAACCCCCGCCGAGGCGATCGTCGCCGAGGAAATCGCCGCCGCCCCCGGCATCGCGCCGGAGGACGGCATCCTGCTCGACGACGGCACCGGGCCGGACACGATCGGCGAATCGGACATCGAGGAATGACCGCCGCCGTCGCCTACAAGGTGCTGACCGGCGAGCAGATGGCGGCGCTGGAGGCGGACGGCAGCTTCGCCGGGGCGCCGGTCGATCTGGCGGACGGCTATGTCCACCTGTCGACCTTCGACCAGCTGACCGAGACGGTCGACCGGCATTTCGTCGGGCAGGACGACCTGCACGTCGCGGAGGTCGACCTCGAGGCGCTGGGCGAAGCGGTGCAGTGGGAGGAATCGCGCGGCGGCCAGCTGTTCCCGCACCTCTACGCACCGCTGCCGCTCGACGCGGTGGTGGCCTACGGCCCGCTCCACCGCGACGGTTCGGGCAAGGTGCAGCGGCCGGTAACAGGGTAGGCTCCTCCCCGGCACGGGGAGGATCAGGGGTAGAGCGCCACCACCTCCGCTCCCTCGCCCACCACATTGAGTAGTAGCGTCCGGTGGCAATGCGCCGGATCGCGCTCGTAGCACAGCAGCGCGGAGGGCATCTCCGCCGCCAGTCCCAGCATGATCGCCGCCTGCGCCTGCGCCTCCGGCAACCCGAGCTGTTCGTCATACACCGCCTGCAAGGTCGCCACGTCACCCCGCTTCGCCGCATCGCGCCCGCGCTTGGGAGTACCCAACGCCTTCAGATGCACATAGTCGATCCCCTGCCCGGCCAGTTCGGCGGCGAGCGACGATTTCGAGAACCCCGGCCGCCGCGACAGCGGCAAGGCGCGCACGTCGATCACCCGCCTTATCCCTGCGGCTTGCAGCGCGGCCAGAAACTCGGCCATGGTCGCGGCTTCATAGCCGATGGTGTAGATGGTCGTCGCCATCGGATCGCCTCCAGCAGCAGGGACGGGATGGAGCGGACAACGCCCGAAGTGACCGGACGGCCGCGCGCGGTGATCTTCGCGGCCGTTGCAGCCGGGCCGATCCACGTCGCGCTCTTGCTGCCAGTACCGGATCGGCTCGACGCTGTCTTGTTATGGCCATTCTACTGGGTTGCCTTGTCGCTCGGTCTCATACTGTTGACGACGTCAATGGCAGTGCTGCCGGTTGCCGCAGCGACATGGTTCGGCGGCTGGCTCGGCGCGCATACGTCGCTCGTGCGGCACCCTTTGGCATGGGCGGCGACGGGTGCCGCGACCGGCGCAGTCTTTACGCCATCCATCTTCGGCATATTCGGCCTGTCCATGCCGTTCGGTATGACTGCCCTCGGCAGCCTCGTCATCGCCCTCGTCGCGCGCCGTTTCATCGCATGGATCGACTGACGTTCATTGCCGGTTCCGCTTCCAGCCCCTAAGCGGCGCGGATGGAATACGACGTACATATTATCGGCGGCGGCCTCGCCGGATCGGAAGCGGCGTGGCAGCTGGCGCAGGCCGGGGTGAAGGTCCGCCTGTCCGAGATGCGCGGCAGCGGCGACAGCACGCCCGCGCACCAGGGCGATGACCTTGCCGAACTGGTCTGCTCGAACAGCTTCCGCTCCGACGATGCCGAATCGAACGCGGTCGGGCTGCTCCATGCCGAGATGCGCGCGCTCGGCTCGCTCATCATGGCCAAGGGCGACGAACACAAGGTGCCCGCCGGATCGGCGCTCGCGGTCGATCGCGACGGCTTCTCGGCGGCAGTCACGGCGGCACTGGAGAACCACCCCAACATCACCATCGTGCGCGAGCGAGTCGATTCCCTGCCCGACCACGGCACGACGATCGTCGCCACCGGCCCGCTCACCGCGCCAGCGCTGGCCGGGGACATCGGCGGAGCGACCGGCGCGGAGGCGCTCGCCTTCTTCGACGCCATCGCGCCGATCGTCCATTTCGATTCGATCGACATGGAACAGGCGTGGTTCCAGTCGCGCTGGAACAAGGGCGACGGGAAAGACTACATCAACTGCGCGATGAACCGCGAACAATATGAGGCCTTCCATGCCGGGCTGATCGCGGGCGAGAAGGCCGAGTTCCGCGAGTGGGAGAACGTCCCCTATTTCGAGGGCTGCATGCCGATCGAGGTGATGGCCGAGCGCGGGCTGGATACGCTGCGCTTCGGGCCGATGAAGCCGGTCGGCCTCGACGATCCGCGCACCGGGCGCTGGCCGCATGCGGTGGTGCAGCTCAGGCAGGACAATGCCAGCGGCACCCTGTGGAACATCGTCGGCTTCCAGACCAAGCTCAAGCATGGCGAACAGGTCCGCCTGTTCCGCACCATCCCCGGACTCGAGAATGCCGAGTTCGCGCGGCTGGGGGGCTTGCACCGCAACACCTTCATCCGCTCGCCCGAATTGCTCGACCCGACGCTGCGGCTGAAAAGCCGCCCGCACCTGCGCTTCGCGGGGCAGATGACCGGGTGCGAGGGCTATGTCGAAAGCGCCGCGGTCGGGCTGATGGCCGGGCGCTTCGCCGCCGCCGAACTGGCGGGGCGGACGATCGCGCCTCCGCCGGTCGAGACGGCGCTGGGCGCACTGCTCCACCATATCACCGGCGCGGCGGTGGCGGAAACCTATCAGCCGATGAACGTCAATTTCGGGCTGATGCCCCCCATCCCCGGTCGCACGAGGAAGGCGGATCGCAAGAAGCTCTACACCGCCCGCGCGCGCGAGGCCTTTGCCGACTGGGCGGCACTCAACGCCGCGTGAGGTTGAGCGCGAGCAGGTTGACGCCCGCGCCCAGCATCAACAGCCCCATGCCGCCGATCGCGCCATAGACCGGCCCCCATCCGGCAAAGGCCGCACCGAACGACAGCGCGATCAGCGCCCAGCCCGCCGGTCGCCGCCATGCGCGCTTGCCCGGCAGCCGGTCGCCATGCCGGTGGGTGGCGAGCGCCAGCAGCGCGAAGCCGATGACGGCGGCGAGGAGTGCGATCACGATCATTCGGCCGCTGCCCATGCGTCGGGGGTGATGGCGGGTACGCTGCGCTGTCGACGCGCCTTCGGGCGGAAGCGATGCACCCGCCACGCGGCGAAACCGAAGCCGCCGCCCAGCGCCAGCAGCGTGAGGTCGGCCCCGGCAAGCACCCAGTCGCCCCGCGCGATGCTGGCGAACAGGCCGGTCGGCAGCGCCACGATGTTGTAGAGCGGCAGCGCGAGCAGCAACGCCGCCTCGAGCGCGAGCAGCTCGACCCACGCCCGTGCGGGCCTGCGGGTCAGGGCATATGCGAACACGATCGCCCAGCCGATGAACATCGCGTCGATCTCCCCGTCGGCGCGTTTGGCCATGTCGTGCGGCAACAGGCGGTTGGCCCATAGATACAGCGTCATCGCGATCGGGAAACCGGCGACGAAGCCGATGTTGAGCCGCTCGACCAGCCGGAAGCCGAACGGGGGCTTCGCCGGATCGGGCAGCCGCTCGCGCCGCTTGACGCTCCACAGCACCAGCCCGCTCGCCACCATCAGCGATCCCGCGATCCCGCACAGGAAATAGAGCCAGCGCAGCGGATAGTCGCCGAACCGCCCGGCGTGCAGCCCGACCATCGCCCCCTGCGTCACCACCGCGCCGTTCGGGGCGGGTGCGGCCCACAACAGCCTGCCGGTCGTCCCGTCATAGCCGATCGCGGGGCTGCGTGCGGACAGCATCGACGTGCCGCCGCGCGTCATCGTGATCCGCGCCGCCGCGTCGCCGGGATTGAACACGGTGACATAGCCGACCTCGCCGCCCAGCCGCGCCTCGCCGTCGCGCAGCAGCGCGGCGACATCGACCAGCGGCCTGGGGACATTCGCCCGCTCCGCCACCGGGGCCTGCGGGAACACCCGCTCGAACAGCTTCGCCTCGTCGCCGTAGTTCGCCGTCACCGCCCATGGCATCAGCATCGCCATCAGCGTGACGAGGCCGGTGTAGGTAATCATCAGGTGGAACGGCAGCGCCAGCACCGCGCTGGCATTATGCCCGTCGAGCCACGACCGCTGCCCCTTGCCCCGGCGCAGGGTGAAGAAATCCCTGAAGATCTTCTTGTGCGTCACGATCCCGGTCAGGATCGCAACCAGCATGAACATCGCGGCGATGCCGACGATCCAGCGCGCCCAGAACACCGGCATGTAATGCAGGTCGAAATGGAAGCGGTAGAAGAAGTCGCCGCCGCGCGTCTCGCGCGCGGTGCCGACCTGCCCGTCCGCGCCGATGAAGGCGGTGGTGTCGCGCCGCCCGCGACGGCGGGGCTTCTCGCCATCCCTGGCGGCGGGTACCCAGAACACCGTCGCGCCCGCGCTCTGCTGCGTCGGCACGGTGATGAACCAGCTCTGCGCATCGGGCGCGGTCCGCCGGAGGAACGCGACGGCGCCCGCCACCACCGGCTCGACCCGTTCGATCCGCGGCAGTTCGGGCCGGGCCCAGCGATTGAGCGCCTCGCGCCAATAGGCGGCGGTGCCCGCCACGAACACCGCGAACAGCACCCAGCCGAGCAGCAGTCCCGACCAGGTGTGCAGCGTCGATTGCGACTGGCGGAACCCCTTGCTCACAGCCGTCCTCCGATGGCGATCGATCCCCATGCGATGGCTCCGCCCACGCCGCCTGCCACCAGCAGCGTCCACAGCGCCCGCCATCCGCTGCGCGCGGCATAGGCCCACATGACCGCCACCGCACAGACTGCGAACGCGATCAGCGTCGCCCACACCGTCGCCGCCGACCGGTCGCCCGGCAGGATGCGCGCCAGCGCCATCGCCCACAGGCTGGCGACGGCATAGCCGACCGGCATCGCCGCGACGATGCGCAGCAGATTGTCGGTCGCCCGCCGCCACGCGACCGCCCGCGCCTGTTCGCGGCTGGTCACAGCGTCAGCCGCACGCTGGCGAACACGGTGCGCGGGCTGCCGTAGTAATTGCCGCGCCCGGTCGAGGAGATGCGCGCATAATATTCGCGGTCGAACAGGTTGTTGACGTTCACCGCCAGCGACAGCTGCTCGGTCAGCCGGTATCCCGCGCGCAGGTCGGCGGCGGCATAGGCTCCCTGCCGCACCACCGTCGACCGGGTGCGCAGCGTGCCGTTGGCGTTGAACACCGCCGGGCTGCCGCTCCACGTATCGTTGAACCACGTCACGCCCGCACCGGCGCTGAAGCCTGCCAGCGGCCCGTCGGCGGGCGCATAGTTGGTGAACAGCTTGACCATGTGATCGGGGATCACCGGCAACAGGCTGATCCCTTCCAGCACCGGATTGGCATCCGCCAGATATTCGGTCAGCGTATAGCTGTAGCCGCCGTTGATCCGCCAGCCGGGCAATATCTCGCCGCTCGCCTCCGCCTCGATCCCGCGCGCGCGGACCTTGCCGGTCTGGAACACGATCGTCGGTTCGTTGGGATCGTTGATGAGCCGGTTGGTCTGGGTGATCTGGTACAGCGCCGCCGACAGCAGCAGCCGCTTGTCCATCAGCGACAGCTTGGTGCCGACCTCATATTGCTCGCCCAGCAACGGCTGGATCGCCCCGCCGTCGGGGCGGACCCGCCCGACCGGCGGGGCCTGCGGCGTGAAGCTGTCGGCATAGCTCGCATAGACGTTCAGGTCGCCGGTCACGTCCCACACCACCCCGGCATAGGGGGTGAAGCGCCCGTCGAAGCTGTAGCGCGTCGGCAGGCCGATCGTGCCGCTGGCGACGCGGGTGGTGGTGAGCGTCGTGTCCCACCACGTCATCCGCCCGCCGCCGACCAGCGTCAGCCCGGCCAGCGGGCTGAGCCGCATCTGGCCGTATATGCCATATTGCTCCACCTCGGTTTCCGACCCGCCATAGACCTGCGTCACCGGCCCCGCCGGTCCGGCATAGGCGGGCAGCGGGCCATAGGGGTTCAGCGGCGGCTCGGCGGGCGACACCGGATTGTACACGTCGATCCGGGCATAGTTGGACAGGCGGGTGAAGTCCGACGTCGCCGAACTCGCCTGGTAATCGGTGCCGAGGATCAGCGTCTGGTCGCGGCCGAATGCGGGAAAGCTGCCCACGCCGTTGAAGTCGAACGCGCGGGTCTTGAGCGTGGTGTCGCCGCGATAGGCGATATGGCTCGTCACCCCGTTGGTCGGGGTGATCGGCTGGTTGCCGATATAGCTGTACACGTCGATGCGATCGACGTCGGAGAGCAGGCCCGTAGCGCGCAGCGTCCAGCGGTCCGACATGCGGTGCGCCACCTCGACGAAGCCCGACCAGCTTTCCGAACGGAACCGGTTCCAGTCCGCCCCGAGATAGGTCGCGCGGTCGATGTCGAGCAGCCGCCCCTCGCTGCCGTCGGTGCCGCCGATGATGCCGGGCAGGCCGGACTGGATCGCGGGCTTGAACAACTCATAGTTGCCGCCGACGGTGATCGTCGTCCGGTCGCCGATCTCGGTATCCGCCACGCCGAACGCGCCGAAGCGATAGCGGTGGGCGATGTCGAAGAACTGGTCCTGGTCATGGACGAACGCGCCCAGCCGGACGCCCGAGCGATCGTCGAGCGGGGTCGATACGTCCAGCTCGCCGCGCAGGTTGGCATAGCTGCCGTACCCGGCAAGCGCGCTGATCCGGCGATCGTCGAACGGCCGCTTGCGCACCAGATTGATGCTGCCCGCCGGATTGCCCGCCCCGCTGAACAGCCCGGCGGGACCGCGCAGCACCTCCACCCGGTCATAGAGGAACAGGTCGGGCACCACCGCCGGAAAGCCGAAGCCCAAGGTCGGCACGCCGTCGACCAGATAATTGTTGATGGTGAAGCCGCGCGACAGGAACGATGGGTCCTCGCTGCCAACGCCGGTGATGGTCACGCCGTTGGTGACGGTCAGCGCGTCCTCGAGGGTGAACAGGTTGCGCTGCTGCAACTGCTCCTGATCGATCACGGTGATGGTGTTGGGCACGTCCTTCAGCGGCGTGACCGTCTTGCCGACCGCCTGGCCGTAACTCTTGCCGACGACGATGATCTCGTCGCCGCGCTGCTCGGCGTCCTCGGCTTCCGCCGTCGTCTCGACCACCGGCTCGGCCCATGCAACCGGCGCCGCCGTCATTGCGACGAGGCTTGCCGCCATCGCCGTCGATCGGTTCCAACGCGCCATCATTCCCCCTGTCATGCGATTCACTCTCAATATGAGCTGCGTCTATCGCCAACTTCCGGATGATGCAACGTTGTTGCGAATTATTCTCAATCTTACTATGGTTGGCGCACGGCGGGCGGTCCTGCGCCTGCGATCGGGAGATGGATATGCGACGTTTCGCCCTGCTGCTCGCCCTCATGCTGCCGACGACGGCGCAAGCCCATGAAATATGGGTCGAACGCGATTCGTCCGGGCCGGTACGCATCTATCTCGGCGAACCGGCCGAGCCGCTGCCGCCGGGCGGCGACCCCGAATTCCATCGGCTGGTGAAGCCGAAGATCCTCGGCGCGGAGGGCATCGCGACCGAACGGCGCGCGGGCCACCTCGTCGCCGCCGTGCCGGGCACGGGCGACGTGCGCGTGACCGACGACAGCGTGTTCGCACCATGGGGAGAAGCGGGCGCGAAGGAAGCCGTAGTCTACTACGCCCGCGCCGGTCGCGCCGAGCCGGTCACGCGCATGGCCTATGAGATCGCGCCGCTGCGTGCGGGCGGCGACCGGTTCGCGCTGATGCGCGGCGGCAAGCCCGTGCCGAACACGAAGGTGACGATCGTCTCGCCGGACAAATGGACCAGGGTGCTGACCGCCGGTCCCGACGGCGCCATCACCGTGCCGGTGCGCGGCCCCGGCCGCTATCTGCTCAGCGCCACCAGCGAGGAAACCGGCCAGCTGACGACGCCCGCCGGGCCGGTGTCCAAGATTTACCACACCGCGACGACCAGTTTCGTCGCGGGGTAGGGGCGGACGAAAACGTCCCCTTCGTACCCCGGCGAAGGCCGGGGCCCAGTTGGAACAGCGTCTCCGCATCTCGCCGAGGTTTCCCGACTGGACCCCGGCCTTCGCCGGGGTACGATAGCGAGACGTTCTCGGTGCCGTTCCGATCTTAGGCGCCCATCCGCCCCCTACCGCACCGGCAGCACGAAGGGCGCGGCGGGCAGGTCCGCGCCGTCGAACAGATTGACGAACGGCGCATCGGCCCAGGCATAGCGCACCCGCGTCACGCCGGGCCGGTTCGCGCCCGTCAGCAGCACCGCATCGCCCTGCGGCACTGCCGGGGCATAGCTGCACGTCTCGCCGACGCAGGTCTCGAACCCGATCGCCTGGTTCGCGCTATAGCCGTGCAGCCCGCCGGTGACATTGCGGTATCGCACCACCAGATCGCCGCCCTGCCGGGTCACGGCCACCGCCTCCGGGCCGCTGCGCAGGCCGGGGTGGCCATAGGCGATCACCTTGGCCAGCCGCGCCAGCCGCTCGCCGACCACGGTCTTCTGCGTCGGATGGATGTCGAACCGGTCGCCGACGTCCAGCGTCACCGCCAGTCCGGCATGGGCATCGGCGGCAACCGACTCCGCCTGCGCCTGGCGCAGTTCGGCCCAGCCCGACTGGCCGGGCACGGTCATCGCCGTCTTCCACGACGTGAGTTGCACCAAGAAGAACGGCAGGGTCGGGTTCGCGAACGTCCGCCGCCAGTCGGCCATCAGCAGCGGCAGCAGCGTGCGATATTCCGCCGCCTCGGTCGCATTCGCCTCGCCCTGATACCATGCCGCCAGCTTCAGGCCGTACCCGGCGAACGGCGCGATCATGCCGTTGTACAGCGTGGTCAGGCTGTTGGGCGTATCCCATGGCGGGGGGGCGATGGTCTTGCCGGTCATCGCCGTGCCCTTCGCATAGCGCCAGGTGCCGCCGAACGGCACGACGCTGCCGTCGGCCAGTTCCACCCCGCGCGGCGCCGGGCTGGTGAAGCCGCCGCCGTTCGCGCCGCCCAGCACCCGGATCGCCACCACGTTGCGCCCGGCATGCAGCCGCCCCGGCGTCAGCGGATAGCGCCGCCACGCCCAGCCCACGCTGCCCCCGCCGACATAGCTGCCGTTGACATAGCTTTCGTCGAACTCGTCGATCGGCCCCAGCCGCAGCGCCGTCGCCGCCGCGGCCTGCTCCGCCGTAAGGTCGATGGTGGTGCGCAGCCACATCGCGCCCTGGAACTCGGCGAGGTCGGCGATCCCTGCGGTGCGCCAGCCGGTGTCCCGGATCGTCGGCCACGCCCGGTCGTCGAAGTTCTCGGTCCGCCACGCGACCTGCGCAGCGGCAGCGGGATCGTTGGCGCGCCACCATGCCTCGCGCCGCTCGCCGTCGGCGCGCACCGCGGCCACCGGATCGCGGGCATATTGCGCCACCGCCGCCACGCCGTCCCGATAGTGCGGCAGGGTGGTGAGCGACGGCGCGCTGATCCAGCTTTCGATCCTGGTGCCGCCCCATTCGGACGAGATGAAGCCGATCGGCACCTTCTCGCTCTTCCGCAGTTCGCGCGCCATGTAATAGCAGACCGCCGAGGCGTCGCCGACCGTCTCCGGCGACACCCGCGCCCATTTCGCGCGCGCGTCGAGGTCTTTGGCGACCGTGGGGCGATTGGCATCGTCGATCACCACGAAGCGCAGGTCGGGATCGTCCGACGACCGCACATTGCCCCATGCGTTGGTCGAGGCCGACACCTTGAACTCCATGTTCGACTGGCCGCCGCACAGGAACACGTCGCCGACCATGATGTCGCCGAGCGTCTGATAGCCGTCCCGGCCCGTCACCGACAGGGTATAGGGGCCGCCCGCCGGTCGCGGGGGCAGGCTGGCGCGCCAGTTGCCGTCGCTGCCCACCCGCACCACCATCCGCGTGTCGCCCAGCTGCACGGTCACGTCGCTGTCCGGCGCGCCCCTGCCCCACAGCGCGATCGGCCGGTCGCGCTGCACCACCGCGTGATCGGCAAAGATATTGCCGAACCGCGTGCCGGGCTCCTGCGCCAGCGTCGACATCCCCGTCGCCAGCGCCGCGGCGGAAACCACCGCCCGCATCGCGTGTAGCGCTCCCATCATCCTCTCCCCCGAGTCGAAACCGACAACGTTATCACGGCATCGGCTTATGCCTTGCTCCGCTCGCGAGCGCGATAGGGGTCGATCGGCAAAAGCGCGTTGACGCTCGGCGAACCGGGCAATAGTCCGACAAAATAACCACGGCGACATGCCGGAACGGGGGGAGCGACGGCCATGGCACGATGGGCGGTTCGACTGCGGCATGCCGCGCTGGCGGCGGCGTGCGCATGGCCGATGGCGGCGGGGGCGCAGGGGCTGGTCCCGACCGGCCGGTGGAGCGCCAATACCGCAGGCCGTGCGGCGCTGCCGCCGATGGGGTGGAACAGCTGGAATGCGTTCCACACCGATATCGACGAGGACAAGCTGATCGCCTCAGCGCGGATCATCGCCGATTCGGGGCTGGCGGCGAAGGGCTATCGCTACATCAACATCGACGACGGCTGGTGGCTGCAACGCCGCGCCGGCGACGGGCGGGTGCTGATCCGCACCGCGAACTTCCCCTCCGCCGTGACCGCCAACGGCGACACCAGCTTCCGCCCGCTGACCGACCGGCTGCACGCCATGGGGTTCAAGGCGGGCATCTACAGCGATATCGGGCGCAACAGCTGCGGACAGATTTTCGCGTCGAACGCGCCGAACCAGCCGGTCGGCAGCGTCGCCGAGCGCGAGATCGGCCTCTACGGCCATGTCGACGGCGATATCCGCACCTATTTCGCCGAATGGGGCTTCGACTATATCAAGGTCGACGGCTGCGGCATCCGCGCGCTCGGCCCCGACAGCCCGCTGGTCCGGAGCGGTCGCCACCGCGCGCTGACCCCGCTGGTCGATCCCGACAAGATCGCACGGACCGACATCGCCACGACGCGCAGCCTCTACGCCGATGTCTCGGCGGCGCTCCGGCGGCACAATCCGGACGGCGACTATATCCTGTCGATCTGCCTGTGGGGGGCGGCGGACGTGCGGTCATGGGGACGGTTCCTCGGCGGCACGTCGCGCACGAGCGAGGATATCACCCCGTCGTGGACACGGATGCTGCACAATCTCGACAGCACCGCCCGCCGTCCGCTCTACGCCCATCCGGGGTCGTGGAACGATCCCGACATGCTGTTCGTCGGCACCGGCGATTTCGATGCGAACCACCTGACCGAGGCGCGCTCGCACTTCACCCTCTGGGCGATGGTCAATGCGCCCCTCCTCATCGGCTATGACCTGCGCAAGGCCGGGCCGGAGCTGATGGCGATCCTCGGCAACGCAGGCGTCATCGCGCTCAACCAGGATGCGGCGGGCAACCAGGCGGTGCTGGCGTTCGATTCCGACGACGTGCAGATATTCGTCAAGACGCTGGCCGACGGGACCAAGGCGGCAGCGATCCTCAACCGGCGCGACCAGCCGGTCGAGGCGGTGCTGACCGCCGAACATCTCAAGCTGCTGGCCGATGCCGATATCGACCTGACCGACCTGTGGCGCGGCACCGCGACCCGCTTTCGCGGCGAGCGCAAGTTCACCCTCGCCGCCCGCGAGACGCTGGCGTTCCGCGTGCGCGGCCAGCGGCGGCTGGCGGACGGGCTGTACCTCAGCGAAATGCCGGGACGGGTGAACCCGGCGGTCGACGGCGTGGTCGTGCCCGAACACGAGCCGCTGATCCATCGCGGCGTGCTCCACTGGAACGGCACGCGCGGGCCGGGCGAGCGACCACGCTATGCCGGATGGGGCGGCGCGCAGGCGGACATGACCCCCTATGGCGAGACGCTGGAGGTGGCGGGCAAGCGCTACGACACCGGGATCGGCGTGCTCGCCAATTCGCGGATCGAGGTGCGCGGCGGCACCGCCCGCCGTTTCGTGGCGCAAGTCGGTATCGACGACAGCGCGCGCGATCGCGGCGATCCGGTGACGTTCCGCGTCTATGGCGACGGCAGGCTGCTGGCGGAATCGAAACCGATGCGCTTCGGCGAGGCGGCGGTGCCGATCACGGCGGCGGTGGCGGGCGTGAAGCTGATCGAACTGGTCGCTGAGGGGCGGACGGGCGCGCGCCTGTCCGATCCGGTGGTATGGGCCGATGCGGCGTTGCTCGACCGATGAGCGCCGCCCTCTCGCGCCGCGCGCTGCTGGCGGCGGCGGGTATCGCGCCCGTAGCCGCCTCCGCCGCGCTTGCCCTCCCCGCCGATCCGCCGCTTGCATCGACCCCGCCGATGGGCTGGAACAGCTGGAACAGTTTCGCCACCACCATTACCGAGGTGCAGGCACTGGAAACCGCACGCATCCAGCGCGACCGGTTGCTGAGCGCGGGCTATTCGATCTTCACGATCGACATCCAATGGTACGAACCCGGCGCGACCGGCTATGCCTATCGCGCCGATGCGGTGCCGGTGCTCGATGCGCATGGCCGGTTGCAGCCCGATCCGAAGCGCTTTCCCTCGGCTGCCGACGGCAAGGGGTTCCGTACGATCGCCGATGCGGTCCATGCCATGGGGCTGAAGTTCGGCATCCACCTGATGCGCGGCATCCCGCGTGAGGCGGTGCGCCGCAACCTGCCCGTGTTCGGCACGAACGTCCGCGCGCGCGACATCGCCGACACCGGCAGCATCTGTTCGTGGAACAGCGACATGTACGGCGTCGACATGCGTCGCGCGGGTGCGCAGGCCTATTACGACAGCGTGTTCGCGCAATATGCCGACTGGGGCGTCGACCTGGTCAAGATGGACGACATGAGCCGCCCCTATGACGCGCACGCGCCCGAGATCGAGGCGGCGGCGACCGCGATCCGCCGCACCGGTCGCCCGATCCTGCTGAGCCTGTCGCCGGGCGAGACGCCGCTGGCCAACGCCGATCATGTGAAGCGCCATGCCCAGATGTGGCGGATCAGCGACGATTTCTGGGACGAATGGCCGCTGCTCGATGCGCAGTTCGTCCGGCTGGAGAATTGGCAGCGCCATGCCGGGCCCGGCCACTGGCCCGATGCCGACATGCTGCCGCTGGGGCGGCTGGCGCTGGGGCAGCGCGACACTAGGTTCACGCCCGCCGAACAGCGCACGCTGATGACTCTGTGGTCGATCGCGCGCTCGCCGCTCATCATGGGCGGCGACCTGCGCCATCTCGACGATGCGACCCATGCGCTGCTGACCAATCCGGAAGTGATCGCGGTCAACCAGGCGAGCAGCGGCAACCGCCCGCTGCATGTCGAAGACGGCATGCGCTGCTGGACCGCCGTAGCGCCCGGCGGCGACGCCTATGTCGCGCTGTTCAATCCGACCGACAAGGCGAAGCGCGTCGGGCTGGACCCGCGCTGGATCGGCCGCAGCGGCCCGCTGCGCGTGCGCGACCTGTGGGATCGTCGCGACCTCGGATCGGTGACGGGGCGGATCGAGGCCGACCTGCCGCCGCACGGTGCCGCGCTGTACCGGGTGCGCGCGGCATGATCGCCCCGCGCATCGCCGCCGCGCTCGCGCTGTTCACGCTGACCGCCGCGACCGGCGAACCCGCCCGCTTCGCCGACTTCGCCTATCAGGGCCGCTCGCCGGGCGCGGCAAAACCGAAGGCGGGGGAATATGCCAACCCCATCCTGTCGGGCTATTATCCCGATCCGTCGGTGCTGCGGGTCGGCGAGGACTATTATCTCGCGCTGTCGTCCTTCGCGCATTTCCCCGGCATTCCGATCTTCCATTCGCGCGACCTGATCCACTGGACACAGATCGCCAATGCGATCGACCGGCCGACGCAGCTGAACCTCGCCGGGCGGCGCGCGTCGCAGGGGGTGTTCGCCCCCGACATCTCGTGGCACGCCGGTACCTTCTACATCGCCAACACCTGCGTCGAATGCGGCGGCAATTTCGTCATCACCGCGAAGGACCCGCGCGGGCCATGGTCCGATCCGGTCTGGCTGCCGTTCGAGGGGATCGATCCGTCGATCCACTGGGAGGGCGACCGCGCGTGGATCGTCAACAACCGCGCGCCGCCGGGGCCGCCGCGCTACGACGGGCACCGCGCGATCTGGATCCAGGAATATGACTGGCGCGCCGGGCGGATGGTCGGCGACGCGACGCTGCTACTCGACGGCGGCGTCGATCCGGCGCGCAACCCGGTGTGGATTGAGGGGCCGCATATCCTGAAGAAGGACGGCTGGTATTATCTGCTGGCGGCGGAGGGCGGCACCAGCGTCCACCATTCGCAGGTCGCGCTGCGCGCCCGCACCCTGCTCGGCCCGTACCTGCCCGATCCCGCCAACCCGATCCTGACCCAGCGCGACCTGTCCGACGACCGCCCGCACCCGATCACCTCGGCGGGCCATGCCAAGCTGGTGCAGACGCAGCGCGGCGACTGGTGGGCGACCTTCCTCGCCGTGCGGCCCTATGCCGGGGACTATTACAATACCGGGCGCGAGACGTTCCTGCTGCCGGTGCGCTGGCAGGACGGATGGCCGGTGATCCTCCCCAAGGGACAGGCGATCCCGACCGCCCTGCCCGCCCCGCGCCTGCCCCGGGGAGCCGCCCCGCGCCAGCCGACCAGCGGCGATTTCGGCTATGTCGATCGCTTCGACGGGCGCAGTCTGGACCTCGGATGGATCGGGCTGCGCAATCCGACCCGGCCCTTCTACCATCTGAAGGACGGCGAGTTGATCCTCGACGGCGGCGCACCGCTCGGCGACCAGTCGGGCGTGCCGGGGTTCGTCGGGCGGCGACAGCAGCACGCCGTCGCCACCGTCCACACCACGCTGCGCTTCGTGCCCGAGGCAGACGACGATCGCGCCGGGCTGGCCGCGATCCAGAGCGATGCGAGCTATCTGTTCTTCGGCCTCACCCGCATCGCGGGCCGCACGGCGATCGCGCTCTACACCCGCGCCAAGGGCGACGAACGCCTCGTCGCCAGCGCGCCGCTGACGGCGGACGGCCCGGTGACGCTCACCCTGCGCATCGATCGCGACCGCATGGGATTCGACTATCGGGTCGACGGACGCAGCGCGACGCTGGCGGAAGGCGTGGACGCGCGGTTCCTCAGCACCCATGACGCGGGCGGCTTCACCGGCACGGTGATCGGCCCCTACAGCTGGCGCCGCTGAGCCCGAACAGAAAAGCCCCGCCGGGTCGCTTGACCTGGCGGGGCTTTCCATGGCGCACCCGGAACGATTCGAACGTCCGACCCTCAGATTCGTAGTCTGATGCTCTATCCAGCTGAGCTACGGGTGCACATGCGATCCACCGGCTGGAAGCCGACGACCTGCTGCTCCACTGGCGCACCCGGAACGATTCGAACGTCCGACCCTCAGATTCGTAGTCTGATGCTCTATCCAGCTGAGCTACGGGTGCGCTGTGGAGGGCTGGCTGTTAGAGGGGGGCGCGCGGGCTGGCAAGCCCGTTGTGTCAATTTTTTTCCCAAACTATCGGTGCGATCCATGAAGCGCGCCCCCGCCCTGCCCGTCCTGCTCGCCCTGTCGGCCTGTGTCGCCCCGGCGGGCGACTATCCCTCGCTGCTGCCGCGGCCGATCGAGAACATCAGCCTTGCCGAGCCGGTGCGCCCGGTGCCGGTCGCCACGCCCGACGCAGGCCTCGACGCGCGCATCGCGAAGGCGGTCGGCGCGCTGGACGCCGCGATCCGGCAGTTCGACGCCGCCGTCGCCGCCGCCCGCCCCGCCGTCCGCAGCGCGCGCGGCGCGGCGGAGGGCAGCGAGCAATGGCTGGCGGCACAGGTCGCGCTGGCGAAGCTGGACGTCGCGCGCACCGGAATCGACATCCCGGTCGCCGACCTCGAACGCATGGCGATCGACCGCGCTGCGGCGGGACAGCCGCCCTATCCCGCGCTCGACGCCGCCGGCGACCGCGCGACGAAGGCCGCCGCCGCCCAACGCGCGACCATCGCCGCACTGTCGGCGACGCTGCGCTAGGCGTTACCTGAGCGCGCGCAGCACCGGCAGGATCGACGCATAATCATCGGTCCACGGCGAGGCATCCGATGGCGGCAGCGGCACCCAGTCGCCGCCCGCGTCGATCAGCCGGGCGAGCACCTCGGGATCGGGGGTGAGCGCGATCCATTCCGATCCGCTCTCCCGGTCGCTCTCGCGCGGCGGCTGGTAGCCGAGGCTCGCCGCCATCCATCCTCCCGCCGTCGCCGCCACCACCGGCCCGAGATCGAGGTAGCGGTTGGAGATGTGGACCAGCAGCAGGCCGCGTTCGCCCAGCACCCGGCGATAGGTCGCGAACGCCTCGCGCGTCATCAGGTGCATCGGCACCGCGTCCGACGAAAAGGCGTCGAGCACCAGCAGGTCGAGGCTGTCCGAGGGTTGCGCGGTCAGACTCAGCCGCGCGTCGCCCATCACGATGTCGGCACCGGGCAGGCAGTTGCCGAGGAAGGTGAACGCCCCGGAATCGCGCGCGATCCGCACGACCACCGGATCGATCTCGTAGAAGCGCCAGCGCTGCCCCGGCTTGGCGTAGCAGGCAAGCGTGCCGGTCCCCAGGCCCACCACGCCGATCCGCGCCTTCGCACCGTAGAGCGCGGGCACGGCCATCAGCGCCTCGCCCACCCCCGACTGGGGCACGTAATAGGTCGTCGGCGTCCGCTCGCGCGCCGGACTGCCGGTCAGCTGGATGCCGTGCAGCGTGGTGCCGTGCTGCAACTCACGCACGCCGTTGCCGTGGCCGATGGTATAGACGCCGAAATAGCTCCGCGTCCGGGCGCCCGGCTCCAGCGACAGCTCGATCGCGCGTTGGCCGCCGAACACGAACAACGCCGCCGCCAGCGCGACCATATAGGGCAACCGCGCCCCGATCGCGAACAGCCCGACGGCGACGATCCCGAAGAAGGCGACGGCATCGGGCCTGTCGCCCAGCACCCCGCCGGGACTCTGGAGTCCCAGCGAGACGAGCATCGCCACCGCCACCGTCGCCGCGACCGTCAGCGCCCGTCGCCGCGCCTGCCACAGCCGCCGCATCACCGGCAGCAGGAACGGCAACGGCGCGAGCAGCCCGGCGGCAAGGATCAGCAACGGATATTCATAGGTCCAGTCGAACACCACCGGCGCGACCAGTCCGGCGAACACGCCGCCCAGCGCACCCCCGACCGACATCGCCAGATAGAAGCCGGTCAGCCGCGCCGGAACCGGGCGCAGCGCGTACATCCGGCCATGCAGCGACACCGACACCGCGAACAGCAGCAGCAGCGCCGCCAGCGCGTTGAGCAGCGGGAACTGATGATGCCCGGCGATCATCATCCCCCCGAACACCATGATCGTGATCGGCGCATAGCGGGTGATCGCATCGGTCGGCCCGCGCCGGTCGGCGAAGGCGACGGTGAAGCTCAGCAGATACAGGCCGAGCGGCAGCACCCACAGCAGCGGTACCGCGACGATATCGGTCGTCAGGAACGTCGTCGTCGCCAGCATCAGCCCCGACGGCACCAGCGCCAGCAGGATCCAGTGCAGCACCCGCAGCAGCCCCGGCGCAGGGCCGGGATCGGCGACCACCGCCGCCGCCTCCGCCCGCCGGATCGGCAGCAGCCAGCCGCAGGCGACGACCAGCAGCAACAGCGCGCCATAGCCGAAACTCCAGCCCCAGCTCTGCGCGCGGAGCGACAGCAGCGGCTCGACCAGCAGCGGATAGGCGATCAGCCCGGCGAAGCTGCCGACGTTCGACGCGGCATAGAGCGCATAGGGATCGCGCCCCGGACAGGCAAAGGCGAACCAGCGTTGCAGCAGCGGGGCCTGCGCCGATACCGCGAAGAACAGCGGCCCGATCGACGCGGCGAGCAGCCACGGCGTCCACAGCGCAGGCTCCGCGCCCGCGGGCACCTGTCCCGCGATCACCCCGATCGGCAGCCATGCGGCGGCGGCCAGCAGCAGCGCGACATGGACGATCGCCTGCGCCTTGGGCGGCAGCTTGCCGAGGAGGTGGGCATAGCCGTATCCGCCGAGCAGCAGCGCCTGATACACCAGCATCGCCGAGTTCCACACGGCGGGCGCACCGCCCAGCTGCGGCAACGCCATGCGCGCGACCATCGGCTGGACGAGGAACAGCAGGAACGATCCGGTCAGGATCGCGACGACATAGGTCATCCGCACCGGCATCCCCGCCGTCCGCTGCGAAGCGGTCACCTGCGCGCGATCCAGTAGGTGATGTGGCGCTTGAGCGGGCTATCGTCGGGGACGGCGGGGTGGTCGAAATCCTCGTGCAGCGAACGGGTCATGCCGATCCGCTCCATCAGCCCCCAGCTACGGGTATTGGCCGGGCCGGTGATCGCGCCGATCCGCGGCACGTCGAGGTTGCCGAACCCCCATGCGAGGCTCGCCTCCGCCGCCTCGCGCGCGAAGCCCTGCCCCCAATGCTCCTTGCCGAAGCGCCAGCCGATCTCGACCGATCCTTCCAGCGGGGTTCCCTCGGCACCGGGCTTCAGGCCGCAGAAGCCGATCATCTCGCCACTCGCCCGCGCCTCGACCACCCAGAAGCAATAGCCGTGGGTCGCGAGGAACCCGTTCTGCCGCTCGATCGCCGCATCCACCTCCGCGGGCGTCAGCAGCGCGGGAAAATGCCGCATCACCTCCGGGTCGGCGCAGTGGCGATACAATATCGGGCGATCGCGCTCTTCCCAGCGGCGTAAGGTCAGCCGTTCGGTGTCGATCACGATGCGAGCAATCGCGCCGCATGCGCCGCATGATAGGTCAGCACCCCGCTCGCCCCGGCGCGCCGGAACGCCATCAGCGTTTCCAGCACCAGCGCGTCGCGATCCCCCGCGCCGACCGCCGCCGTGGCCTCGATCATCGCATATTCGCCCGACACCTGATAGGCGAAGACGGGCACGCGGAACTCGGCCTTCACCCGCGTCACGATGTCGAGATAGGGCAGCCCCGGCTTCACCATCACGCTGTCCGCCCCTTCCGCCAGGTCGAGCGCGACCTCGCGCAGCGCCTCCTCGTGATTGGCCGGGTCCATCTGATAGGTCTTCTTGTCGCCCTTCAGCAGCCCGTGCGTCCCCACCGCGTCGCGGAACGGGCCATAGAAGGCGCTGGCGTACTTCGCGGCATAGGCCATGATCTGCACATTGATATGGCCGCCGCCCTCCAGCGCATGCCGGATGCGTCCGATGCGCCCGTCCATCATGTCCGACGGGGCGATGATGTCGCTGCCCGCTTCGGCCTGTACCAGCGCCTGCCGCACCAGCGCGTCCGCCGTCACGTCGTTGAGCACATAGCCCGTATCGTCCACGATCCCGTCATGGCCGTGGGTGGTATAGGGGTCGAGCGCCACGTCGGTCAGCACGCCGATGTCGGGCACCGCATCCTTGATCGCGCGGATCGCGCGGCACATCAGATTGTCGGGATTATAGGCCTCCGCCCCGTCGTCGCTGCGCAGCTCGCGCGGCGTATTGGGGAACAGCGCCAGCACCGGGATGCCCAGGTCACGCGCCTCCCGCGCCCGCTGGACGAGCGACGGCAACGTCCAGCGGGTGACGCCCGGCAGCTGCGCGACCGGCGTATCCTCGCCCTCGGTCACGAACAGCGGCCAGATCAGGTCGGCGGGGGTAAGCTGCGTTTCGGCATGGAGGCGGCGGCTCCAGTCGGACGCGCGGGTGCGGCGCAGGCGAAGCGCGGGATAAGCGGCGGACATGGGGCGACTTGTGGGCCATGCGCCATGCCGGATCAACCGAAAGTCGTTGCGTCGATTTTCGTTACGGAGCGTTACCGAACGCATGAAGCCGATCCGATCCGCCGCCATGATCGTCAACGCGAAGTCGCGCAAAGGCCAGGCGCAGTTCGCCGAGGCCTGTGCCGCCATGCGCGGCCTGCCGTTCGAGGTGGACGCGCATGCGGTGGAAGACCCGGAACAGCTCGTCCCCCGGCTGAAGGAGGCGCTGTCGCGCAAGCCCGACCTCGTGGTGCTCGGCGGCGGCGACGGGACGATCAGCAGCCTCGTCGATTATCTGCTGGGACATGACGTGATGCTGGGCGTGCTGCCGTTCGGCACCGCCAACAGCTTCTGCCGCACGCTCGGCATCCCGCTCGACATTCCCGGCGCGGTGGACGTGCTGCGCACCGGCGTGCCGCGGCGGATCGACCTCGGCATGATCGACGGCGACTATTACGCGAATTGCGCGGCGATCGGCCTGTCGCCGCTGATCGCGCAGACCATTCCGCACGGGGTCAAGCGCGTGTTCGGACGGGTCGGCTATCTGACATGGGCCTCGCTCCAGTTCCTTCGCTTCGAGCCGTTCGAGCTGATCGTCACCAACGGCGATTTCCGCCAGCGGCTGATGGCGACCGAGGTGCGCGTCTCGAACGGGCGCTTCCACGGCGGCACCGAACTGGTCGAGGAAGCGCGGCTCGACAGCGGCGAGATCATCGTCCAGGTCGTGACCGGCAAGGGCAAGCGCAGCCTCGTGCGCAACTGGGCGGCGGGCTTCTTCCGGCTCGATTCGCGGCGGGTGGATACCGTGTCGTTCCACGGCAAGGAACTGCGGATCGAAACCGTCCCGCCGCTCCCGATCTCGATCGACGGCGAGGTGCTGGCGAAAACCCCCGCGACCGCCAAGATCGCGGCAGGCATCATCGAGGTGATCGCGCCGGCCGACGCGCGGTAGTTGCCGCTCCCTTCGTCATTCCGGCGAAGGCCGGAATCCATGGACGGGGCGACGGCAGCACGTCCATCGCGAGCACCCGACACAATGGATTCCGGCCTGCGCCGGAATGACGGGAAGGACCGGGTGGGGGTTGCGTCCCACAAATCCCCGTCATTCCCGCGAAGGCGGGAATCCATATACGCAACGGCTGCGCATCCTGCCGTCAGACCAGCGCATCCGAACTCCCGCCGCCGGATCGACGAACGCTACCCCAATCGCCCCAGTGCCGCATGCAGCCGCGCGGCCTCGGCCATCTTGTCGGCATGATCCGCGCGCGCCTTCTCCACCGCTTCCGGCTTGGCCCGCTCGACGAAGCTCGCATTGCTGAGCCGCCCGGCCAGCGCGTCGCGCTCCTTCTCGGTCGCCGCGATCGCCTTGGTCAGGCGGGCGCGTTCGGCGTCGAGGTCGATCACCTCACCCAGCGGCAGGACGAAGGTCGCCTCGTCGACCACGATCTGGAGCGCGCCGCCCGCCGGTGCCTCGCCGTCCGCCCGGTCGACGCGGGCAAGCCGCGCCAGCACCGCCGCCTGCGCGTCCAGCCGCGCGACCGTTTCCGCCGACGCATCGCGGACATACAGCGGCAGCCGCGCGCCGGGCGGCACGTTCAGTTCGGTCCGCGCCGCGCGGATTTCGCTCACCAGCCGGATCAGCCAGTCGATCTCGGCCCGTGCCGCCGGATCGATCGCCCGCGCATCCGCCATCGGCCAGCGCGCGACGATCAGGTCGTTCGACCGCTCTCCGAGCGCGTGCCACAGTTCCTCGGTGATGAACGGCATGAACGGGTGGAGCATCACGAGGATCTGGTCGAGCACCCAGCCCGCGACCGCGCGCGTCTCCTCCCCGCCTTCGGTCCCGCCCTGCAACACCGGCTTGATGAGTTCGAGATACCAGTCGCAGAACCGACTCCACACGAACTGATAGACGGTGTTCGCCGCCCCGTCGAAGCGCAGGTCGGCGAGTGCGAGGTCCAGTGCCTGCACCGTCTCGATCGTCTCGGCGACGATCCAGCGGTTGACCGCCAGCTCGGCCGTCGGCGGCTCCAGCGTGGCCGACGCGCCGATCCCGTTGGCCTGGGCGAAGCGTGCGGCGTTCCACAGCTTGGTCGCGAAGTTGCGATAGCCCTCGACCCGCTTCTCATCCATCTTGATGTCGCGGCCCTGGCTCTCCATCGCCGCCATGAAGAAGCGCAGCGCATCGGCGCCGTACGCATCGATCAGCCCCAGCGGATCGACGGTATTGCCTTTGGACTTGGACATCTTCGCGCCGTCCGCGGCGCGGACGAGGCCGTGGAGATACAAGGTCTTGAACGGCACTTCTTTCATGAAGTGCAAGCCCTGCATCAGCATCCGCGCATCCCAGAAGAACAGGATGTCGAACCCGGAGATCAGCACGTCGTTGCTGTAGCGCCCGCCGAGCGTCGGATCGCCGTTCTCCGGCCACCCCAGCGTCGCGAACGGCCACAGCGCGGAAGAGAACCACGTATCGAGCACATCCTCGTCCTGCCGCAGCACGACGCCCTCGCCCGCCTCGGCCTGGGCCTCGGCATAGGTTTCGGCGACGAACACCCGCCCGTCGTCGGCGAACCACGCCGGGATGCGATGCCCCCACCACAGCTGGCGCGAGACGCACCACGGCTGGATGTTCTCCATCCAGTTGAAGTACGTCTTTTCCCACGACTTGGGCACGATCTTGACCGCGCCCGATCGCACCGCCTCGATCGCCGGTTTCGCCAGCGTCGCCGCGTCGACATACCATTGGTCGGTCAGCCACGGCTCGATCACCACGCCCGAGCGGTCGCCATAGGGCGTCTGGATCTTGCGCGGCTCGGCGTCGTGCTCCGCGCCGTCCTTGTCGACGTACGGCACGAGGAACCCCTGTTCCTTCAGCGCCGCGACCACCGCCTTGCGCGCAGTGAAGCGTTCCATCCCGACATATTCCGCCGGGATCAGCCCGTCCGCCGTCTGGCACACCCGCGCCTCGGCATCGAGCATGTTGAGCATGTCCGCCGCCCGGAACCCGGCGCGCTTGCCGACCTCGAAGTCGTTGAAGTCGTGCCCCGGCGTGATCTTGACCGCGCCCGACCCCAGTTCGGGGTCGGCATGCTCGTCCGCGACGATCGGAATGAGCCGCCCGGTGATCGGCAGCCGCACCTGCTTGCCGACCACTGCCGCATAGCGTTCGTCGGTCGGATGCACCGCCACCGCCATGTCGGCCAGCATCGTCTCGGGCCGCGTCGTCGCGACCTCGATGAAGCCGCTGCCGTCCGCCAGCGGGTAGCGCAGCTGCCAGAAACTGCCCTGCACCTCGCGCGTCTCGACCTCCAGATCGCTGATCGCGGTGCCGAGGCCGGGGTCCCAGTTCACCAGCCGCTTGTCGCGGTACAGCAGCCCCTCGCGATAGAGCTGCACGAACACTTTCAGGACGGCGGCGGTGAAGCCCTCGTCCATGGTGAAGCGTTCGTTGGCCCAGTCCATCGAACAGCCCAGCCGCCGCAGCTGCCCGGTGATCGTGCCGCCGGATTCGGCCTTCCATTCCCACACCTTGGCGACGAAATCGTCGCGGGCGAAGTCGGTGCGCTGCTGCCCGTCGGCCGCCATCTTGCGCTCGACCACCATCTGCGTCGCGATGCCCGCATGGTCGGTGCCGACCACCCAGCGCGCGTCCTTGCCCTGCAACCGCGCATGGCGGACGAGGATGTCCTGGAGCGTGTTGTCCAGCGCATGGCCGATGTGCAGGCTGCCCGTCACGTTGGGCGGCGGGTTCACGATCGTCCATGGCTGCGCACCCGGGCGTTCGGGACGGAACAGGCCGGCCTGTTCCCAATGCGGATACCAGCGCGCCTCGATGGCGGCGGGGTCGAAGGTCTTGGGCAGTTCGCTCATGCCCTGCCGCATGGCGCGGATGGTGCGGTCTTGCAAGGGGCGCGGGGGTGGCGAAGTAGGTTGGTTCACGCGAAGGCGCGAAGACGCGAAGAAGCAGGAAGTTTTCGCGCAGAGACGCAGAGGCGCAGAGAGGATGCGGTCGCCGCAACCGCCTGGCGCGCCAGCGGCCTTGTCCAAACCGGCAACCATGATGTCAGAGGCTGCGCCGGACAGGCTGCGGCGGCAGCGCGAGCAACGCCTCTGCGCCCTCTGCGCCTCTGCGCGAAAATCTATCTTCCGGCCCTTCTTCGCGTCTTCGCGTGAAAAACCTTCTTTCCTGACCGACGTGACGCCAGCCTCAACGCCCGCTGATGCGCGCGATTTCCTTCGCCACCATTTCCTCGACGATGCCGGGCAGCTTGGCGTCGAGCCAGTCGCGCAGCATCGGGCGGAGCATCTCGCGCACCAGCCCTTCGAGCGAATCGGCGCCCGGCGTCTCGGGCTTCACCAGCATCCGCGACAGCTGGTCGAGCGCGCCCCGGCTCGCTTCGGCGGCACGCTCGGAGACGATCGCGGCGTCCACGCGCGGGGCGGGCGCGGGCGGAACCGGCGCAGGCTCGGGCGGGGCGACCGCCACCGGCTCGGCAGGCGGCGCTTCGGCACGGACCGGCTCGACCCGCGGTGCCTCGACCGGCGCGGGCGGCGGCGGCGCGGCGACGCTGTGGTTCAGCTCGAGGATGTCGTCGCGGTCGTCGATGTCGCGCGTGCTCGGGCGGATCGCCTTGCGCCCGCGCAGCGCCTGCGCCGATCCGTCGCCTTCCTCGGCGATGATGCGCTTGATCGAGGACAGAATGTCTTCCATCGACGTCTCCGCTCCGACATCCCCCATCGCGACCCTCATGCCTGTACTACCCTGTTAGAACGATCAGTTGTCGGGCCTGGGAGTCGACGTGTCAACGCCCGCTGCCGCCCCTTCGGCCCCACGCCGCCGGTCCGGCGCGTCGAGCCCTTCGGTCGGGGTATAGGGATTGGCGGTGCGCTGCAACGCGGGATCGAGCTCGCGCGTCACGACCGGGGTCTGCGCGGGCGTGTTGACGGTGCCCGGCGCCACCGGCACCGGCGCGGGATCGTCGCTCCAGTCCCAGCTCTTGCCCCGTACCCGGTCATAGTTCGCGACCGGATCGTACAGCGCGCCGCCGTCCAGCCCCAGGTCGCGCGCCTCCGCCCGGCCCATCGCCGCCAGCAGCGCGAAGCCCGCGACATAGGCGTCGCGGCGGGCCGACACCAGCTGCACCTGCGAGTTCAGCAGTTCCTGCTCGGCATCGAGAATGTCGAGGATGGTGCGGGTACCGACGCTGTTCTCGGCGCGCACGCCCTCCAGCGACAGCTTGTTGGCGGCGATCTGCACCTCGGACGACTGGATCACCCGCAGCGCCGACTGCCACGCGGCAAAGGCGGAGCGCGCGTCGGAGACGACCGCGCGCTCGGTCTGCGTGACCTGCTCGATCGCGACGCCCTCCAGCGCCTGTGCCCGGCGGATCTGCGCGGCGGGGCGACCGCCCTGATACAGCGGCAGCGTCATGCGCACGCCGCCCTGCGCCTGCCCGCCGTCCTGTTGCAGCACGATGCCGTTGATCGACTGCGCCGAACCGAGGAAGCTGGTGTAGCTGCCGGTGACGAACGCCCCCACCTGCGGCAGCCGGTCGGCGCGCGCGACCTTCACGTCGAACCCCGCCGCGTCGCTCGCCCGCTGCGCCGCGACCAGCGCGGGGTTGTTGGCCACCGCCACCCGCACCGCGCCGTTCGGATCGGCGGGCAGGTTGGGCAGCCCCGGCGGTGGATCGAGCCGCCCGGCGGGGGCGCCCGTCACCTCGACATAATTCTCGCGGCTGGTCACGAGGTTCGCCTCGGCCTGCTGCAACTGCGCCTGCGCCTGCGCCAGCCGCGCCTCGGACTGCGCCACGTCGGTCCGGGTCAGGTCGCCCACCTGGAACCGGTCGTTCGACGCGCGCAGGTTGACCTGCAGCACGCTGACGTTCTGCTGGTTCAGCCGCACGATCGCCTCGTCGCGCAGCACATCGTTGTATGCCGCAACGACCTGGGTGAAGACATTGGCCTCGGTACTGCGCAGGCTGGCGCGGCCCTGCGCCACGCGGGCGTCGGCGGCGCGCACGCCGTTCTTCACCGCACCCCCGGCATAGAGCGGCAGCGAGGCGGTCGCCTGCGCCTGGCCGATGCGCGGCGCCTGGGCAAGCCCGCGCGTCTGGGTGTTGAGCAGCTGTTCGGTGGCGGTCGCCTGCGCCGTCACCTGCGGCAGCCCCTGCGACCGGGCGATCGGCACCGTCTCGTCGGCGGCGCGCAGGTTGGCGCGCGCCCCGGTCAGCTGCGGGTTGGTGGCGTACGCCCGGGCCAGCGCCTCGCGCAGCGTCTCGGCGCTTGCCGGTGCCGCCAGTACCATAGCCAGTGCGGCCCCCGCCGCGAATCTACCCCCCCGCATCATGCTTCCTACTACCTTGCGAACTGGAACGTCTTGGGCCGGGCGAACCCCGGCAGGATCACGCAGTCGAGATCGGCGAAATCGACGAGGCCGAAGCCGCCTTCGGTCCGGCGCCCCAGCGCCACCCGGGTGACGCCGCGGTCGACGAGGCCCGTGACGAGCCGCCCGCCCGGCGCCAGCTGGTCGACGATCGCCTGCGGCACGGTCTCGACCGCGCCGTCGATCAGGATCACGTCATAGGGCGCGGCGGCGGCCCAGCCGTCCTTCAGCGGCCCCTCGACCAGCGTGACCTTCGCATCGGCGATCGCGTCGCGCGCGGCGGCGACCATGTCGGCATCCTCCTCGAGCGCGACGACCGATCCCGCCAGCCGCGCGGCGACGGCGGCGGCATAGCCGCGCGCGGCGCCGACCACGAGCAGCCGGTCGCTCGACAATATCTCGGCGGCGGTCAGCAGCCGCCCGGTGATGAGCGGCGGATTGACCGCGCGACCGCCCCCCAGCGGCAGCGGCGCGTCGCGATAGGCGACGGCGGCCTGTGCGGCGGGCACGAACGCCTCGCGCGGCACGTCGCCCATCGCCTCGACCACGCGCGGGTCGCTCACCGCGCTGGTGCGCAGCTGGCTGACGACCATCGCGTGGCGCATCGCGGCAAATTCGGACGGGGAACGGGTCGCTTCGGTCATGATGGCCATCCTGTCGCACAACTGTTTTAGGTGCGCAATACACATCGCGCAGGTTCGGGCCTGTCTATCGCGCTGCGGCATGCTCGCCAAGCGAGGCGGGGCGTATATTTTGTGCATGCGCGGTTGACAGGCGGCGGCGGTACGCGCAATTGCCCGCCTCCCACGACATCGAGGCGCGATGGCGGAGTGGTGACGCAGAGGACTGCAAATCCTTGCACCCGGGTTCGATTCCCGGTCGCGCCTCCAGTCGGGTTCCCGACGATCCCGGTGGAAGGCAGGACGTGATGCCGCCGCATGTGCTCACCCTGTCCTGCGCCGACCGGATCGGCATCGTCGCGGCGGTCAGCGGGCATCTGGCGGCGATCGACGGGTTCATCCTCGACAGCCAGCAATATGCCGACCTCGAGGCAGGTCGCTTCTTCCTGCGCGTGGCGTTCCACGGTGCCGGTCCCGCCTTTCCAACCGCCACCGAAACCCTGCGCGCGGGGTTCGCGCCGATCGCCGAACGCTTCGGGTTCGACTGGTCGATCGATCCGGCGGACGCGCGGATGCGGATCGTGATCGCGGTGTCGAAGGGCAGCCATTGCCTGAACGACCTGCTCCACCGCTGGAAATCGGGCGACCTGCCGGTCGATATCGTGGCGGTCGTCTCGAACCACGATCACCTGCGCGCGCTGACCGAATGGCACGGCGTGCCGTATCACCACCTGCCGATCGTGGACGGCGACCGTGCCGCGCAGGAAGCGGCACTGCTGGCGGTGGTGCAGGACAGCGGCGCCGACCTGCTGGTGCTCGCCCGCTACATGCAGGTGCTTGGCCCCGCCCTCGCCCACGCGCTGTCGGGGCGGTGCATCAACATCCACCACAGCTTCCTGCCCAGCTTCAAGGGCGCCCGTCCCTATGCCCGCGCGCACGACCGTGGCGTCAAGCTGATCGGCGCGACGGCGCACTATGTCACCCACGACCTCGACGAAGGCCCGATCATCGAGCAGGCGGTCGAGCGGGTCGACCACCGCGCGACCGAGGCCGACCTGATCCGCATCGGCCGCGATATCGAGGCGCAGGTGCTCGCCCGCGCGGTCCGCTGGGTCGCGGAGCGGCGGGTGTTCCTGAACGGCCACCGCACGGTGGTGTTCGGGTAGCAGCCGTGCATCGCTCCCCTCCCTGACAAGGGAGGGGAGAAGCCGAACGCCCACCGCGTGACGAAACCTTCATCTTCCGCTCACCGCCCTGCCTGACGCTGCGGCGTAGCGCGTGGCCCCGACTGCATGAGGGTAGCGACGTTGAGCAAACCGATTTTCTTCGATCCCACCGGACGGCGCGGGCGCTTCGCGCGGCGGGGGGTGGCGCTGCTGATCGTCGCGGTGCTGCTGGCGGCGCTGGCGTTCGCGACGACGCTGGTGCTGACCCCGCGCTCGCTGGGGCTCCCGCTGCCGTTCGCGCGGCGGCATGGCGAGGCGTTCGCGCCGTCGGGCGACAAATATGCCCGCAACGCCCGCTGGCTGCCGCGCCGCGCCGCACCGTCGCCCGGATCGCCGATGACGATCGGCTTCTACGCGCCCGACACCGCGGGCGGCATCGATTCGCTGCGCGCCCACGCCGGCCGGCTCGACTGGGTGGTGCCCGCGCTGGTGACGGTGCAGGGCACGAAGCTGAGTGTGGTGCAGGACCGCGAACTGAACCATTTCATCGCCACCACGCCCCACGCGCCGCGCCTCGTGCCGATGGTCCAGAACATCGCCAACGAACAATGGGATGGCACCGGCACCGCTGCGATGCTCGCCGATCCGGTGCAGCAGCGCCAGCTGATCGCCGCGCTGGCCAGCTATGTCGCGCAGGCCCACGCCGGCGGTCTCGTGATGGATTACGAAAGCCTGCCCGCCGCCGCCGTCGCGCGCTATCCCGCCTTCCTCGCCCGGCTGAAGGCGGCGCTGCCCGTCGGCACGCAACTGGCCGTCACCGCCCCTGCGGGCGACGGCGACTGGGATCTCGCCAAGCTCGCCCGCGTCACCGACCGGGTGATGCTGATGGCCTATGACGAGCATTGGGAAAGCGGCACGCCGGGCCCGATCGCGTCGCAGCCATGGTTCCTGACCCAGGTCGAATCCGCGCTACGCAAGGTGGGTCGCGACAAGCTGACCGTCGCGCTCGGCAGCTACGGCTATGACTGGCACGGCGGCGCCGCCGACGCGCTGTCGATCGAGGAGGCATGGCTGGCCGCGCACGACGCCGGTGCCCGGATCGGCTTCGACCGGGCGAGCGGCAACGCCGGCTTCGCCTATGACGACGAAGGGGGCACGCACCATCAGGTGTGGATGCTCGACGCCGCGACCAGCTGGAACCAGATGGCGGCGCTGCGCAAGCTCGGCCTCGACGATGTCGCGCTGTGGCGGCTGGGCAGCGAGGATGCGGGCTTCTGGAACGATCTCGCCGCCTTCCGCACCCCCGCCAAGGTGCCCCGGCTCGACGCGCTGCACACCGCGCTCAACGTCGATGTCGAGGGCAGCGGCGAAATCCTGAAGATCACCGCCCGCCCGACCGAGGGGCGGCGCGACCTGCGCTTCGACCGCGACGGGCTGATCGCCGACGAGGCGTATCGCACGCTCCCCACCCCCTATGTCGTCCAGCGCACCGGCGCTGCGGACCCCAGGGCGATCGCGCTGACCTTCGACGACGGTCCGGACGCCAGCTGGACTCCGCCGATCCTCGACGTGCTGGAAAAGGCGAAGGTTCCGGCCACCTTCTTCGTCGTCGGCGAGAATGCGCTCGAACATCCGCAACTGCTTGGGCGGATGGTCGCGGACGGCGACGAGATCGGCAACCACAGCTACACCCACCCCAATCTCGCCACCACCGGCGAGCGGACGACCAAGCTGGAACTCAACGCCACCCAGCGGCTGATCGAGGCCTATACCGGGCGGTCGACCACGCTGTTCCGCGCGCCCTATTTCGGCGACGCCGAACCGACGACCATGGACGAGATCGCGCCCGCGCTGCTCGCGCAGCAGCTGGGCTATACCGTCGTCGGGCTGCACGTCGATCCCAACGACTGGCAGCGGCCCGGCACCGACGCGATCGTGACGCAGGTCGTGAACCAGATCGCGGCGGCGGCGCCGGAGAATGCGGGCAACGTCGTGCTGCTCCACGACGGCGGCGGCGACCGGGCGCAGACATTGGCGGCGCTCCCGCGCATCATCGCCACGCTGCGGGCGCGCGGCTATCACTTCGTCACCGCGTCGCAGCTGGTCGGCGTGCCGCAGGCGGTGGCGATGCCCAAGGTGACGGGCCGCGACCTGCTGGCGGTGCGGACCGACGTGGCGATCTTCGTCGTGCTGGCGGTCGTCTCGATCGCGCTGGCGTGGCTGTTCTACCTCGCCATCGCGCTCGGCATGGCGCGGGCGGTGCTGATGGCGGTGCTCGCATGGGGTCAGTCGCGGCGCGAACGCCCGACCCCGCCCGACTACCGCCCGACCGTCTCGGTCATCATCCCGGCATATAATGAGGAACGGGTGATCGCCGCCTCGGTCGCGCGGGTGCTGGCCAGCGAATACAGCGACTTGCAGGTCATCGTTGCCGACGATGGTTCAAAGGACGCAACCAGTGCGATCGTGCGCGCGCAGTTCGCCGACGATCCCCGCGTCCTGCTGCTGACGCTCAGGAACGGGGGCAAGGCGGCGGCGCTGAACCATGCGCTGACCCATGCGACCGGCGAGATCGTCATCGCGCTCGACGCCGATACCCAGTTCGAGCCGCTGACCATCGCCCGCCTCGCGCGGTGGTTCGCCGATCCGAAGCTGGGCGCGGTCGCGGGCGATGCGCGGGTCGGCAACCGGGTGAACCTCGTCACCCGCTGGCAGGCGGTCGAATATATCACCGCGCAGAACCTCGAACGCCGCGCGCTGGCCGGGTTCGATGCGATGACGGTGGTGCCCGGCGCGGTCGGCGCATGGCGGCGCGCGGCGCTCGACGCGGTCGGCGGCTATCCGGAGAACACGCTGGCCGAGGATCAGGACCTGACCATCGCGATCCAGCGCGCCGGGTGGCGCGTCACCTATGACCCGAACGCCGTCGCGTGGACCGAAGCGCCCGAGAGCTTCAGGGCGCTGGCCAGGCAGCGCTATCGCTGGGCGTTCGGCACGCTGCAATGCCTGTGGAAGCACCGCGCGATCCTGCGCACCGGGCGGCCCCGCGGCCTCGCGCGGATCGGCCTGCCGCAGGCGTGGCTGTTCCAGATCGCCTTCGCCGCCATCTCGCCGCTGATCGACCTTGCGCTGCTGCTGTCGATCGTCGGCACGATCGTCCGTGTCGTGCAGCACGGCTGGGCGCAGACCAGCGGCGACGTGGGGACGATGGGGCTGTACTGGGTCGCCTTCACCGCGATCGACGTGGCTTGCGGGTGGGTCGCCTATCGCCTCGACGGGAACAAGGCGCGTTATCCGGCCCACCTGCTGGTCGCGCAGCGGCTGGTGTACCGCCAGATCATGTACTGGGTGGTGCTCCGCGCGATCGCCTCTGCCATCGGCGGGTTCGTCGTCGGCTGGGGCAAGCTGGAGCGGACGGGGAGCGTACAGGCGGCGTGAGGGGGGCGCTGAGAGCGTGGCAATGCTCCCCTCCCTGGAAGGGAGGGGAGTAGCCCGACCGTCGATCCGACCTACCCCATAACCGTCATCCGCACGACCAGCCCCGGCCGGTTGTCGCCGAACGACAGCGTACCGCCATGCAGATGCGCCACCGCCGCCACCAGCGACAGCCCGAGCCCCGCACCCGCTTCCTGCCGCGCCGCATCCAGCCGTCCGAAGCGCCGGAGCGCTTCCGCATGCCGGTCGGGCGGGATGCCGGGGCCGTCATCCCGCACCGTGATCGCCGCCCCGCCCGGCACCGCCTCGACGGCGAGCGACACTGCGCCCGCGCCGTATTTCAATGCGTTGTCGACCAGATTTGCCACCGCCTGTCCGATCATCTCGCGGTGCGCCGACACGATAAGCGGCGGCCCTGCCACCGCAACCAGCGTCATCCCCCGGTCCTCGGCCAGCGGCTCGAACAGTTCGGCCACCTCGGCGACCAGCGCGGTCAGGTCGGTCGGTACGAACGCCTCGCGCCCGATCCCTGCCTCGGCACGGGTGATGCGCAACGCGGTGTCGAGCATGCCGAGCAGCCGCTCCCCCTCGTCCATCGCGCGCAGCACCGCCACGCGCCCCTCCTCGCTGTCCGCCGCCGCCAGCGCGCGCTCCAGCGTCGCGCGCAGCCGGGTGAGCGGGGATCGCAGGTCGTGCGCCAGCGCGTCGGTCGCCATCTTCAGCTCGGCCACCAGCCCCGCGATCCGGTCGAGCATCGCGTTCACCGCCGCGCCCAGCGCCTCGAACGCATCGTCGCCGCCCTCCAGCACGACGCGCCGGTCGAGGTCGCCCGCCGCCACCGCCGCCGCCGTCTCGACGGTCCGGCGCAGCCGCTGCGCAATCATTCGCGCCGCGACCCATCCCGCGATCGCCGCCAGCAGCAGCGCCACGACCATCGCCGCCGCCATCGCCGCTTCCATCGCGCCGACGAACGCCAGCTCGCCCTCGATCACATGGCCGGTCAGCAGCCGCGATCCGTCGGACAGGCGGGTGGCGATCACCCGCATCCGCTCGGGGACCGCGCGGTCGATCCGCGCGATCTCGATCGTCGCCGCCGGGCCGGGATCGATGCCCTCCGGCCAGCGCGGCACATTGCCCGCCAGCACCCGCCCCGCCCCGTCGGTCAGCAGCACCACCGACTGCGGCCGGTCGCTGCGGTCGAGCCGCGCCAGCACCGCCCGCCGCAACCCGGCCTGCCCGCGCTCGCTCCATGCATCGAGCAGCATGGCGCGCGCGTGCTCCGCCTCGCCGGTCGCCGCCTCCGTCAGCCGGTCGGTCGTGATCTGCCGCACCGTCAGCAGCACCGCGCCCGCGCCCGCGATCTGGAGCGCGAACACCAGCGCGGCGAAGCGCAGCGTGGCCGACCGCCCGATCAGGATTCGCCCCCCAGCTTGTAGCCCGACCCGCGCACGGTATGCAGCAGGCGGCGGTCGTGCCCGTCGTCGATCTTGCGGCGCAACCGGCTGATGTGCACGTCGGTCACGTTGCTGCCGGGGTCGAAGTGGTAATCCCACACGCCCTCCAGCAACATGGTGCGCGTCACCACCTGTCCGGCATGGCGCAGCAGATATTCGAGCAGCCGGAACTCGCGCGGTTGCAGGTCGATGACGCGCTCGCCCCGCTTCACCCGCCGCGCCAGCAGGTCCATCTCCAGATCCTCGCAGTGGAGCTTCGTCTCGACCGGCTGCGCCCCACCCGTGCCGCGCCGGAGCAGCAGGCGGATGCGCGCCAGCAGCTCGGCGAACACGAACGGCTTGGTCAGATAATCGTCCGCGCCGCTGGTCAGCCCCGCCACCCGGTCGTCGGGCGTGCCCATCGCGGAGAGGATCAGTACCGGCGTCGTCACCCCCGCCGCGCGCATCGCCGCGATCGTCGCCATCCCGTCCATCTGCGGCAGCATCCGGTCCATGACGATACAGTCATAGCCGCCGTCGATCGCGTGGAACAACCCGTCGCGGCCGTTGGCGGCGCGGTCGACCACGAACCCCGCCTCGCCCAGCCCCTTGGTGATATAGCCCGCCATTTCGGCATCGTCCTCGACCAGCAATATCTTCACGCACCACCTCCGTCGGCCCGTGCCATATCAGCGGCATCAGCCCTTCGTCACCCATGGCAGCGGTTGACATGTGCTTTCGCCATGCCTGACATGCCCCCATGCAGCCCCCAAGGTCGCGCGGTCCCAAGCGCATCACCATCGTCGAAGTGGCAGCACATGCCGGTGTCTCGACCAAGACCGTCTCGCGCGTGCTCAACGGCGAACCGCATGTGAAGGAAGCGGTGCGCGATCGCGTCCGCGCGGCGGTGCGCGAACTCGACTATCACCCCAACGTCATGGCGCAGGGGCTGGCGCGGCAGCGGTCGCACCTGATCGGCCTCGTCTACGAGAACCCCTCGCCCAGCTACACGGTCGAGTTGCAGATGGGCGTGCTCGACCGGCTGCGCGGCGAGCCGTACCAGCTGGTCGTCCTCCCCGTCCGCTCGATCGCCGAACATGCCGACGAGGTGGTGGGGATGCTGCGCTCGGCGGCGGTCGACGGGGTGGTGCTCGCCCCGCCCGCGTCCAACAACCGCCGCATCCTCGACGAGCTGACCGGCATCGGCATGCCCTTCGCCCGCATCGCGCCGACCGCGTGGGAAGAGATCGGCCCCGGCGTGACCCTGAACGACGAGGTCGCGGCGGAGGATATCGCCCGCCATGTGCTGGCGCAGGGCCATCGCCGCGTCGCGATCATCCTTGGCGATGCGACGCACAGCGCGACCGAGCAGCGTATGGCGGGCTTCGAGCGCGCCTTCGCCGCCGCCGGGGTCGCGATCGATCCTGCGCTGGTGGCGCAGGGCAAGTTCACCTTCGATTCCGGCTTCGCCGCCGCGCGCATCCTGCTCGACCGGGCGGAACGGCCGAGCGCGATCCTCGCGCAGAACGACGACATGGCGGTCGGCGCGCTGATGGCCGCGCGCGAGATGGGGATCGACGTGCCGCACGCGCTTTCGATCGCGGGCTTCGACGATTCGGAGATCGCGCGCATCGCGTGGCCGCGCGTCACCACCGTGCGCCAGCCGGTGTACGACATGGCGGTCAGCGCCACCATGCTGCTGCTCGATCAGTTCGCGGGCAACGCGGTCCCCCCGGCGGTGGCGCACGACCACCAACTGATCGAACGCGAATCCGTCCGCCCGTTCGAGGGCTAGGTGTTTGATCCACTTGCGTGGATGCGGTACCGGCCCGCTCCCCCACCCGGCCACCCATCAGGATACTTGCGTGGGTGGCCGGGTGGGGGAGCGGGCC